>NZ_JBEPBM010000062.1:0-25736 GCF_040299205.1 Streptomyces sp. NPDC000983 | reverse complement strand
CCCCGCCGCAAGGCGGAGGCGGGGCGGGCCGGTGGCGCAACCCTGCCGCACCAGCGACAGACGGAAACGAGAGACCGTCCTCAAACCCAAGCCCCTGACACTTCGGCGATGTGACGGACCTTCCGGGCCGAAAGACCCGGAATACTGAGAGCCACTGAGGCTCTCAGCAACGGTGGACAGGGTGCGTGCGGATCGGATCCGGATCCTGGAGGTCAGTAATGCGATGGACACGCCGCTCCCCACGGCCGTAGCCTCGGCCGGTCCAGGTTCGGTCTTCGCTCGTCCTAAGAGGTGCATTTGATGACGGTCCAGGTATCCGCGGTCAACTCCCGTCGGCCGCACAGCGGAACCGTCATGACCTCCATGGACCGAAGGAATTCCTGTAGTGGATCTGCCACGTAGCTTCACCATCCGTGAGAGCAGCCATCGTGTCTGCAACCCGTTCACCAGCGAGAAGCTGAACCTGCTGGGGCGAGCCATCAGCCCCTCGCCGGGTACCCGGATTCTCGATCTCGCCTGCGGCAAGGGCGAGTTGCTGTGCACCTGGGCCCGGGACCACGCTGTCGCCGGCACCGGCGTGGACATCAGCACCGTCTTCCTCGACGCCGCCCGAAATCGGGCCTGGGAGCTGGGAGTTGCCGAGCGGGTCGACTTCGTGCACGGGGACGCCTCGGGGTATGTCGCCGAGGATCCCGTCGGTATCGCCGCCTGTGTCGGCGCGACCTGGATCGGCTCCGGAGTGGCGGGGACCGTCGAGTTGCTGCGGCGCAGTCTCCTTCCCGGCGGCATGATGCTGGTCGGCGAACCGTACTGGCGCCGTGAGCCCGAGGACCAAGCCGTCGTCGAGGGGTGTCACATGGCCCGCAAGGAGGACCTGCTCGCGCTGCCGGAACTGCTCGGACGGTTCGGAGACCTGGGCTGTGACGTCGTCGAGATGGTTCTGGCCGACCAGGACAGCTGGGACCGGTACGCCGCTGCGCAGTGGCTCAACACGCGCCGCTGGCTCGACGCCAACCCCGACGACGAACTGGCGGCCGACCTGCGGGCGGAACTGGCTGCGGCGCCCGTCCAGCACGCCAGGTACCAGCGCGAATACCTCGGGTGGGGCGTGTTCGTCCTGATGGACCGCTGACCCGACGCTCCCCGTGAGCCCCGGCGCCGCCGTGCGTCGGGGCTCACCCGCGTGGCACCGTCTTCAGGCGCCCGCTTGCAGACGCAGGCCGGCCAAGGTCAGGTCCAGGGCGGAGCGGAACTGGTCGACGTCGTCGTGGCCGTCGAACTCGTCGACGATCTCGTGCACGAACGGGAACCGCTCGGGGTCGAGTTCCCTCCAGTCCTGGGCGACCACGCCGAGGTATTCGTCGCGGTCGACGTCGCCCTCGATCATTTCCTGGGTCGGTTCCTGACCGAGGTCGACGGCGGAGCCGATGACGACTCCCATGACGGCGGACACCGCGTGGAACCGCTGGGACGCGGTGAGGTTGAGGCGGAGGGTCTGCTGGCCGAGCTTCTCGTACAGGCCCAGGGTGTTGTCCTGGATGCTGGTGTTGCGCATGAAGTACGAGCTCAGCCAAGGGCGTTGGACGATAGCGTCGAACAACGTGACGGCCATGGTGCGCAGATCGTCGATCGGGTCGTCACTGCGCGGGAGCTTCTCGACGTCGGCCAGGACGGGGCCCATGGCGTGGTCGGCGGCCCGGTCGAGCAGCTCGTCCTTGTTGGCGACGTACCAGTAGATGCTGGCGACGCCACCGCCGAGCCGCTGTGCGAGCGCCCGGAAGGTCAGGGCGGGGGCTCCCGCCTCGTCGAGCAGTGCCACCGCCTCGGCGAGCACGGACTCCATGGAGTGCGAAGCCCGTCGGCGTCCCCCGCCCGAGCGGTTCTGCTGGCGTGTCACGGCTTGATCCCTTCGCCCCTTGCATCGTATCGAACGTTGTTCTATCGTACCGCATCGTACGCCGTTCGATAACCGAACCATGTTCGATCGGAGGGTCATCATGACCACCGCAACGCTCCACACCCCCGCACGCACCTACACGTCCCTACGCGCGGCCTGGATTCCCCTCGCCGCCCTCTGCCTGGCCTTCTTCGTCGAGATGGTCGACAACACGCTGCTGTCGATCGCCCTGCCCACCATCGGCCGCGACCTCGGCAGCGGCACCACCGCCCTGCAGTGGGTCACCGGCGCCTACTCGCTGACCTTCGGCGGACTGCTGCTCACCGCCGGATCCATGGCCGACCGGCTCGGCCGGCGCCGCGTCCTGCTCATCGGCCTCGCCGTCTTCGGCGCGCTCAGCCTGTGCGTCGTCCTGGTCACCACGGCCGGCCAGCTCATCGCCCTGCGCGCCGCACTCGGCATAGCCGCCGCGGCCATGGCGCCGATCACGAACTCGCTGGTCTTCCGCCTGTTCGACGACAAGGCCCTGCGGATGCGCGCCATGACGGTGATGATCGTCGTCGGCATGTCCGGTTTCGTCCTCGGACCGCTCCTCGGCGGCACCGCCCTGGCCCATGTCGGCTGGGAGTGGCTGCTCCTCGTGAACGCCCCCATCGCCGTGATCGCCTGCGTCGGCGTACGGCTCGGCGTCCCCGCCGACCGGCCCGAGGACCTCACCAAGGACCGCCTCGACATCCCCGGCGCCGCCCTCAGCGTCGCCGCCATCGGGCTCGCCTGCTACTCGCTGACCAGCGGTGTCGAGCACGGCTGGCTCTCCGCCGTCACCCTCGCGTCGATCACCGGCGCCATCGCCGCGGCGGTCGCGTTCGTCCGCCACGAGCGCCGCAGCAAGGCCCCCATGCTCGATCTGAGGCTCTTCTCCAACGGCACGGTCCGTGGCGCCGCCATCGCACAGATCGGCACGTCCATCGCGATGGCCGGCGTGATGTTCGGGCTGATCCTCCACTTCCAGTACGCCTACGGGTGGAGCCCGGTACGGGCCGGCCTGGCCAACCTGCCGATCATCGTGACGATGCTGACCGCCACGCCCCTGTCCGAGTGGCTCGCGCGCCGCTACGGCCACCGCGTCGCCTGCCTCGTGGGCGCCGCCTGCCTGGCCGGATCCCTGGCCGGCCTCTCCTGGGCCGTCGACCACGGGTACGCCGCCATCGCCGCCTGCATGGTCGTCATGACCATCGGACTGCGGACCGTGATGACGATCTGCGCGGTCGCCCTCATCGACGCGATGCCCAGCAACCGCACCTCCATCGGCGCCGCCCTCAACGACACCGCCCAGGAAGTCGGCACCAGCGTCGGCACCGCGGTCGTCGGCACCCTGATCGCCGCCCTGGTCACCACCCAGCTCCCCGCCGGTACCTGGAGCAGCGGCCTCGTCGCCTCCTTCTTCCACGGCGAACGCGTCAGCTACGCACTGCTGGCCGTGGTCGTCGGCCTGATCGCAGCCGGCGGCGCGCTGACCCTCACCAACTCCCGCACCGTCGAGGAACACCCGGAAGAGGAGGCCGCGTGACCGCGCACCGTCGCCCACGCGGCCGGCCGCGCCACCTCTCCCCTCGCGCCGCACGAGCGTGCGCGCGACGGGGAAGCGGGCGCCGTGACGCTCACCCCCTGGCCGGCTACGGCGCCGTGGGGGCCGCGGTGGGCGCGCTCGGCCGGTTCCCGGCGGCGGCGCTGGAGAAGCGCAGGTGTTCGTCGACCAGAGGGCCGGAGCGGATCAGCTTGCGGTCGTCGAAGTAGTCCTTGGACATGAGCCACGGCGCGGCCTGCCCCTGCTTGGGCAGCTCGCCGAGCGAACGCTGGACGTAGCCGGCCGCGAAGTCGAGCAGAGGACGGGTGGGCATGCCGGGGTCGGCGACCGCCCGGACGGCGTCGTGACCACCGGCGTCCATGTGGTCGAGCAGCCTGATGAAGTACTCGCACAACAGGCCGACCTTGAGCGTCCAGGAGGCGTTGGTGTAGCCGATGGACAGGGCGAAGTTGGGGACGCCGCTGAGCATCAGACCGCGGTAGACGACCGTGTCGCGGTAGCGGACGGGCCGCCCGTCGACCGTCAGCTCGATACCGCCGGCGACCTGGAGGTTCAGGCCGGTCGCGGTGACGATGACGTCGGCGTCCAGGTGGCGCCCCGATGTCAGGAGAATCCCGGACTCGGTGAAGGTCTCGATGTGGTCGGTGACCATCGAGACGCGGCCCGCCCCGATCGCCTCGAACAGGTCGGCGTCCGGGACGGCGCAGAGCCGCTGGTCCCAGGGGGCGTAGGGCGGGTTGAAATGCGTGTCGACGTCGTACCCCGGGGGCAGGAGCCTGACGTTGGTCCGGCGGATGAACCGGCGGGCGGCCCGGGGGAAACGCTGGCAGAACCTCCACACCAGCCGTTGCCGAGTGATGTACAGCGAGCGGATCACGGTGTGCGCGCGATCGGCGCTGAGCAGCCGCTTGAGGAGCTGGGCGGTCCGGTCGGTGCGGGGGATCGGCATGACGTAGCTCGGGGTGCGCTGCAACAATGTGACGTGCCGGGCGCTCTCGGCCAGGGCGGGTCCCAGGGTGACGGCGGTGGCACCGCTGCCGATGACCACGATCCGCTTGTCCGCCCAGTCGAGGCCCTCGGGCCAGTGCTGCGGATGTACGACCTCCCCGGCGAACCGCTCGCGGCCGGGGAAGGCCGGTGTGTACCCCTCGTCGTAGCGGTAGTAGCCGCCGCCGCAGAAGATCCAGCGAGCGCTGACGAGCTTCTCCACCGGACCCTCGCCGGACCCGGCCCGGACCCGGACCAGCCAACGCGCCGTTGCCGTCGACCACTCCGCGCGTACGACCCGGTGGCCGAAACGGACCCGTTCGAGCAGGCCGTTCTCCTCCGCGGTCTCGCGCAGGTAGTCGAGGATTCGAGAAGCGTCGGCGATGGTCTCCTGGTCGCGCCAGGGCTTGAACCCGTAGCCGAAGGTGTACAGGTCGGAGTCGGACCGGACGCCGGGATAGCGGAACAGGTCCCATGTGCCCCCGATGCCGTCGCGGGCCTCCAGGATCACGAACGACTTCCGGGGCGCCTCGACGGCCAGATGCCGGGCGGCACCGAGCCCGGAGATCCCGGCACCGACGACCAGGACATCCACCCGCTCCACCTCTCCGGACGCACCGCTCGCCCCGGCCGGGTCCGGTGAGGGGACGCGGTGGCTCTTGTCGGTCATCGGCACTCCCGGTGCTCCGGAGGAACAGCTTCGGCACCAGTGTCGGTGAGGGAGGCGCCGGGAGCGAGGTTCGTCATCACTCGCACGACGACACCGTCGCCGCCATGGCCGGCCCAGCGCCTACAGGCCCCCTGCCACTCCCGCCCTGACCCGGGATATCCGACACTTGCCCCCGTGAGCACTCCGACCGGCGACGACACCGACAGACCGCTCGATCCCACCCTGGCGGTCATGGCCAACAACATCTGCGGCATCCTCCACGGAGCCATCGACCCCTCCCTGGTCGCCTCCCGCTTGGGCGCACACGGCTGGAGGACCCGGTCCTCCTCCTGGTACGCCTACGAGGCCGAAACCGCCTGGTGCCGCATCGAGATCGACCCCGCCGGGGCCGACACAACCCTGCTCAACGGCGTGATCGCCCCCCACCGGCTGAACGACTTGGCCGCACTGCTCACCCGGCTCGGCTGGCACCACAGCCTCGAACTCTCCGACGAGGACGACAACATCATCGAGGTACGCCACCACTGACCCACCTCTCGCGCCAAGGTGGGCAATCGTCGCGCTGTACGCGGCACACAAGCTGCCGCAGACTCACGAAAGAGGCTGAGCCGCAAGGCACTTGGCGGGCAGGGGGAGTCGGACGCAGTGGATACGACGACGCAGGTGATCACGGTGGCGGCGACGCTCAGCGGCGCGGTGCTGACCTTCTGGGCCAACGCCCATGTGGAACGGCGCCGGGGGCGCGACGCCCGCGAACTCGAAGTGATGCGCCGGGCCGCGGAACACGCGCACTGGCTGCGCGACGAACGCCTGAACGCCTACGTGCAACTCTCCCTCGCCGGGGAGGAAGTCCTGCAGTTCGTACGCTCCGAACTGCCGATGCTCGCCCCGCCCGCCGGCCGCGAGCAGTGGGCCGCCGCCGAGAGCAGATGGCGCGAGCTGCGGACGGAATTCCGCAAGGCCTACAACCAGGTCGCCCTGTTCGCCACGGACGAAGTACGCACCGCTGCGCACGAGATGTGGGTCACCGGCTGGAAGGCAGCCAACGAATACCTACGTGACCTCTCCGAAGCCGCGCAGCCGGTCGAACCGGCCGACTGGAAGGCGCGCGCCCACGAAACGGCGATGCGCATGGGCAGAGCCGGCGACGCCTTCCTGGACCGCTGCCGACAGGAGATCGCCACGCCGTGAGGCAGCACTCCACGTCCGCAGGCCGCCCGAAGGGCTTGGCCGGGCGGGGTGGGCGTTGCGAGGATTCGAGCGCAATGGCATCCATGGGAAGCGGGGCTACGACAAGTGAGGAACTGGCGACTTATGCGCGGCGACATCCTGGTCGGTGAGCTGCATGAGTACGGGATCGACCAACCGTCCTTCCTGGCGCACTTCAGTCCGGGCCCGGGGTGGGACGGCATCGGCAGCCTCTTTGAGGCCTGGGCATCTTTGAGTGGCCCGGACCCGGACGGGGCCTGCACGCTTGCCGTCCTGATGCCTTTGCGTGACTTGGACTTGGTCCTGGTGCCGGCTGACAGCGAACAGACCCCGCTGGAGGTCTTCAAGAACTGCTCGCTGCGCATCGACGGGCGAGAGGCTCGTCTCCGCTACTGACCAGCGCTGCCCGAATGCGCTCAGGCACGGCGGTGGAGCCTCTCGGGCTACCTGTAGTGATTCAGGTATGCCTGCTGTGCCTTGCTGAGAGACGGGTCGTCCCCGCTCTCGACGCCCTCATGGATGCGGTTCTCGATCCAGAAGCGGTACGCCCACTCCTCGAAGGTGGGAGCGCAGTACTGGAGCGCCTCCAGCTGCTCGTCGAAGTCGTCGATGTCACTGTTCCCGTTGAACTCACCGCCGCTGCGGTGGGCTTCGTACTCGTACTCGTACTCAAGGTGGGAGTGCACTATGAAGGCCGGGCTGCCGGGCCGCAGGTAGAAGTACCAGAGGACGCAGTCCTGTTGGTCGCGGAAGAAGCGGACCAGGAAGGCGCCGGGCTCGACCGGACTGGGTATCGGCGGGGAAAGGCTGCTCCAACAGCAAGTCAGCGACGGATCGCCCAGGATGTCTTGAAGATTCGCCGAGGAGTAGTAGGTGATGAAGTCCTGGGGGAGTGACAGCCCTTGGCGATCCAGCTCCTCCGTCACCGCGCCAAGCTCGGCGAGGTGTTTCACGGAGGTCCCGCTGGGCCCGCCGAGCCAGTCGAAGCTTCCCTTGAAGCGTTGGTTGCCCAACGGCGGCAAGGAGTCAAGGGAGTGACGGTCGTGGGGGCCGGAGCGATGGCCGTCCAGATCGCTTCCGTACCAGCCGGCCTCGAAGTGGATGCTCATCTGCCCGGTTCCCTACGTGACTTGGCTCGGCTGCCAGAGCCTCCTGCGTTGCGGGTTCGTGGAGATTTTAGGGCCGTGCGCGGCAGGTCAGCGGTCCTGGGAGAGCTGCAGGAGTTCGGCGAAGGTTCCACCGCCGTGGACGAGGTCGTCGTAGTTGCCCTGTTCGGTGATGCGGCCGTGTTCCATGACGACGATATGGTCGGCGATCTTGGTGTTCTCCAGGCGGTGGGTGACCACGATGGTGATGCGGTCGCCGGCGATGGCCTTGATCTGCTCGAAGACGCCGTGTTCACCGCGTGGGTCCATCTGGGAGGTGGGCTCGTCGAGGATGAGCAGCTCGGGCTTGCGGTACAGGGCTCGGGAGCAGGCGACGCGCTGCCACAGGCCGCCGGAGAGTTCCGATCCGCCGAAGATGTCGCGGGCGAGGAGGGTGTCCAGTCCGGCGGGCAGGTCGTCGACGGCCTCGCGCAGCCCGACCGCGTCGACCGCTTCCCACACGGCCGTGTCGTCGTGGGTGCGGGGCTGGCCGAGGGTGATGTTCTCCCGTACGCGCAGGGGCCATTGGGCGAAGATCTGCGGCACCAGGCCCGTGTTCGCCCACACGCTCGCGGGGTCGACCTGCGCGAGGTCCCTGCCGTTCCAGGTGACCTTGCCCTTGTCGGGGAGGTAGATCCCGGTGAGCAGCCGGGTCAGGGTGGACTTGCCGGAACCGTTCGCTCCGACGATCGCCAGGATCTCGCCGCGCCGTAGCGTGAGGGACACGCCGTTCACCGCGGGCTTCTCCTTGCCGGGGTACTGGTAGACGGCTTCCTCGACCTTGATCTCGTCGACCGGGCCGGTCATGGCGTGGGGGCCGCGCTGGGGCGCGCGGGCTCCCGCGTCGTCGAGGAAGGACTGCATGTCGCCGAGGTAGAGGCTGGTGTGGAACACGGCGGCGCCGTTGATGACGACCTGGGACAGGGCGGCGAGCGTCGTCTGTACGGCGACGACCGCGGTGGCGGCGACGGCGAGGTCGATGCGTCCGCTGACGGCGAGCCAGGCCAGCGCGGACCAGGTGATGACGAGGAAGAAGCCGCCGGCCAGCGAGGACAGCAGGGAGATCCGCAAGGTCCGCGGCGCGGCGGCGAGAGTGCGGCGGTCGCAGCGGTCGGACAGGGCGCGGTACCAGTAGATGAGGTAGTCGGTCATCGAGTTGGCGCGGACCTCGTCGCCGTACTTCGAGGTGGTGGCCCACCAGCGCATCATCCCGCGGACGTTGCGATCGGCGACGTTGGCGTAGTGGGTCTCGTAGTCCACCCGGGCCGTCAGGACGGCTCCGAGTCCGGCGGGGAGCACGGCGAGCAGAAGCAGCGGCAGCATCAGGACGTTCAGCACCGACAGGACACCGCCCGCGGTGAGCATACGGATCAGGGCGGACATAAGCCGCTGCGCGTCGGCGACCATCACCAGCGTACGGATCACCCCCATCTCGGCGGCCTCCTGCCGGTCCGAGAAGCCGTCCACGGCGTACGCTGCGGCCTCCACCCGGCACACCGCCTCGACCAGCGCGGTGTCCGTCTCCGTCATCAGCCGGGGAGTGATCCGCCGTTCGGCATACGTGGCCACCGAGGCCGCACCGCGTCCGAGCGCCGCGGCCAGGGCCACCACCACCAGCGCGGGCAGCGCACTGCGCAGCCGGTCGGCGACGGCGTCGTCCGACAGGATCGGCTCCATCGCGGCAGCGGTCGCGGCGAGCAGGACCGCGGCCGAGACCCCGGTGACCACCTGGCAGCCCAGCAGGAGCCGCACCGCGCGCCGGTCGGTCCGCCACGACAGCCGGGCGATCCGGCGCAGCACCTTGGGGATCTGCGCGCACATCCGCGCGAAGGACACCTCGGCGAGCGGATTGACGGAGTAACTCCCGCTGTACGTGATCTCCGCGGGCGGTGGTGGTGGGGGAGGTGGCACGGGAGGCTGCTGTTCATTCGCGGCGGTCGACGTCATCGTGATCCCCCTGACGGTTGTCCGGCGTGGTCGACAGGCTCAACGACCGGACACGGATATCGAACACATGTATTTCGGTCGATTCCGGAACCCCGAGCTGGAGCGTGCGTCAGCATGTGGAGGGTGCATGGACCCGTCTGCCGCAACGGGTGTGCGGCGTAAGGCGGTTGGCCGAAACGCCGACGGTCGGGCGCGCAGCCGCACCGATGGGTGCGTGCCCCTCGCCCGGCCGTGGGAGCGGATCGGTCCCGACTCCGAGACGCGGTGGAACGGGCCGTACGCCATCCTCCGTGGACAGGGCCGTTCGAGCGCCCGTAGCAGGGGTGGCCGTCGTTGGGGCAGGGTGGGGGCATGTCCGAGTCGTTCATGCCGGGTGGGTTCGTCAGTGCGGTCGTTCGTGTGGGGGACACGGTGCGTCGTCCGGCGACTGCTCGTACGGGGTTCGTCGCCGACCTGCTGAGACTCCTCGAAGCCCGCGGCTGGAACGGGGCTCCGCGGTATCTCGGTGTGGACGGTCAGGGTCGTGAGGTGCTCAGCTACGTCGACGGGCACGTGGCGTGGGAACGGCGCCAGCCCGCTGCCGTGTCGTCGGAGGAGAGCCTGGCCGCGGTCGCCCGGCTCGTACGCGAGTTCCACGACCTCACCGCAGGCACCTCCCTGGCCGGCGACAGCGAGGTTGTCTGCCACAACGACCTGTCGCCCAGGAACACCGTCTACCGGCCGGCCGACGGCCTGCTTCGGCCGGCCGCGTTCATCGACTGGGACCTCGCGGCGCCGGGCGCACGCATCCACGACGTCGCACATGTCTGCTGGCAGTACCTCGGTCTCGGCCCCGCGGTGACCGACGTCGGCGAGGCGGCCCGGCGCATGAGGCTCATCGCCGACAGCTACGGCCTGCCCGACCGGCAGCGCCTCGTGTCCACGGTCCTGTGGTGGCAGGACCGGTGCCGGCGGGGCATCGAGACCGGGGCCGACGCGGGCGATCCGGCCATGGTCCGCCTTCGCGAGGCCGGAGTGGTGAGAGAAGTGCGGGAGGCGTACCAGTGGGTCTTTGGCCACCGGCGTGAACTGGGACGCGCCTTGCGGTGAGAGTGCGTGCCGGATGCCTCCCCGGCCGATGAAGCGGCCGGGCCGGTGCTCAGGGCGAGGTCAGCGAGGCGTGAGCAGGCAGAACTCGTTGCCTTCCGGGTCGGCCAGCACGGTCCAGTGGATCGCGGACCGGTCGAAGTCGGGGTCGGTGGCGCCCAGGGAGCGCAGGCGGGCCGCCTCCGCCGCCATGTCCTCCCCGGTGTAGGGGCAGATGTCGAGGTGGACGCGGTTCCACCCGCTCTTGGTGCCGGGGGTGCGGACGAACTCCAGATAGGGTCCGACGCCCTGCGCCGAGCGCAGGGTCGCGTGGTCGTCGTCCACGCGGTGGAGCGTCCAGTCCATCGCCTCGTCCCAGAACCGGGCCATCGCCCTGGGGTCGGTGCAGTCGACCACCACCGTGGCGATCGGCCCGGTGTCCAGGTACATCTCGCGGGGCTCCAGGACGCAGAACTCGTTGCCCTCCGGGTCCGCCATCACCGTCCAGGGAACATCGCCCTGCCCGATGTCGGCGAGGGTCGCGCCGAGACCCTGGAGGCGTGCGACCAACTCCGCCTGATGGGCGAGCGAGGTGGTGGCCAGATCAAGGTGGACCCGGTTCTTCACGGTCTTCGGTTCCGGCCGGGCGACGAGGTCGATGAAGAGGGCCGAGGGGTCGGGATAGGGCAGGCCCGCGGGTTCGAGGTTGGTGACACCCGGCCCTTCGCTGTCGATACCCCAACCGAGCGCCTCCGCCCAGAACCGACCGAGCGCGGAGTCGTCCTGGGCCTTCATGTTGATCTGCACAAGTCTCGTCGCCATGACCAAGATCCTATAATCGGCCACTCCGACCCGCTGCGAACACATGATCTACCGGTTGGACGGTCGTGGCCCGGCCCGTACCCACCGACCTTGCCCGGAACTCTTGCTCCGCATGGACACGTCTGGTTCTGTACCGCGCTACAAGCGTGATGACGTGCGAGGAGAGAGACCAGCGTGGAGCGGGGAATACAGGCCGACGTCAGGGACTCCTGCCTGCCGGAGGGGCTGGGCCGGGCGATACGGGAGACCGCGGAGGCGATCGCCGCGCTGCTGGGGGGCGCGACGGACGACGACATGGGCGGTCGGGTGCCGGGGCTGGAATGGACGACCGGTGAGACGGCCGCCCATCTGGCCATGGCCAACGGTTTGATGGCCGATCTCGCGTGCGGCCGGGAACGTCCTTACGGGGACGGCACTCCGCAGGGCATCGCGGCAGCCAACGCGCTCAGTCTCGCCGAGTTCCCCGAGCGCGGCGCGGAGCCGCTGGCCGCGATGCTCCTGGAGCGGACGGAGGCGTTCCTGACCGCGGTGGAGCGGGCGGCGGCGGAGGGCAGTGCGGGCAGGACGTTGCAGACCCCGCTCGGCCTCATGGACCAGGAGGTCCTGGCCGCGTACCTGCTGACCCACATGCTGGGCCACGGCTACGACCTCGCCCGCGCGCTGCGCCGCCCGCACATGATCGATGCGGCGCGGGTCGGACTGTGCGTGCCGTTCCTGAAGACGGCGATGCCGCGTATCGCGGTGGCGAGCACGTTGACGGCCCGGTTCACCCTGCGTATCCGGGGCGGCGCGGCCTTCGGTGTCACGTTCACGGACGGCGTGGTGGAGGTGCTGCCCGGCCCGCCCGAGCGTTCGGACTGCACCGTTCTCACCGAGCCGGTCGTCTTCCTCCTGATCGCGTTGGGACGCCTGGGGCCTTGGCAGGCCATGGCACGCGGCGGTGTCCTCGCCTGGGGCCGCAAGCCGTGGCTCGCCCCCCGCTTTCCCACGCTGTTCAAGGCGCCCTGAGCTCGGGCTCCCGAGGCGGGGAAGGCGTGCTGCGTGCGGCGTCCGCCGTACGGCGGTCCCCTCGCGGAGGCTAGGGCGGGCGACGGCCCGGGCGGGCGCGGCATGGTGCACCGGCACCCGCCCGGGCGCGCAGACGTGGCGTTCGGGCGATTCCGGCGGGCCTGCCGGTCGTCTCCGGGTTGGTCCGCTCAGGCCGCGACCGGTTCGGCCGCGAGGAACTCGTCCACGAACTTCAGGGTCCGACGGTCGAAGTCGGCGTACTGGGCTTCCCGTTCGGCATCCGTGACGGCGTCGCCGATGTGCAGGTTGCCCTCGGCGTCGACACGCTGCGGCCGCTCCTCCGCGTCGAGGAGCAGGCCCACCGTGGACTGCGAGAAGCCGCAGTAGTAGGCGATACCCTCGCTCAGCCCGGCCTCCAGGACGGACTGCATCCCCTCCGCGATCGGATCGTCCGCGGTGGCTCCGGCCAGGCCGAGCCAGAGCATGCGCTTGCCGGCCAGGCGGGGCTTGCTGCGACCGTAGGCGAACCCGTAGTTCCACACCCGGTCGATCCAACCCTTGAGTACGGCGGGCACGCTCTGCCAGTACACGGGGAAGGCGGCGACGATGACGTCGGCGTCGAGAATGCGCCGCATGTGCGCGTGCGTCTCCTGCGAGTACGTCTTCTCCCGGTCGCCCCAGTCCGGCTGGTCCGCCACGTTCATCCGAGGGTCGAACCCCTCGGCGTGCAGGTCGAGCAGGTCGATGCGGTAACCGGCGGCCTCGAGGCGGGCGGCCGCACGGCGGGCGGTGTGCGCGGTGAGGGAATCGCTGCGGTGGTGTGCGACGACCACGAGAGCGGTCCTGGTGTCACTGCTGTGCTGCGGCACGGTGTCTCCCTACGGGGGCTCTGTTCGGTGCTTCCAGTACATCCGCGGCCGCGTAGATGATCCATGGGAGAAACTCTCCAGCACATAGGAGAGCGTCTACGATTCCTCTATGGATCCCCTGAGTTCGCTGCTGAGCGGAATCCGCGCCGAGGGCTCGGTCGTCACCCACGCCGTCCTGACCGCGCCCTGGACCATCCGCTTCGCCGACGCCGCACCGCTCACCATGGTCACCGTGCTGCGCGGCGGCGGCACCCTGCTGCTCGCCGACGGCACCGAGCGAGTGATCAACGCGGGCGACACCGCCATCGTGCGCGGCCCCGCACCCTTCCACCTCGCCGACGAACCCGACACCGCCCAACGCCCGCACGCGGAGTACGAGATCAGCTGCTTCACCGCGGACGACTCCTGCCCGGACGAGGAGTTCGCCGGCATCAACTGGGGCACCGACCCGGACGACGGAGCCACGGCCCTCATCGTGGGCGCCTACCGGGCCTGGGGCCACCGCCACGAACGGCTGCTGCGCGCGCTGCCGCCCGTCCTGGTCGTCACCGAGGACGCCGAGGTCTGCGCCTGGCTGGAGAGTTCGGCCGCCGACGCCGCCCGGTTCTCGGCCGGTTCGCAGGCGCTGATGGACCGGCTCCTCGACTGGGCCCTGGTGTGCACGCTGCGCACCTGGTTCGACCGGGCGGGCTCCGACGCGCCGAGCTGGTACCGCGGCCTCGCCGACCCGGTCCTCGCACCCGCCCTGCACGCCTTCCACCGTCGGCCCGCCGATACGTGGACGGTTGCGTCGCTCGCCGCACAAGCCGGTGTCTCCCGGGCGCTGTTCGCAAGACGCTTCACGCAGCTGATGGGCCGCCCGCCCCTCGCCTACCTCACCGAGTGCCGCATGGACGACGCCGAGACCCTCCTGGCAGACACCGATCTCAGCATCGCCCAGATCGCGAAGTCCGTCGGCTACGCGGACGCCTTCGGCTTCAGCGCGGCCTTCAAACGCCACAAAGGGCATAGCCCGAGTACGTTCCGAGCCCGAGCGGCCTGAACCGCCGCACGGACCAGGCCAGTTGGCGGGAGGCAGGGCGCGAGCGAGGCAAGTCGCGACCACGGCACATCACGGGCGCGCCCTTCGAACGCACCGTCACAGGACCGTCACTCGGCCACGAAGCCCCCGTCCAACGGCACATGATGCCCACTCAGCTCATGTGCACGGCCTTGGGGGAACACCATGGGAATCCGTACGACCGCAGCGGCGCTCGCCGCCGCAGCTCTCCTCGCACTGACCGCATGCGGCAGCGGCGGCGACGACACCGGTGCCAGTGAGACCGGCACATCGACCGAGGAATCCAGCACGACGGCGAAGGACCCGACCGAGGAATCCGGCACCCCGCCGAAGGGCGACCCCAAGGACGACCCCAAGGACGCTCCCGATGAAGACGGCGGCGACGACGGCGGCGAAGCGCAGGCCGAAACGGCGACGCTGCCCGATCTCGTGGGCCTCGACCTCCAGGCAGCCCAGGACGAAGCGCAGGCCGCCGGCTTCTACCTCCTCGACGACCAGGACGCCAGCGGACAGAACCGCCTCCAGGTCCTCGACCGCAACTGGACCGTGTGCAGCCAGGAACCCGCAGCCGGTGAGCACCCCACGGACACACTCATCACCCTGAACGCGGTCAAGGACGACGAGAGCTGCTGACCCTCGTCGGACGTAGCCGTCCGTGGGAGGGGGCGACGGCATCGAACGGATTGCACCCGTACGGCGGTACGGCGCTCGCCGGCCAGGGGCGGCGCCCGGTTCTAGGCTCGGCGCAGGACGGCATCGGCAGCGTAGGGACGAGGGAGGCATGTGGCATGTCGGATACGGCGGACGCGCGTGAGGCGGATCGCGCGCTCAAAGCGAAGCACCGGACGATGTGGGCGCTCGGTGACTACCCGGCGGTGGCCAGGCAGGTCGTGGCGGCACTCGGACCGGCGCTGGTGGATGCCTGCGCGGTGAAGACCGGCGACCGGGTCCTGGACGTCGCCGCCGGTTCCGGGAACGCCTCGATCCCGGCCGCGCTGGCGGGCGGGGAAGTGGTCGCCTCCGACCTCACGCCCGAACTGCTGGCCGTGGGACAGCGGGAGGCCGAGGAACGCGGCGCCACGCTGGCCTGGCAGGAGGCGGACGCCGAGGCGCTGCCGTTCGAGGACGCAACCTTCGACACGGTGATGTCCTGCGTCGGGGTCATGTTCGCCCCGCACCACCAGGTCGCCGCCGACGAGCTGGTGCGGGTCTGCCGGCCCGGAGGCACGATCGGGCTGCTGAGCTGGACCCCCGAGGGGTTCATCGGGCAGATGTTCGCCACGATGAAGCCGTACGCCCCGCCGCCGCCCCCCGGCGCGCAGCCGCCGCCGCTGTGGGGACAGGAGAAGCACGTGCGCGAGCTGCTCGGCGACCGTGTCACCGACGTCGAGGGGCACCGCCGGACGATCCGCGTGGACATGTTCGGGGGGCCGGAGGAGTTCCGGGACTTCTTCAAGGCCGCCTACGGCCCGACCATCGCGGTCTACCGCAACCTCGCCGACGACCCCGAGCGGACGGCCGCCCTGGACACCGCCCTCACCGACCTGGCCGCCGGCGCGCTGCGGGACGGCGGCATGGAGTGGGAGTACCTGCTGCTCACCGCCCGCAAGAACGGCGCCGACGCCGGATGACCCGGTGGGCGCGGCGCCCTGAAGACTTCTGACGCCGACGGCGCCGTGCCCGGCCCGTCTGTCCTCCGGGCAGGCGGGCCGTTGCCGCGCCGGGGTCGTCCACGGCGTTGAGTTCAGTTCCAGGCGGGTTCCTGGGGCGGGCGGTTGGCGCAGAACCGGCACGGAGTGCGTGGACGACGACCCGTCCATGGCTCAACTCCGTGGCCGAAGCGGCCCTACAGCGAGGGGCGGAGGGACCTCTGGCGCGTGCGGCGAGAGGCGCGCACCATGATTGTATGAAGACGAAACTTGCGTCCGGGGCGCGATCCGCTTCCAAGGGATCCGTTCTCTCCCTGTGGTCCGAGGACTCGATTCTCTCGATCGGATCGAAGGGGTCGGTTCTCTCCATCGGATCGGTCGGTTCTGCCATGTCGGTCGGCTCGGTCGGGAGCTATTTGTCCGTCGGCTCGGTTGGTTCGTCTCTTTCGCTTCTGTCGGCAGGGTCATGGCTCAGTGTCGGGTCTGTACTGTCCGCACAGTCGAAATGGTCGGTTCTGTCCTGGCGGTCATCCCGCCAGTTTCTCTCCGCCGGGGTGATCGCGGTCGTTATCGGGGCCGGTTTGTTGAGGAGCCGGGAATTCGAGGGGGGCTCGGCCTGATTGGTCAAAACCAGGGCTCGCCGCCCGGGATTCAGGGGGTCACGGTCGCCAGACCGCGAGATCCAGGGCCACGGTGAGGAAATCTCCTTCGACGGAGACGACGATGTCCGGGTCCTCGATCTCGGCCGCGAACCCCTCCGCCGGCACCTCGTCCAGCAGGAAGATGAAGTGCTCGATCACCGCTGGAATGCCGCGAGGCTCGCCGTCCGGATCGACCTCGGTGTTCGCGCGGTCGGCGGCCTGGCAGAGCACCGACACGAACACCCTGAGGTGATCCGCCCCGAGGAGAGTGTCCGCCCCGTGCACAATCACGGCGATCCCGGCCTTGCCGGCGGCGTGACCGTGGAGATCATCAAGGCAGTCGACCAGGGCATCCCAGTTTCGCCCGAAATGTCCAGGGAATCCGATCGCCCGGGCGAAGGCGTCACACGTACTCGGCTCGTCGCGCAGGTCGTCGGCGTGCAGCTCGTAGACCCGACCACCCGCAGTACGCAGCGCCTCCACCTGCTCTTCGAATGCGACCGCCCCGCGCGACCCGAAGATGACCCAGGGCGGCTCCGGCTTGCTCACATCGAACGGGGCCACATCCGTCCCTTCAGTGGAGCCTCGTTGCGTCTGGCGGTGAAGGGGCCACGCATCGCACTGGTCCTGCCTCCAGGGCCCCTGATGATCCACCGCTTGCCCCGCTCTTGCTCCAGTGGTCCGGAGTGCTCCGGCAGGTCGCACCGGGAGATTCCCGTCCGGATGTTGCGGACGACCTCGTTGGCGACCTGCCGGTCCGATATGCGTAGCCCTTCCAGGCGCGGCTGCCGAAATCAGCGGAGCAATTGACTCCCAGACTTGAGCGGCGAGTTCTTCGCGCCGAAAGTTCCCATCATGATCCGACCCCTCCTGGACTCGGAAAGCCGTCCTCCACCAGGCGTTTTCACTGGCGAGCCAAACTCAGAGCTGG
Organism: Streptomyces sp. NPDC000983; assembly: GCF_040299205.1. NCBI lineage: Bacteria > Bacillati > Actinomycetota > Actinomycetes > Kitasatosporales > Streptomycetaceae > Streptomyces > Streptomyces sp. NPDC000983. Next base: position 8,248 of record NZ_JBEPBM010000062.1, on the reverse strand, counting down.
AACTCCGCAGGGGACAGCCCCAGAGCCCCGCACGCCTCCCGGAGCACCATCTGCTCGGCCTGGGAGAAGTGCCCGTCGGCGCCGGCGATGACCATGCCGGTCTGGATGACCGCCCGGGCCTCGGTCGGCTTCTTGGCCGCCTTGGCGATGTCCTGGAGAGCCTCGGCCTTGCCCTGCGCGAAGTTTCTGGTGAGCTGGTCGACGTGCTTGTGGAAGCGCTGGCGCAGCTGCTCCGGCGGGAAGTTCTGGAGCACGTCGTTGCCGAGGATCATCGACTCCATCTGCTGGATCTCGCTCGCGTCCACCTGGCCGTCGGCAGCCGCTACCAGCGCGCACATCGCCATGCTCGCGTCACGGTAGGCGCCGCTCTTCAGCTCGGTCTTGATCGAGCCGAGCTGGTTTTTGAGCAGACCCACCAGCTGCGCGCGCGAGCCCCCGCGCGAACCACTGGGCGAGGCGCCGTGCGAGCCGCCGTGCGAGCCGCCGTACGGGGATCCCCCCTGCTGGGTGCCCGCCTGCTGGGCGCCGCCCTGACGGCCCTGCATCTGCTGCTGCACGGTCTTCGCCTGGTCCTTGAGCCGGTCGAACAGTGCCATCGAGGTCACCCCTGTGCTTGAACTGTGTGATCTTTCTCCTTGAACGCCCCGCCTCCGGCAAAGGTTCCTCCGCACCGGCAGACGGGTGGCCGAAGGCATGCGGCCGACCGGCTCGCGTCCGCCGCCCTCGCTGCGGCGGCTTCAACGTCCACTCGGCGATATCGAGCCAGGGTCACTGGCAATTCCCCCGACTCGAATTCCTGAACGCGATAAAACCTTCGACAGGGCTACGGCCTCGCGTGGACCGAAGTCTGCGCGCAGGCGGCTCGGCCTGCTCGTATCGAGGGCTGCCGGGCGTATGTCGGGAGGAGCTGGCGTGGTGAACATCCTGTCCGTCGCTGTCGGGGCTGGTCTCGGCCTCGTCGGGGCCGTGTTCGGGTCCTGGTTCACCGCGCGCAGGCAGGATCGTATGTGGTTGCGGGAGCAGAAGCTCAAAGCCGGTGTCGGCTTCAACTCGGCTGTGGTCCAACTGATCGACTACCTCCGGGACGCACGACTCAGTGACGACGGTGCCGGCGCCAACGAACTGGTCGGCCGCATGCAGGAAGCCCGGTCAGCCCTGTACCTCCTGTGTGCCGACGACACCGTGGAGCTCGCCGACGCCCTCGCCCGTCGGGTCTGGACCTCCCGGCCCAGCGAGGGCAGGGACGACCGCAGGGCGGAGCACAGGCAAACCGAGCAACTGCTCCGCCGCTTCACCCGTCAACTCCGGCAAGAGATCGCCCGGACGTAGTCTCGGTCGGCACGTTGATGGGGGTCCGGCGCCCAACGGATGCCGAGCCCGGCAACGGTTGCTCGTAGGCTCGGACGGTGAACATCGAAGATCTCGAGTGGCAGGCGCGGACCCTCGGCGGGATATCTCCACGCCTGGTCACCATGCTGGTGGAGCGGGGCGAGACAGAGCTGTTGGTCGAGGCCGCGAAGGAGCGGGGGGAGTGGTTCTGCGCCCAGGCGGCGGCCCGGGAGCTGTCCCGGGCGGGCGAGACCGAGCGCGCCCTGGACGTGCTGGCGCCGTTCGCCGAAGCCGGGTGGGACCGGGCACGGTGGGAGAGCGCGGAGGTCCTGCTCGAAGCGGGGAGAGTGCGGCAGGCGCTGGACGCCGTCCGGCCGGACGAGACCGGTCTCGCCTCCGAGCGGTTGTGCCACGACTTCGCTCAACTGCTCTCCAAGGCCGGGAGGTTGGACGATGCGATCTCCGTACTCACACCGCATCTGGACAGTGAGTGGATCCTGTCCGCCCTCGTCGAACTGACAGAGGGGCAGGACCGTGATGAGCAGGTACTGGGGCTGATCGCACCGCGAGCGGAGCGTGCCCGCCGCGCCCGCGGCGAGAAGCGATGGGTCTTCCACCCCGGCAACGCGCAAGAACTCCAGGCCCAGGTCTTGGAGCGAGCAGGCCGGGTGGACGAGGCCGTACGCATACTTGGGGCGGATGTCGAGGCCGGGCGGGTACTGAACCAGAACACAGTGACCGCGTACGCCGAACTCCTGCAACGCAACAGGCGTATGGAGGAACTGCGCGCACTGGCCACCGGTGTACGCGCGGGCAAGACGCTCGCGTACTACGCGCGGGCGCTCGAAGCGGACGGCCGGGCCGGTGAGGCCGAGGCCGCGCTGCGGCGGGCCATCGCGGCCGCCGAGTATCCGGACCGCTTCCGCTGGCCGCTGATCGAACTGCTCGGCCGCCAGGGGAGGATCGATGAGGCCGTCGAGGTGGGGCGCCCGGTGTTCGACGACTTCGATATCTGCCTTCTCCCCAGCGTTCTCGAGTTGCTGTGCAAAGCCGGCCGTCCGGATGACGCCTTGGCGCTGCTCGACGAACGCAGTGACGAATTCTTCGAGGAGCACGCGTCCTGGATCGGTTCGAACCGGATCTGGGTGCTGGTCGAGACTGGCCGGTACGAGGAAGCGCTCGCCTACGCCGGGACGCTGCCGCCGGACATGTACGGCCTCACGGCCGGCAAGGCGTGGATCCTTGAGGAGACGGGGCGCCTTGAGGAGGCCATCGCCCTGCTGAGGGCGGACACCGGGGCGCGGGGGTCGGCGCTCGCCGAACTGCTCATCCGGCATGGCCGCGCCGCTGAAGCCGTCGCCGGAATGCCCTCCCTCGCCGAACTGCACGCGGCGAGCCGACGGCGGGAGGCGGCCGCGCAGGCCGATGCAGGCCCCGACAACCCGCCCTTCTAGCGCGTGCGGCCTCCGATACGGCATCACCGGAGCTACCCGCAGCTACCTACGGCGTCACCGGAGCAACCCGCGGCCGCTCCCGCGCTGACACGACCAGTACGGCCTGATGGGTCGACGGAAGACCGATCCGGCGTCTGGACGTGACCGCGCTTCAGGTGTTGTCATGTTATCTACGACCTTTACAACGATGTACAGAGTCGGGCGGTGGGGCCGTCCGGCTGCGCCGGCACGCCCGCCCCTCCGGGGGCGACCCCGTGAACGACCTTGGCACGCTCCCCCCTCCCCGCACGGACAGGAGCTCCCGCATGACCGTCGACCGCCGCGCCTTCCTCACCGCCAGCGCCCTCGCGCTGGGCGCCGTCACGCTCAACGTCCGCCTCCCGCAACCCGCTTCGGCCGCCGCGCCGCTCGCCGCCGCGGACGCCTTCCGCAAGCTGCCCGCCGGCAGCGTCACCGCGCGCGGCTGGCTGGCCGGACAACTCCGGCTGCTGCTCACGGGCTTGTTCGGACGGTACGAGCAGCGATCGCACTTCCTGGACTTCGCCGGCACCGGCTGGGTGAACCCGGACCGCACGGGCTGGGAGGAGGTCACCTACTGGCTGCGCGGCTACATCCCCCTCGCGGTGGCGACCCGCGACTCCGCCGCCCTGGCGAACGCCCGCCGCTGGGTCGACGCCATCCTCGCCACCCAGGCAGGCGACGGCTACTTCGGCCCACGCGCCCTGCGCACCTCGCTCAACGGCGGACCCGACTTCTGGCCCTTCCTGCCGCTGCTGATGGCACTGCGCACCTGGGAGGAGTACTCCGGCGACAGCCGGATCGTGCCCTTCGTCACCCGCTTCCTGCGCTTCATGAACGCGCAGGGCAAATCGGCGTTCGACTCCAGCTGGGTCTCCTACCGTTGGGGCGACGGGCTGGACATCGCCCACTGGCTGCACGGCCGCACCGGTGAGGCCTTCCTGGTGGACCTCGCCGCCAAGATGCACACCTGGGGCGCGAACTGGACCGGCGCGAGCCCCAGCCCCCACAACGTCAACATCGCCCAGGGCTTCCGCGAACCGGCCCAGTACGCACAGTTCAACGGCTCCGCCGACCTCACCCGCGCCACCTACCGGGCCTACGACGAAGTACTGCGCGCCTACGGGCAGTTCCCGGGCGGCGGCATCGCCGGCGACGAGAACTACCGGCCCGGCTTCGACGACCCCCGGCAGGGCTTCGAGACCTGCGGCATCGTCGAGTTCATGGCCAGCCACGAACTGCTGACCCGTATCACCGGCGACCCGGTGTGGGCCGACCGGTGCGAGGACCTCGCGTTCAACATGCTGCCGGCCGCCCTCGACCCGCAGGGCAAGGCGATCCACTACGTCACCAGCGCCAACAGCGTCGACCTCGACAACCGGACGAAGACCCAAGGGCAGTTCCAGAACGGCTTCGCCATGCAGGCGTTCCAGCCGGGCGTCGACAACTACCGCTGCTGCCCGCACAACTACGGCATGGGCTGGCCCTACTTCACCGAGGAGCTGTGGCTGGGCAGCCCCGACAACGGTGTCGTAGCCGCCATGTACGCGCCCAGCCAGGTGCGTACCACGGTCGGCGCGTCCCGCACGGCCGTCACCCTCACCCAGGCGACGGACTACCCCTTCGGCGACACCGTCACGATCACCGTCACCACCCCGGCACCCGTCGCCTTCCCTTTGCGACTGCGGGTGCCCGGCTGGTGCCGGGGCCCGCGGCTCACCGTCAACGGACAGCGGGTCGACGCCCCGGACGGACCCGCCTTCGCCAAGGTGGACCGGACCTGGCGCAACGGCGACACCGTCACCCTTCAGCTTCCGCAACGCACCACACTGCGGACCTGGCCGGGCAACCACGGCGCGGTCAGTGTCGATCACGGGCCGCTGACGTACTCGCTGCGGATCGGCGAGCGGTACGTGCGGTACGCGGGCACCGAGGCGTTCCCCGAGTACGAGGTGCACGCCACCACCCCCTGGAACTACGGCCTGGCCCCCGACATCCGGGCGGTCGTGACCCGATCCGGCGCACCCGTCCCCGACAACCCCTTCACCCACGAGACCGTGCCCCTCCGGATCACCGCCGACGCGCGCCGCATCCCGGAATGGATCGCCGACAACGAGAACGTCGTCGCTCCGCTCCAGGACGGCCCGGCCCGCTCGACCGCCGCCGTCGAACGCGTCACCCTCATCCCGATGGGCGCCGCCCGTCTACGGATCACCGCGTTCCCGGTGGCGTCCCCCGAAGGCCGGCCGTGGACGCCCGAACCGCGGTTCTGGCGCATCCAGAACAAGCACAGCGGCAAGGTCCTCGCCGTGGACGGCATGTCGCTCGCCAACAGCGCCCGCGTGGTGCAGTTCTCGAACACCGGAACCGCCGACCACGCCTGGCAGTTGGTGGACCGCGGCGACGGCTGGTTCCTCGTCCGTAACGGACACAGCGGCAAGGTCCTCGGCGTGGACCTGATGTCCACCGCCGACAGCGCGATCGTCGTCCAGTACGAGGACAACGGCACCGCCGACCACCTCTGGACCCGAGTCGAGGACACCGACGGCTGGTTCAGGCTCCGCAACCAGAACAGCGGCAAGGTCCTGGGAGTGGACCGCATGTCCACCGCGGACAGCGCCCAGGTGGTCCAGTTCGCCGACAACGGCACGGCCGACCATCTGTGGCGGCTCGTCTGAGGCGCCGCCCAACGCACAAATGACGCGTCAGTCATGTCAGTTGACGTCGACACGCGGCTCCGGCCCTTGCTGTCAACGGTGTCGAGCATCATGACGGGGTGTCGCCAGAGCCCGGCGGGCCCGGCCCGGTGGAGCACCGGCCCGGCCCGCGCGGGAGTGCTCGGAACGCGACTCCGCACGCGCAGGCGCCCCTCAGCGCTCACGGAGTCTGGCACTGCCCTTCGATGTGCCGGACGTCCAGGCGCAGGTGCAGGAGGTTTCGGCGGTGGGCTGTGTCCAGGGTGGCTTGCAGAGGGGACGGGGGTACGGCGAGGACGGGGCAGGTGGCGTGGGCCAGGCAGTGGCGGCTCACCGACGGCCACAGGGCGCGGCGCAGGCGGCCGCGTCGGCCGGCGCCGATGACGAGGACGTCGGTGTCCCGGTCGGCGATCCGTACCAGCGCCGGTCCCGGGACACCCCGGGTGATCAGCGCCTGCCCGGCGAGCCCGAACTCCGTGCTGCCGAACATGCCACGCAGCGCCTTCAGGAGCCGCTCCCGCGCGTGGCGTTCCCAGTCCTCGGTGAGGGCGGCCGCGGTGGACGACTTGCGGGCGGCGAGGGTCGCGTCGGGCGGTTCCCAGGCCAGCACCGGCCACAGCTCGGCCCGCCGCCTGCGGGCCTCCTCGGCGGCGCGGGCCAGGGCGGTGAGACTGCCCGGCGAACCGCTCACTCCCACGATGAGGCGAGCGTTCGAGGGCGGGTGGGACGGGGACATCCGATCCTCCTTGAGGCCGTTCCCATCACACTCCTCCGGCGGGCGTTCGGACACTGTTCGCCCTGCTTCTTGGCACTCTCCTGACGGCACCCTGAGAGCGAGAAGTCCGAGCGCCCATTCCGTCTAGGCCCACAGCTGGGTGCTGGGCTCCGGCCCCAGCAGCGTCTCTCCGACAGGCGCGTGCGAAGGACTTTCCCGAACCGTGCAACCCTTTCGCGATCTCGGAGGTCTTGCACGAGCTGTCCATGACCGTGTCATGCCATGTTTCGGTTCGTGTTCTCTGGAGTAGCCCGTGCGCAAACGCACCCTCCTGATGTCCGCCACCCTGCTCGCCTCCGGCCTCACCCCCTGGCCATGTCCGGTGCCGAGGCCGCCGCCGGCACCGCGGGTGATGTGAACAAGGACGGATACCGGGACGTGGTCCTCTCAGCGCCGGACGCCACCGTGGCGGGCCGTGCGAAGGCCGGCGCCGTGGTCGTGCTCTACGGCGGCGCGCGCGGCATCGATCCCGCCAGGCGCACCGTACTGACACAGAACTCGACCGGTGTTCCGGGAGCCGCGGAGTCCGGTGACCGCTTCGGCGCCGCCGTCGTCGTGTCCGACCTCGACCGCGACGGCTACGGCGACCTCGTCATCGGCGCGCCCGGTGAGGACCTCGCGGGCGATGACGGCGGCGGCACGGTCACCGTCGTCTACGGCACGTCCTCGGGACTGACCAAGGCCAAGTCGGTGCAGGATCCCTGGCCGTATTCCCACGACGCCTACGGGCGGACGCTCGCGGTGGGGACGTACGACGGACTGAACCCCGTCAACGACGGCAAGCTGTCGATCGCAGTGGGGGCCAACGGCACCGAAGTCGCTTACATCCCGGCCGACTTGAGCCCGCAGACGGGAACCTCGGGCACCGGGTTCCCCTACAACCCCGCCCACGGCATCGTCGCGATGACGGCGATCGACCTGCCCGCCGGCAACGACGACCGCCTGATCGTCCACGGCCGCGGCGACTCCGACGGCGGCTTCGGTTACGACGGCACCGGTGACGACCCCCGCACCTTCTTCGCCGACCCGGCCGGGTTCCAGGACGCCACCCTGCCGGCCGGCCTCACCTCCGCCGTGGGCGACCTGGACGGAAACGGTTCCCCCGACCTCGTCGTCGGCAACCCGGAGGACCCCTCGCAGGGCCCGGACTCCGCGCTCGGCGGCAAGGTCACCATCTACTACGGCGCCGGGTACACGGGCTCCCCGAGCCGCGTCCAGACCATCACGCAGGCCACGGCGGGCGTGCCCGGTGCCGGTGAGGCGAAGGACCGCTTCGGCGCTTCCCTCGCGATCGGCGACACCGACAAGGACGGCCGCGCCGACCTCGTGATCGGCGCCCCGGGCGAGAACGGCGCGAGCGGCACCGACGGCCGGCACATCACCCTGCCCCGCCTCGGCACGATCCGCACCCACGAGCCCACCGCGGGGCTCCTCGCCCGTGTGCAGGCCGGGACGGCCCGGATCCTGTCCGCGACCGTCCGGCAGACACGCGGACACTGGTTCGTCTCCTTCCAGGTCGAGGTGAAACGCGACCTGCTACGCGTTGCCCGCCCGGACGTAGCGGTAGGGATCGACCTCGGCGTGAAGACCCTCGCGGTGATGGCCGACAGCACCGGAGAGATCCGCGAAGTGGCCAACCCCCGGCACCTGGAGGCTGCGCTGAAGCAGCTGCGCCGCGCCTCCCGTGTCGTCTCCCGCCGCCGGGGCCCCGACCGCAGGAGCGGGCAGAAGCCGTCCAAGCGGTGGGATAAGGCCAACGCCCAGCGGAACAAGGTCCACCACCGGGTGGCGAACCTGCGCGCCGATGCCCTGCACAAGCTCACCACCAGCGTGGCCGGCCAGTACGGCACCGTCGTCGTGGAGGACCTCAACGTCGCGGGAATGCTCCGCAACCGGCGGCTGGCCCGCCGGATCGCCGACGCCGGGTTCGGGGAGATCCGCCGCCAGCTCGCCTACAAGACCCGGCGCAACGGCTG
>NZ_JBEPBM010000061.1:0-25871 GCF_040299205.1 Streptomyces sp. NPDC000983 | reverse complement strand
CCTCCTACACCCCCCCGCTCGTCTAACCCCGCGGGGCCGCGGCGGGGCCGGCCGCGCCGCCCCACGCTCTCAACGCGGCCGGCGGGCGCCGCGGCGCCGCTGCGCCCGCGGACGGTGTTCTCGGTGAGATCACCGGGTGCCCGAAGCGCGCGGGGAGAAACAGTGCGATGCCGGGACTCACCCGTACGGCGGCGGTCGCGGACGACTCGGCCGCGCGGGCGGGTCCTGTTGCCTGAAAGGCCACGGGGTGGGTACGCGTACCGGCGCCACCGACCGGCCCCCATCCCCGCAAGGAGCGTGCTTCAGATGGCCACCGTCTCCCTCACCGGAACCTCTCAGCAGGACGCCGCCACCGTCCTCGGCGTGCTGCGCGCCGCGTTCCCCCCGGACCGCCCCGCGGTCGACGTGCCCCGGACCGGACCCGGTGATCGTTTGTCGGTGTGGAGCGCGGACTTCGAACCGACGCGGGAGTGGAGCCCTCCGGAGCCTGCCCGGCTGCGCGGCCCGGTCGCGGCGACCGTGCAGGGCACGCCCGTCGCCGTCGACCGGCTCTTCGAGGTCCTGAGTTCGGCGTTCGCCGTGCAGCAGTGGGGCGCGGCCTCGGGCGACCAGGAGAAGGAGGTCGACCTGCGGCTCGGCACGAAGGAGTGACGCGGCGCAGGACCGCACCGCGTCACCGGCCCACGAGGAGATGAGCGGCATGGTGCAGATCGGATACACGATGATGACCGAGCAGGCCGGTCCACGGGACCTGGTGGAGCATGTGGTGGGTGCCGAGCGGGCCGGCTTCGACTTCTCGGTCACCTCCGACCACTACTTTCCCTGGCTGGAGTCCCAGGGCCACTCCCCCTACGCGTGGAGCGTGCTGGGCGCCGCCGCGCAGGCCACCGACCGCATCCCCCTGATGACGTACGTGACCTGTCCGACCACCCGCTACACCCCGGCGGTCGTCGCCCAGAAGGCCGCCACCGTGCAACTCCTGTCCCAGGGACGGTTCCGGCTCGGCCTGGGCTCCGGGGAGAACCTCAACGAGCATGTGGCAGGCGCCGGCTGGCCCGCCGCGCACGTCCGGCTGGAGCGGTTGGAGGAGGCCGTCGAGATCGTCCGCGCCCTCTTCACCGGGGAGAACGTCAACCACCACGGCACCCACTTCGACGTGGTCAACGCCAAGTTGTGGGATCTCCCCGCCCCTCCCCCGCCCATCGGTGTCGCCGTCTCAGGCGACCGCTCGTGCGAACTGGCGGGGCACCTGGCCGACGTGCTCATCGCCACCGAGCCCAGGCGGGAACTGGTCACCGCCTTCGAGGCGCACGGCGGTACGGGCAAACCCAAGGTCGGCCAGCTGCCGATCTGTTACGACACCGACCGCGACGCGGCGATCACCCGCGCACACGACCAGTTCAGCTGGTTCGGCGGCGGCTGGCCCGTCAACTCCGAACTGCCCGGACCGGCCGCGTTCGCGCAGGCCACCCGGTTCGTACGGCCCGAGGACGTGGCCGGCTCCATTCCCTGCGGCGATGACGTGCAGGCGGTCGTCGAGGCCGTACGCCCCTTCGTCGACGCGGGGTTCACGGAGGTCGCGCTGGTCCAGATCGGCGGTGACCACCAGGAGCCGTACCTGGAATGGGCCGAACAGAAGCTGCTGCCCGCCCTGCGCGAGCTGTGAGTAGGGTGCCATGACCACGAAACGCGCCGCGGTCTTCGACATCGACGGAACCCTCGTCGACACCAACTACCTGCACGCCGTGGCGTGGTGGGAGTCGTTCCGGCAGGCGGGCCACCGTGTTCCCCTGCGGGACATCCACCGGGCCGTGGGACTCAGCGGCGGTGATCTGCTGGACCACCTGCTCGGCGAGGACCGCGATCACGACCAGGACCAGCAGATCACCGGGGCCCACTACACGTTGTACGCCACCCACTTCGAGCGGCTGTCGGCCCTCGCCGGGGCGGGAGAGCTGCTCCGCACACTGGCCGGACGGGACTGGGGGATCGTCCTGGCGACTTCGGCGAGCGGCGCGGAACTCTCCGCGCTGCGCGGTGTCATCGACGCGGACGACGTCGTCCTGGGAGTGACCAGCGCGGACGACGTCGCCGACGGCAAGCCCGCCCCCGACCCCGTCAGGCAGGCCAGGGAACTGGCCGACGTGCCGAGCGAGCACGCCGTGTTCGTCGGCGACAGCGTCTGGGACATGGAGGCGGCGGCGCGGGACGGCGTGGTCCCGGTGGCGGTCCTGTCCGGCGGCATCCCGCGCGCGGACCTGGAGGCGGCCGGCGCCCACGCCGTCTACCGGGACACCGCCGATCTCCTCGCACACCTGGACCAGAGCCCCTTCGCCGACACACCCTGACGGGCCTGCCGCCGTCCGCGAGCCCCGGCGGCCACGGCCCGGACGGGCCAGGAGGTACGGATGAACGCGCCAGCGGAAGACACCGTTCGAGTCGGCAGGCGCCGGGTGCCGGTGACCCATCCCCGTAAGGAGCTGTTTCCGGACGAGGGCATCACCAAGTCCGAACTCGTCGACTACTACCTGGCCGTCGCCCCCGTCATGCTGCCGTTCCTGCGCGGCCGACCGCTGGTCATGGAACGCCATCCGGACGGCTACGGCGGCCGGTCCTTCTTCCACAAGGACGTTCCCGACCACTTCCCCGACTGGATCCACCGTCGCAAGGTACCGAAGCGGGGCGGCACGGTGAACATGGCCGTCTGCGACGACGCCGCCACCCTCGTGTACCTGGCCAACCAGGGGTGCCTGACACCGCACCCGTGGCTCAGTCGCACCGACCGCCTCGACCAGCCCGACCGGGTGGTGTTCGATCTCGACCCGCCGACCGCCGACGACTTCGACACCGTCCGACGGACCGCGCGCGAACTCGGCGATCTGCTCACCGGGCTCGGGCTGCGCCCGGCGGTGATGACCACCGGCTCACGCGGACTGCACCTGGTGGTGCTCCTGGACCGCCGTACCGACTTCGACACCGCGCGCGCCTTCGCCCGCCGCGTCGCCGAACTGCTCGCCGCACGACACCCGGACCGGCTCACGACCGCGGCGCGCAAGGCCGACCGGGGCGGCCGCCTCTACCTCGACGTGCAGCGCAACGCCTACGCCCAGACCGCTGTGGCCCCCTATGCCGTACGGGCCCGGCCGCACGCGCCCGTCGCGACACCGCTGGCCCGGGAGGAGCTCGACAGTCCCGGCCTCGGCCCCCGGCGCTGGACCCTGCGCACGCTCCCGGACCGCCTGGCGGAGGTGGGTGATCCCTGGAAGGGGCTGGGCCGATGCCGGCGCTCCCTCACCGCGGCCGGGCGCAGGCTCGACGCGCTGTCGCAGGAGGACCACGACGGGCGAAGGAAGTGATGCCGCCGTGCCGACCGCAACCCAGCGGACCACGGCTGACGCCCTGCTCGCCGCGTACGGGCGGACCTACGCGCAGGAAGCCGGCGTCAGCCTGCGCAACACCCCGCAGCCGCTCTACCAGTTGCTGGTGCTCGTTCACCTGCTCAGCGCGCGGATCAAGGCGTCCGTGGCGACGGACGCCGCACGCGCCCTCTTCGACGACGGGATGCGCACCCCGAAACGGATGAGCGAAGCCACCTGGCAGCAGCGGGTGGATGCGCTCGGCAAGGGCCACTACCGCCGGTACGACGAGCGCACGGCCACCCAGCTCGGCGACGCCGCCGACCGGCTTCTGGAGCGGTACGGCGGCGATCTGCGCAAGCTGCGGGAGGCCGCCGCCGGCGACGTCGAGGAATGCAAGCGCCTGCTCCGGGATCTGCCCGGCATCGGTCCCACCGGTGCGGACATCTTCCTGCGGGAGGTTCAGGGCGTCTGGCCGGAGGCGGCACCGTACTTCGACGCCAAGGTCCTCCAGGGCGCGGCCCGGATCGGTCTGCCGGATTCGGCGGACGCCGTCGCCCGCCTGGTGGACGACGAGGACCGTCCGGCGTTCGCGGCCGGACTGGTGCGATGCGCGCTCGACAAGCACGTCGCCGAGGACGTCACCACCCGCGCACACATAGACCGGCGTCGAGAGCCCGGCCCGCCCACGGCACATCCCCTGCGGCGCATTCGAATGCGGGGGCGCGAAAGCAAAGCTGTTTCACGTTTCCCCCGCTCAGACGTCTAGCTTCGTGAAACCGCGAAACTCGGAGGGGCTGAGGGAGGCAGAAGATGCGACACATTCGCGTGAGCAAGACGGTGAAGACGGACAGCCGGCGTATCCGTGAGGAGTCCGAGCAACGTCGAATTGAACGTTCCGAAGTGCGTGATGACATCAGACGCACCTGGTGGCCGGAGGGCCGCTGAATGCCTCGGGCCGGCCCGAGGCTGGGGCCGGGCCGTCAACCCCCTTCGGGTCGGGACACGGCCGCGCCGAGCCGGGACGCCAGGTCGGCGACCGCGTCGCGAAGCTCGGTCCCGCCCTCGACATGGAAGGCGAAGGGGACGGCTGCCAGCCACTCCGACGCGTACATCACCGGGTTGCGGGTGGTGCCGACGAGGACGCAGCGCTCCCCCGCCGCCCCGACGGGTTCGAGCCGTCCCATCGGCGGCCCGATCCACGGGGCGACCCGCTCCATCGGGGCGTGGAACATCACCCGCGTGGGATAGGCCCAGCCGGTGCCGAGGTTCTCCTCCAGCACCTTGACCGGGTCGAGGTCCTCGGGCATCCGGAACCCGACCGCGCTCTCCTCTACCGCCAGGACCCGGTCGACCCGGTAGGTGCGCACCGCGTCGGCGCGATGGGAGTGGCAGAGCAGGTACCAGCGGGCCCGGCGCACGACGACCGCCCAGGGGTCCACCTCCGCCCGCCACTGGTTGCCGGCCTCGCTGCGGTAGGTGATCACCACACGCCGTCCGGACGCGATCGCGTCGACCAGGGCACTGGTGACGGCGGGGTCGGCGTAGGCCGGGCTCGGGTCGGGGGCGGCAGCGGCGTGCTCGCGCAGCGCGGCCGCCTGACGTCCGATCCCCTCGGGCAGTGCGCGGATGACCTTGCCGAGGGCGGAGCCGACGAGATCCTCGGGGTCGGTGGCGGCGGGCCGGCCGTCGAGTACGGCCATGACCAGGCCGAGCGCCTCGGTCTGGGTGAAGCTCACCGGCGGCAGCCTGGTCCCGCGCCGCAACTGGTAGCCGCCGTGCGGGCCGCGCACGGAATCCACGGGGATGCCGGCCTCCCGGAGGATCGCGACGTAGCGGCGTGCGGCCCGGTCCGTCACCCCGAGCCGCTCCGCGAGCTGGTCGGCCGTCGTGCCGGGGCAGGTCCGCAGGATGTCGAGGGTGCGCAGCGCGCGGGCGGTGGGGCTCGTTCCGGTCTCCACCCCGGACAGCGTAGGCGGACTGCCGACAATCAGGAAGCCGATCGTCCTGAACCCCTCCTAGCATGGCGGAGCCCGGTCGGGCGGACCGCGTCCACCGGGCGTTCCCGACGGCTGTCCCCACTCTCGATCGCGACCTCGACGGAAGGTTGGTCTCACCATGGAAATCCTGCTCATCGGTGGTCTGTGGCTGGACGGCACCGCGTGGGACGCGGTGACACCGGCCCTGGAGAAGCTCGGTCACCGCCCGCGGCCGGTGACCCTTCCGGGCCAGGGTGACGGACGCTCCTCCGCCACGCTCGACGAGCAGCTGGCGACGGTCCTCACCGCCATCGACGCGACAGCGGACAAGCCCCTCCTGGTGGCGCACTCGGCCGCCTGCTCCCTCGCCTGGATGGCCGCCGACGCGCGCCCGGACCGGGTGGGCGGGCTGGCGCTGATCGGCGGCTTCCCCAAGGCGGACGGCCAGACGTACGCCGACTTCTTCGACATGCGCGACGGTGCCATGCCCTTCCCCGGCTGGGGTCCGTTCGAGGGCGCGGACAGCGCCGACCTCGACGCGGAGCTGCGCCGACGGATCGAAGCGGACGCCGTGCCCGTGCCGGAGCGGGTGGCGAGGGGGGTGGTCCGGCTGTCGGACGAGCGCCGCTACGACGTTCCGGTGGTGATGGTCTGCCCGGAGTTCACCCCGGAGGAGGCCCGCGAGTGGATCGCCGCGGGTGACGTGCCGGAACTCGCCAGGGCCGGGCAGGTCGGGTTCGTCGACATCGACTCCGGCCACTGGCCGATGTTCAGCAAGCCGGCCGAGTTGGCCCGCCTCCTCGGGGCGGTGGCAACCGGGCACTGATCGTGCGGCGCCGTAAGGCGGATTCGCTAGGCCCGGCTGCTGTGGTCGAGGCGGTCGGTCAGGCGGCGGGCCTGGCTGAGGAGGGTTCCGTACGTCGCGAGGTCGTCGGGCCCGTCCGGTGCCGCCTCGTGCAGGCGCTGCCTCACAGCGTCGAGCGTGCCGCGCACATCGTCGACGGCCTCCCGAAGCGGCCGGCCCGAATCCTCCTCCCGCGTGAAGCGCGCGGTCGTACAGAGGTGGAGGGCATGGGCCGTTCGGTGCAGGAAGTCGGCGTAGGACTGGCTGATCACGGCTCCCGGCCACCGCGTCCCACCCTCCCGGTCGGAGACTTCGAGCACGGTCCGAGTGACAGCCGCGGCGTGCAGGGCTACGTCGTCGAGGACGGTGAGGACATCGTCGTAGCGCTGCTCGAGGAGCGCCGATGCGGCGCTGCGGCGCTGCGGCGGCGCGGGTTGCCTCGCAGGCTCTCCCGGCTCCAGCCGACCGCGGAGCGGGCCTCGCCGACCATGCGTTCAAGGCGCAGGGCCCTTCTGTGCCAGTCGGTGGCCTCGGAGGCGTCGGTCCGGCCCCGCGCCAGGCCGTCGGCGACGTCGCCCAGAAGCTTCTCCGCCTCTCGGGCCGCGTTCGCCAAAGCCGTGCGGGTGTCACGCAAGTAGAGCGGCGGCCGGATCAGCGCGTTCACCGCGATCCCCACCACCGCGCCGAACACCGCCTCGGCGATACGGGCGCCCGCCGCGCCCACTCCCACAGGGCCATTGGTCAGCACGAACAGGGCGGCCGGCCGTGGCGGCGTAGATGCCCTGGTTGCCCAGCCGCCGGTAGTTGCCCAGCAGCACCGCGACCGGGAGGACCAGGGCCATCGCCACGAGCGTGGAGTCCAGCACCATGGCACAGGCGGTGGCCACGACCGTGCCCGCGGCGATCGCGGCGAGTTGCTGCAAGCCGTGGGCGAGGGACCGGTAGACGGTCGACTCCACCAGCACGATGGCCGCCCATGGCGCCATGAACGCCATCGGCGCATGGAGCCACCAGCCGACCACGGCCCACGCGACGCCCGCGGCAAGCGCCGCCTTGGCTGCCTGCACCGCCACATCGCGCTCCCGGCCCGGTTCCACCCACGCCCTTCGCACACTCAGTCCGGCCGCTCGCGCGTGACGGCCGACCGCGGACACCGCTTCCCTGAAGGCTCGCATCACCGCCAGGTCCCACGCCCGACGGATTCGATGCCTGACGGCGCCGTTCACGGTTCATGACTCCCCCACACCGGCTTGTCGGGTCCGTTCAGGGGCACTTGGCAGGACAGCATGCCGATCGGACGGAGTGAGGAGCCCATGCAACGTTGCCGGTCCACCGCCCACACGACAGCAGCCCCGGCACAGCCGTACGCGGACGCCGCGCGGCGCGCGTGCCTCATCGCAGGAGCGACACGGTGAGCGGGGGCATACCGCCCCTGCGGGACCGTCACCTCGCCGCGGGCTTCATAGTCGTGATGTACCTCATGGTCGCCGCTCTGCTGGCCGGTATCACCGTCTCGGCGTTCTCGGACAGTGGCGTGGCCGTAGGTTCGGCAGCCTGCGCGGGCGGGGTGCTGGGTGCCGCGGCGGGCGTGTGGCGCGTCCACCGCACGCCCGAGGAGGAGCGCGCCGACGAAGGCACCCCCTGACACCTCACGGTTCCCCGTCCCGCGCGGGCCGCGATGATTTCCTGGCCCCGGAGAGGTCTGCCTCACCACCGGACGACGGGAGAGACGTCATGAGCACGCCGGAAGTCCTGATGGACGGCATCCTGTTCGGGGAGTCGCCGCGCTGGCACCGCGACAGGCTCTGGTTCGCCGACTGGGGTGCCCGTGAAGTGATCGCGCTGGACGCCGCCGGTCGTCACGAGGTGGTCGCCACCGTCGATTCCTTCCCGATGTGCATCGACTTCCTCCCCGACGGGCGACTGATCGTCGTCGACTCGGCGCACCGGCGACTGCTGCGCCGCGAGGCCGACGGCTCACTCGTGCGGCATGCCGACCTCTCCCCTGTCTCACGCAAGCCGTGGAACGACATCGTGGTCGACGACCGGGGCAACGCCTACGTCAACACCATCGGTTTCGACTTCCCCGGCGGGGAGTTCGCACCGGGCACGGTCGTGCTGGTCGCCCCGGACGGCGGCGTCCGTCCCGTCGCGCACGACCTCGCCTTCCCCAACGGCATGGCCGTCACGGCGGACGGCGCCACGCTGATCGTCGCCGAGTCGTACGCGAACCGGCTCACCGCCTACGACATCGCCGGCGACGGCACCCTCGGCGGCCGGCGCGTCTGGGCGGAGACTCCCGGCGACCACCCCGACGGGATCTGCCTCGATGCCGAGGGCGCCGTCTGGTACGCCGATGTCGGCAACCGGCACTGCGTCCGCGTCCGGGAAGGGGGCCGGGTGCTCGCGACCCTCGACCTGGACCGCGGCGCCTTCGCCTGCGCGCTCAGCCGGGGTGACGACCCGCGTCTGTTCGTCGTCGGCCAGACCTGGGGTGATCCCGAGCCGCAGCGGCCCAGCGGACAGGTGGTGGCGTTCCCGGCACCCGCGCCGGGGGCCGGGCGGCCTTGAGCCGTCCGGACATCGACGGCCTTGCGGAGTCGGTGCCCTGCGCGTATGCGGGTACTCGGCCCACCCCACCTTGAGACGAGGAACCGATGTCCGACACACCCGCACCCGGCGACGCCGACCTGTCCGCACTCGCAGCCGAACGCCGGCGCCTTCGGGAGGCGTATCTGCGGCCCGCCGGACAGCGGCCCGCCTCGACCGCCCGAGGGGTGCACCACACCGCGCTGATCAGCAGCGACGTCGAGCGGACCATCGCCTTCTACCAGGGCCTGCTGGGCTTCCCGCTCACCGAGCTGATCGAGAACCGGGACTATCCCGGCTCCACGCACTTCTTCTTCGACATCGGAAACGGCAACCTGCTGGCCTTCTTCGACTTCCCCGGCCTCGACATCGGCCCGTACGCGGAGGTCCTCGGCGGGCTCCACCACGTCGCGATCTCGATGGACCCGGACCGCTGGGCCGAGATCGTGCGCCGCTTCGAGGACGCCGGCGTCGAGCACGCCGTCCACAGTGAGGTGTCGGTGTACTTCAGCGACCCCGACGGCGCCCGTATCGAGCTGATCTCCGACCCGCTCGGCGAGATGTACGGGCACGAGGTGCTGTGAGCCGCGCACGGCGGAACCTCGGTCGGCGGAGCCTGTCAGCTTCGGGGCAGCACGGTCAGGACGCGGACGACATGCTCGCGGAACTCCAGCATGAAGTCGCTGAGGAACTGGCGGGTGGACTCGTCCCTGACCTCGCCGTCGTCGCCGAACACCTCCGGTGTGAACTTGATATAGGCCTCCGGCGCTGTCATCTGCCGGGCGTTGCAGAACGCCATCACCGCCCGGAGGCTCTGCTGGGCGACCGCGGTGCCGATCTGTCCGATGGAGGCGCCGATCATCGCGGCGGGGATGTGGTCGAAGGAGTTCTGCCCCCAGGGGCGTGAGGCCCAGTCGATGGCGTTCTTCAGCGCGCCCGGGATCGACCGGTTGTACTCCGGCGTCACGAACAGCACGGCGTTGGAACGCGCGATGGCCTCCTTCAGGGCGAGGGCCTCCGCCGGATAGTCGCTGTCGTAGTCGGGGCTGTACAGCGGCAGGTTCCCGATGGGGATCTCGGTGAACCGGAGGTTCTCCGGCGCGAGCCGGATGAGGGCCTTGGACAGGACCCGGTTGATGGAAGTCGAGGACAGGCTGCCGACGAAGTAGCCGATGTCGTAGGTGTCCATCAGACACGCCTCACAGGGGATCGCGGGGAAGCGCCTGCCGGAGCGGCAGACACTCGGACAAATATTCCGAAAACACCCTGAAACGTCCACAGGAAGCATGACAGTGACACCCCTGCGCGGAACGGCCGCGCTCGCGAGCGAACGAGCGTCTCAGCAGGTGAAACGGCGGTTTGACATTAGATCGTCTTATAGCTGATAAAGAACATGCTTTGGCCATCGATCCACATGCCGTGACGATGGTCCCCGTCCAGCCAAGTGAGAACGCCGTGCACCAGAACGCCACCGCCCCCTCCTCCCTCACCGCCCGGGAGAGCTGGGACGCCTGGTGTACCGCGCGCCGCACGGCGCTCACGGCCCCGACCGGCAACCTCGCCCTCGTGGAGACCCGGTGGCTGCCCGCCGGGGAGCGCCCGGACGTGGAGGCGGCCCGAGCGGGTCTGCCGGAGACCATGACCGTCACCGCGCTGTCGCGCACCGACCTCGTCAGCGGTGAGCCGGAGCACGGGCTGCGGTTCTGGGACGCCGCCTCCCCCGCCCTCACCCACTTCGACCGGGTGGACGTCTTCGACCACGACCCCGCGTGGGTCCTGGAGGCGACCTTCACCCCGGTCCCCGGCGCCCGCAGGATCGCCTTCGAGCACATCCGCGACAACGGCGGCACCCGCGACCTCGTCGTCCCCGGCGACATCGCCCTCACCGTCGACGGCCGCGACTACACCCTCGGCGCCTTCGACGACGACGGCACCCTGCTGCTCGTCTTCGGCGACCCCACCAACGGCGACAGCACCTACGGCGCCGGCCGCTTCCTGTTCGTCGAGCGCACCGACGACGACAGCCGCGTCGTCCTCGACTTCAACCGGGCCTTCGTACCGCCCTGCGGATTCTCCGATCAGTACAACTGTCCGATGCCGCCACGGCAGAACCGCTTCCACCTGCCCGTAGAGGCCGGCGAGAAGCTCCCCGTCTTCCGCGACGGCTTCACCGGCTCCCACTGATCCCCTCGGCACTCCCCGCCCCGCAGCACGAAAGCGCCCCCATCATGAGCATCAAGAAGTCGCACCTGTACGCCGTCACCTCCGCGGCCACCCTCTCCCTCGCCCTGAGCGCCTGCGGCGGCTCCGCCGGCAGCAGCGCCACCGGCGGCACCTGGGACAAGAACGCGACCGTCAACATCGGCTCCCTCTACGAGCCCCAGAACCTCGACAACACCGCCGGCGGCGGCCAGGGCGTCACCGAGGCGCTCAACGGTAACGTCTACGAAGGCCTGTTCAAGCTCACCGACGACGGCAAGGTCGACAAGCTCCTCGCCCGGGACCACGAGGTCAGCGCGGACGGTCTGACGTACACGATCACGCTCCGAGACGGGGTGAAGTTCCACAGCGGCAAGGAACTGACCAGCGCCGACGTCAAGTACAGCCTGGAGAAGGTCCTCGCGGACGACTCCCAGTCGGCCCGCAAGAGCAACCTCGAAGTGATCAAGGACATCGCCACTCCGGACGCGCGGACCGTGAAGGTCACGCTGAAGCAGAAGTCGATCTCCTTCATCTACAACCTCTCCTACGTCTGGATCATCAACTCCGAGGCGAAGGACCTGAAGACCTCCGAGGACGGCACCGGCCCGTACACCCTCGGCAAGTGGACCCGCGGCTCGGCGCTCGGCCTGGACCGGTTCGCCGGCTACTGGGGGGACGCCGCCGCCAACAAGAAGGTCGTCTTCCACTACTTCAAGGACGCCACCGCGCTCAACAACGCGCTGCTGACCAACGCCGTCGACGTGGTGACCAGCGAGCAGTCCCCGGACGCGCTGGAGCAGTTCAAGAGCAACCAGGGCTACAAGGTCAACGACGGCAACTCCACGACCAAGCTGCTGCTGGCCTTCAACGACAAGGCCGAGCCGTTCACCGACGTCAAGGTCCGCCGGGCCGTCTCCGCCGCGATCGACGACCAGAAGCTGCTGGAATCCGTCTGGGGCGGCTACGGCAAGCCCATCGGCTCGATGGTGCCGCCCACCGACCCCTGGTACGAGGACCTCACCGACGTCGACACCCACGACGTCGCCAAGGCCAAGAAGCTCCTCGCGGAGGCCGGGTACGCCAAGGGCTTCACTTTCACCCTCGACACCCCGAACTACGACCCGCACCCCACGGCCGCGACCTTCATCAAGTCGCAGCTGGCGAAGGTCGGCGTCACCGTCGAGATCAACACGATCACCCCGGACGAGTGGTACACGAAGGTCTACAAGAACCACGACTTCACCGCCACCCTCCAGGAGCACGTCAACGACCGCGACCTGGTCTGGTACGGCAACCCCGACTTCTACTGGGGCTACGACGACAAGCAGGTCACCCAGTGGGTCAAGGAGGCCGAGGCGGCCTCCACCACCGCCGAGCAGACCGAACTGCTGAAGAAGGTCAACCGCAGGACCGCCGAGGACGCGGCCAGCGACTGGCTCTACCTCTACCCGCAGATCGTCGTCGCGAGCACCAAGCTCTCCGGCTACCCGCTCAACGGCCTCAACTCGCAGTTCTACGCCTACGACATCAAGAAGACGGGCTGATGGCCCGCTATCTGCTGCGCCGTCTGGCGTTCCTGGTGGTGTCGCTGGCGCTGGCGAGCGTGGTGCTGTTCGTACTGCTGCGCCTGCTGCCCGGCGACCCCGCCAACGCGCTGACCGCGGTCGGGGCGAGCCCCGAGCAGATCGCCGCGGCCCGCCGCTCCATCGGCTCCGACCGCCCGCTGCCCGAACAGTTCACCCACTGGCTCGGGCAGTTGGCGAGCGGTGACCTAGGCACCTCCTTCGTCA
This sequence comes from Streptomyces sp. NPDC000983, assembly GCF_040299205.1. Taxonomy (NCBI): domain Bacteria; kingdom Bacillati; phylum Actinomycetota; class Actinomycetes; order Kitasatosporales; family Streptomycetaceae; genus Streptomyces; species Streptomyces sp. NPDC000983. The sequence goes on along the minus strand of NZ_JBEPBM010000061.1, from coordinate 13,111 downwards.
GCTCGCTGCCGGTGGGGCCCGAGGTCACCGCCCGGCTCAACGTCACCGTGCCCCTCACCCTGGCCTCGTTCGCCCTGGCCGTCCTGATCGCCGTACCCGCGGGATTCGTCGCCGCCCACAAGCGCCGTACCTGGTACGGCGCCCTGCTCAGCGGCGTCTCCCAACTCGGCATCGCCATACCGGTGTTCTGGCTCGGCATGATCCTCATCGCGGTGTTCGCCCTCAACGCCGGCTGGCTGCCCTCGGGGGGCTTCCCCCAGGACGGCTGGGCGGTACCGGGCGAGGCCGTCCGCTCCCTCACCCTGCCCGTCATCACCATCGCCCTGGTGATGTCGGCCTCCCTCATCCGCTACGTCCGCTCCGCCACCCTCGACGTCCTCGGCAGCGACCACCTGCGCACCGCCCGCGCCCTCGGCGAGAGCTTCGGCACCGCCATGTGGCGCCACGGGCTGCGCAACGCCTCCATACCGGTGATCTCCATTCTCGGCATCGAACTCGCCTCCACCCTGCTCGGCGCCGTCGTCGTGGAGTCCGTGTACGCGCTGCCCGGCCTCGGCTCCCTGCTCGCCACCGGCATCGCCCAGCACGACTACCCGGTCATCCAGGGCGTCCTGTTCGTCTCCACCCTCGCCGTGCTGCTCATCGGGTTCCTCGCCGACCTCGTCCAGCGCGTCATCGACCCGCGCCTGCGGGGCCGGCTCTCCGGAGGCGCCCGATGACCACCACCGACCTGCTCGCCCGGCCCGCCGAGAAGACGAGCGCCCCCCGCACCCGACGGCGTTCCGCCACCCTCCTCGTGGGCTGCGCGGTGACCGCCGCGGTCGCCCTGCTGGCGCTCACGTCGTTCCTGTGGCTGCCCTACTCCCCCGACGACACCTCCGGCGGCCGGCTCGCCGGACCCGGCGACGGCCACCTGCTGGGCACCGACAAACTCGGCCGGGACCTGTTCACCCAGCTCATGACCGGCTCACGCATCGCCTTCGCGGCCGGACTCGGCTCCGTCACCGTGGCCGCCCTGATCGGTGTCACCCTCGGCGTCCTCGCCGCCTTCGCCCAGGGCTGGCTGGACGACACCCTCTCCGCGTTCCTCGACATCCTCATCGCCTTCCCGACCCTGCTGCTGGCGATGCTCGTCGTCGCCGCCCGCTCGGCCACCCTCGGCTCGGCGATCCTGGCCATCGGCCTGGCGCAGAGCGCGGTGGTCGCCCGGCTGGTGCGCATCCTCGTCAAGCGGGTCCTCACCCAGGACTACATCACCGCGGCCCGCACCTCCGGAACCTCCTGGCCCCGCACGGTCCTCGGCCACGTCCTGCCGAACATCTGGCCCACCCTCGCGGTCAACCTGGCCCTGCAGTTCGGACTCGCCGTCCTCGCCGAGGCCGGACTGTCCTACCTCGGCCTCGGCGCGCCGCCGCCCAACGCCTCCTGGGGCCGGATGCTCCAGGAGGCCCAGGCCACCTTCACCACCGCCCCGGCCGGCGCCCTCGCCCCCGGCATCCTCCTCGTGCTCCTCGTCATCGGCGTCAACCTCGTCGCCGACGGCATGCGCGACGTACTGGACCCGGCGACCCGCGGGAGGCGGGCATGACGCTCCTCGACGTACAGAGCCTCTCGGTGACCACCGACGACGGGCGCCCCCTCGTCCACGACCTGTCCTTCAGCCTCGCCGGCGGCGACCGCCTCGCGCTGATCGGCGAGTCCGGATCGGGCAAGTCGCTGACCACCCTCGCCCTGCTGGGCCTGCTGCCCGAGCGGATGACCGCCACCGGAAGCGTCGTGCTGGCCGGAACCCAGATCATCGGCACCCCGGACAAGCACCTGACCGGCGTACGCGGCCGCGACGCCGCGATCGTCTTCCAGGAACCGCTGACCGCCCTCGACCCGCTCATGCGCGTCGGCCGCCAGATCGCCGGCCCCCTCGCCCGCCGTACCGGCCTCAAGGGCTCCGCCCTGCGGTCCGCCGTGCACGACGCCCTCGCCCGGGTACGGCTGCCCGAACCGCAGCACATCGCCCGCGCCTTCCCGCACGAGATCTCCGGCGGCCAGCGCCAGCGCGTCGCCCTGGCCGCGGCCCTGGCCTGCGAACCCCGGCTGCTCATCGCCGACGAACCGACCACCGCGCTGGACGTCTCCGTCCAGGCCGAGATGCTCGACCTCATCGACACCCTGGTCCGCGAACGGGAGATGGCGGTGCTGTTCGTCAGCCACGACCTCGCCGTCGTGGCCAAGGTCACCGACCGCGCACTCGTCATGAAGGACGGCCGGGCCGTCGAGGAGGGCGCCGTACGCGACATCGTCGGCGCTCCCCGCGAGGAGTACACCCGCCACCTGGTGGCCAGCGCCCGCCGGCTGGAGTCCGCCCTGGACCTGAGGAGCACCCCGTGAACGACGCCGTGCTGGAACTCGACGACGTCACCGCGCGCTACCGGGGTGCCCGCACCGACGTGGTCCAGGAGGTGTCCCTCGCGGTGTCACCCGGCGAAAGCCTGGCCCTGGTCGGCGAGTCCGGCGCCGGGAAGACCACACTGCTGCGGCTCCTGCTGGGCCTGGCCCGGCCCACCCGCGGCACCGTCCGCTTCGACGGCCGGGCCCTGTCCCTGCGCGACCGCGAGCAGCTGCGCCGCTTCCGGCGCAGCGTGCAGCCCGTCTTCCAGGACCCCTACTCCTCCCTCGACCCGCGCCGCCGGGTGGGCTCGATCGTCGCCGAACCGCTGCGCTCACTGCGCCTCGGCACCAGGGCGGAGGCCGCGCGGAAGGTGGCCGCCGCGCTCGAAGGGGTCGGGCTGCCCGCCGACACCGCCGAGCGCTATCCGCACGAGTTCTCCGGCGGCCAGCGCCAGCGCATCGCCATCGCCCGCGCCACGGTGTGCGAACCCCGGGTGCTCCTCGCGGACGAGCCGGTCAGCGCCCTCGACGTGACCACCCGGGTCAAGGTCGTCGACCTGCTGGCCGAGCTGAAGCGGGAGCGCGGCCTCACGCTGGTGATGGTCTCCCACGACCTGTCGGTCGTGGCCTCCCTGTGCGAGCGGACGGCCGTGCTGGAGCGCGGCCGGGTCGTCGAACAGGGCGACACGGCGCAGGTCCTGAGCGCGCCCGCCCACGCCTACACCCGCCGCCTGATCGACAGCGTGCCCCGCCTGCCCGTCTGAGGACGGGGGCGGCCGTTCAGTCGTCGAGCGCGGCGGAGGGCGTGTCCCCGTCCTGGGCCTGCCGGGCCCGCTCGGCGATCACCGCGGTGAGGTCGCGGGCCGAGTCCTCGTCGACTCCGCCCTTCTCCCCGGCGGCCGCCTCGGTCACCAGCACGGTCGTGCCGACCCGGGTCTGGGTCACGGCTCCGGCCTCGCCCTTGAATCCGGCGATACCGATGCGGGCCTCGCTCTCGTCCCCGACCGGGCCGAGCTCGAAGGGCTTGGCCTTCGCCCCCGCCCTCCTGTTGTAGTAGCCGTCCCAGAGCACGTCGTACCCCTCACGGGCGGCCTGTTCGCTGTCGTAGGCGATGATCTGGAAGGAGACGTGGGCGCCGGTCTCGCGGTCCAGGAAGGCCGACGATCCGAAGAAGCGGGAGTTCTCGCAGCCCGCGTTGCCCTTGATCGGGCAGGCCTGCGAACGGTAGAGGTCGTCCATCTCGACCGCTACGGGCCGAAGGATCGTCTTCCACCCGGGCATGGCCTCCACGTCGGGCACCGTCGCACGTACCTGCTTCAACGTCAGCGCCACGACCTTGCCGTCAGCGCTGCCGCTCTCCCCGCCACCGCCGCAGCCGGCCAGCACCAAAGCCGCCGCGACCGCGACGCACCCTCGATAGTCCCTCATGGTCATGCCACCTCCCCCGTCAAGCGGCGATCTTACGTGGCTCACCGTGCGGGCCCGTCGTGCCCACCCCTTCCTTCCCGTCGCCTGTTGACTTGGAGCGCACTTTAAATCCGAGCATGAGGCGCATGACTCACACCGATCCCCAGATCGTCCTCGGCACCATGGACTTCGGCACCCGCGTCTCCCCCGACCAGGCCTTCGCGATCCTCGACGCCTTCGTCGCCGGCGGCGGCACCTGGCTCGACACCGCCAACTGCTACTCCTTCTGGAGCGACCCCGCCGGTGTGGGGGGCGCGAGCGAACGGGTCATCGGCGCCTGGCTGCGGGCCCGCCCGGGCATGCGCGAGCGGGTGCGGATCGCGACCAAGGTCCGGCAGAACCCGCTGACCCCGCACGTCTGGCCGGAGAGCGCGGAGGGCCTCTCCGCCTCCGCCGTGCACGCCGGATTCGAGGAGAGCCTGGAGCGGCTGGGCGTCGACCACGTGGACCTGCTGTGGGCCCACGCCGAGGACCGCGGCGTGCCCCTGGAGGAGACCGTCGGCGCCTTCGGTGAACTCGTCGCCAAGGGCACGGCCCTGCGGGTCGGCGCGGCCAACCACGCCGCCTGGCGCGTCGAACGCGCGCGCTCCCTGGCCCGGGAACAGGGCGTGGAGCCGTGGACGGCCCTACAACTGCGCCACTCCCTCCTCCAGCCTCGCCCCATGACTCCCTTGGCCGAAGCCGGCCACCGCATGCTCGCCGCCGAGGACCTGGACCTCGCGGCGGCGGAACACCTCACCGTGTGGGCCTACAGCGCACTGCTGTGGGGCTCGTACGAACGCGCGGACAAGCCCCTGCCCGACACCTACGAGCACCCGGGCACCACCCGCGTCCTCGGCGTCCTCGGGGAGGTCGCCGACGAACTCTCCACCACACCGAACCAGGTGGTGCTCGCCTGGCTGATGCGCCAGGGCATCGACCCCATCGTCGGCGCGAGCCGGGTCGCTCACGTCGAGCAGGCACTCGCCGCGCGACAGGTCCGGCTCGACGACGGCCACCTGACCCGCTTCGCCGAAGCCCGCTGACCAGAGCAGCCGCCGTCTGAGGCGCCACCCCTTGCATCACCTATCGAATATCGATAGCTTTCCATCGCGATTCGATGGAAGGGTGGACTCATGGGCAGACTGACCGTGCTGGCGCTGCGCGCCGTGCTCGTGGTGGTGCTCGCCGGCACCGGGTTCGTGCAGGCACTGATGGCGTGGACGCTGATCAGCGGGAACGACCCGGAGGACGGGACGCTCCCGCTGACCGCGCTGCGCGTGATCACGACCCTGGGCATGGTCACGGTCCAGGTCGCCCTGGTCTGCGTATGGCGGCTGGTGACGATGGTGCGCCGCGACACGGTCTTCTCGCACGCCGCCTTCCGGTACGTGGACGGCGTGATCGGCGCGATCGTCGGCGCCGCCCTCGTGTGGTTCACCGTCACCGCCGTCAACGCGCCCGGCCAGCGGGAGGACCCGGGCGTCACCGTCATCATGGCCGGGGTGGGCGTGGCGATCCTCGGGGTCGCGCTCCTCGTCCTCGTCCTGCGGATGCTGCTCACCCAGGCGACGCGGATGCGGGCCGAGTTGGACGTGGTGATCTGATGCCGATCGTCGTCGACATCGACGTGATGCTCGCCAAGCGGAAGATGTCCGTGGGCGAACTCGCCGACCGGGTCGGGATCACCCCCGCCAACCTGGCCGTCCTCAAGAACGGCCGCGCGAAGGCGGTACGGTTCACCACCCTCGCCGCCCTCTGCGAGGTACTCGCCTGCCAGCCGGGCGACATACTCCGCTGGGAAGCCGACGATTACGCGACCGAGTGAACCGGCGCCGCCGGCGGCGCCCAGGCACCTGAGCGGTGGGCCCACCGGAGGAAGTCACCCGCCGCGGAGCAAGCGGCAACGCACAACTGCCAGTTCAGACATACGGCATGAAGCTCGCGACGAACAGGTCCGGGTGGCTCGGCTTCTGCACCGTCTCCTTGGCTTCCTCGCAGATGTCCGGGTAGGCCAGGCAGTCGTAGTCCTCCCATCGGTTGACCACCACGCCGTACTTGGAGCGGGTTTCGGGGAAGTCGCCGGTCAGGACCATCTGCGTGGGATAGCCGGACTCCACGCTCCACCCCTCCGACCGGAGCGCCTCCTCGATGGCCTCCACCGGATCCGCGGCGTCGGGCGCGGCGATCAGGACGTAGGGCTGCTCCCAGTCGTTGCCCGGGTTCGATTGGGTGCCTCCGGCAAGGATGCGTACGTCTTCGGACTCTACGGACCTGACCACGTCCTGCGGCACGCCCGGCAGGTCGAGCCATGCGTGGAGGAGCTCCCACCCCGCGAACAGCAGGCCTGCCAGCAGAGCGGCTCCGAACAGGCGACGTACATCGGCCCGTCTGTGGATCACGTACAGCCTCCGCTCATGGGCGAACCGGTCCGTGCGGTAGTACACCGCGACTGTCAGTACGCGCTCAACCCCGCACTCTCCGGGGAGCCGCCCGGTCGCCCGGGCGCATCGGGCGGGAGGAGTCCGGCGCGGACGGCGCCCGCGGTCCGGGGTGCGTGGTCATCTAGGATTCCCCGGGGATCGCGCGACCAGCTCGCCCGCCCGCAACAGAAGTCCCTGGAGAAGTGAGGTAAGCCGGTGATCTGCGTCGGCGGCATGATCGGAATCGGTAAGACGGTCGTCGCCGAACTGCTGGCCAAGGAGCTGGGCAGCCAGGTCTTCTACGAGAGCGTGGAGGACAACCCGATCCTGCCGCTCTTCTACACGGCGAGCCCCGAGGAGATCCAGGCCCAGCGCTACCCCTTCCTGCTCCAGCTCCACTTCCTGCGGACCCGGTTCGCCTCGATCAAGGAGGCGTACCGGCAGGACGACAACGTCCTCGACCGGTCGATCTACGAGGACTGGTACTTCGCGAAGGTCAATCACGACCTGGGCCGGATCAGCTCCCTCGAAATGCAGGTCTACGAGGGGCTCCTCGACGAGATGCTGCGCGAGATCGACGGCCTGCCGTACCGCAAGGCGCCCGATCTCATGGTGTACCTCACTGCGGACTTCGAGACGGTGCTGCACCGGATCGGACTGCGGGGGCGCGACTTCGAACAGGACGAGAGCCTCGTCGAGTACTACCGCACGCTGTGGTCCGGCTACGACGACTGGGTGCGGCGGCACTACTCGGCCGGCGAGGTCCTCGTCGTCGACATGAGCCGCACGGATGTGGTGAACAACCCGCAGGACGCGACCCGGGTGGCGCGCGAGGTCCGGGAGGCCCTGACCGCGGCGAAGGCGAAGCTCCGGGGCTGACGCGAGCCCGCGCGGCGGGGGCCGGTGCCTCGGCCGGAAGGGCCGCTCCCCGGGCGAGGAACGGCGCCCGCCGGGCCGGGTCAGAGGTCCAGGGTGAGCGACGGGGACAGGGCCCGGGAGACACAGGTCATCATGTACTCCCCGGCGGCCCGTTCCTGCGCGGACAGCACGGAGTCACGGTGGTCGGGGGTGCCGGCGAGCACGCGGACCTCGCAGGAGCCGCAGGTGCCCTCGCGGCAGGTCGACAGGACGTCGGCGCCGGCCCGGTTGACGGCGTCGAGGACCGACTCGTCCGCGCGCACCTGGACCGTGCGGCCCGAACCGGCCAGCGTCACCTCGAAGTCGCCGTCGGCCGTGTCCCCGGTGCGGGGGCGGGGCGCGAACCGCTCGGTGCGCAGGACGCGCCCCTGGTCCAGGCAGCGTTCCTCCAGGTCGGCAAGGAGTTCCTCGGGCCCGCAGCAGTAGGCGGCGGTGTCGGAGGGCGTGGCCGCGAGGAGGTCGCCGAGGTCGATCCGGCCGCGTTCGGCGCTCGGCCAGAGGGTCACCGCGTCCGGGTGGGCGCGGCTCAGTCCGGCGGCGTAGGGCATGGTGTCGAGGCAGCGGCCCAGGAGGACCAGCCGCCAGGGGACTCCGCGGCGGGCCGCCTCGGCCACCATCGGCAGGAACGGCGTGACGCCGATGCCGCCGGCGACGAACAGGTACCCGGGTGCGTCGGCGAGGGCGAAGTTGTTGCGCGGGCCCCGCAGGACGACCGGGTCGCCGGAGCGCAGGAGTTCGTGGGCGTGCAGGGAGCCGCCGCGGCCGTCCTTGTCCCGGCGAACGGCGATCCGCCAGCGTTCCTGGTCGGCGGGGTCGCCGCACAGGGAGTACTGGCGGGTCAGTCCCGGCGCGAGCCGGACGTCGATGTGGGCGCCCGGCTGCCAGGAGGGGAAGGTGCCCTCGGCGGGGGCGAGTTCGAACTCCACGACGTCGGGGGTGAGCGTGGTCCGGGCGGTGATCCGCGCCGGGATGTCCGAGGTGCGGGCCCGGCTCGGTGTGGGCGGCCGGGGTGTGCGGGCGGGCGCCGGGTCCCAGGCGATGGGCAGTGCGGCGACGCCCCGGCCCTCGGAGACGGCGGTGTACGGCACCTTTCCGTCGGGGAGGTCCAGCCGCAGGCCGGGCAGGCGCTCGTGCAGGACCCGCAGTTCGGTGCGCAGGAGCAGGCGGGCGAGCGGGGCGCCGAGGCAGGCGTGGATGCCTTGTCCGAATCCCAGGTGGGGCTGTTCGAACCGGCGGTCGGGCCGCAGCGCGTCGGGGGCGTCGAAGTACGCGGCGTCCCGGCTCGCGGAGGCGTAGGCGAGGAAGACCTCGTCACCCGCGCGCAGCGGCGTGCCACCCAGGACGGTGTCCTCGGTGACCAGGCGCGGCATGCCGGTGATGGCGGACTCGTAGCGGAACAGTTCCTCCAGGGCGCGGCCGCGGCTCGCGTCGTCGTGCTGCGCGGCCTCCCAGGCGCCGGGCCGTGAGAGCAGGTGGGCGGTGCCCATGCAGATGAGGTTGGACGAGGTCTCGTGTCCGGCCAGCATCAGGCCGGGGAACAGGGAGAGCATCTCGAAGTCGGTCATCTCGGCCTCGCCGGAGTCCCGGACGTTCCAGACGTGGCTGATCAGGTCGTCGCGCCGCTCCTCGCGCCGTTCCGCCATCACGCTCAGCACGTAGTCGTGGAGGTCGAGCAGCGCGTCGGCCTTCTCGTCGGGTCCGACGCCGGGGAAGTTGGTGTCGCGGGGCCCGGCGAAGAAGGACAGGGCCAGACCGATCCACTCGGCGCGGGAGGTGTCCAGGCCCACGATGCGGGCGATCACCTTCAGAGCCAGCGGGAGGCCGAAGCTCGACTTGAGGTCGGTGGCGCCCCGGTCGGCGAACTCGTCGACCTGACGGTGTGCGGCCTCCTCGATCCACGGCTCGAACCGGGCGAGTTCGCGGGGCACGAAGAAGGAGTTGACCGCGCCGCGCAGCCGGTCGTGGGTGGGGTTGTCGTGGCCCAGGAGGGTTCCCCGGCCGGGGACCCGGTCCTCGAACCGGTGGCGCCACGGCGGCGGCATGTCCGGCACCGTCGGTTTCGAGGAGAACACGTCGGGGCGGCGGAGGGCCTCCACCACTTCGTCGTAGCGGGAGACGACGTAACGGCCGTGGAGGGCTTCGCCCCGTTCCAGGCCCGGACGGTCGCGGGCCGCGGCGAGGTCGGCGAAGAGCGACGAGGGGTCGGTGAACGGGCACCGACCCGCCGCGGGCGCGTCGGCGGGATCGGGGGTCTGGGAGGCCACGGACGCTCCTTCGGTGGTTCGGGGTCGGGCAGCGCCACCCTGCCCCTTACCCCGACGGAGATTCAAGATATTGATTTTGTTTTCGCCCTGTGGACCACGGCCCCCGATACGTGGCGGTTGACCTGACCGCCCCCGCACCCATAATCTGAAATCAGAGTTCAGATTCTGAATTGAGTGCCGGCCGCCCACGGACGGTGTCAGGCACCCGCATCCCCCATGCGCACCCCGTATCCTCACGCCGGCCAGGAGGGCCTTCCATGCGTTTCTCCGCGTTTCTCACCACCCGCTCGTCAGGTCCACAGGACGACCGCAGGGTGACCCAGGCGCTGGTCGAGCACGCCGTGGACGTGGAGCGGCTCGGGTTCGACGCGGTGTTCCTGCCCGACCACCACTTCACCGGCTACTGTCCGCCGGCGAGCGACCCGATGATGTTCGCGTCCTTCCTCGCCGCCCGGCTGCCCCGGCTCCACTACGGCTTCTCCGTGCAGACGATCGCCCTGCACCACCCGGTGCGCTTCGCCGAACGGCTGAACCTGCTGGACCAGCTCACCGACGGCAAGCTCCTGGTGGGCACCGGCAGCGGCACCACGCCGGAGGAGATGATCGGCCTGGGCATCAACTTCAGGGACACCCCCGAACTGTCCAAGTCCCACCTCGCGCTGGTACGCCAACTCTGGGACAAGAAGGCCGAGGACGCCCCCCTCGTCTTCGACAACGGCCACTACAAGGGTGCCGTCGTCTCCCGGATCGTGCCCGCCGCCCACACCCCCGGCGGACCGCGGCTGATGTCGGTGGCCCTGCGGCCCTCCAGCGTCGAGCGGGCCGCGGCCGAGGCCCAGCCCGCCTTCATCCCCGCCTTCACCCCGCCCGCCCTGGACGACGGCGAACCCCTCAAGAACCTGCGCACCCACTTCGGCGCCTACCGCACCGCGCTGGAGGCGGCCGGGCACCCGCAGGAGACCGTGGACCGCGCCCTGGAGTGGACCACCCACACCTACCAGCACGTCCACGTCGCCGAGACCGACGAGCAGGCCGAGGAGGAGTTCCAGCTCCTCATGGGCCAGTACCAGAAGACCATCGAGCGTGAGCACGAGGCCAACCTGGAGGCCGAGAAGCTCTCCGGGGTCACCCTCAAGCCGCCGCCCAACGCGCTGACCGAGGGCTGGCAGCGCACCTGGTGCGTCTGGGGCAGCCCGGACACCGTCGCCGAACACCTGGCCGAGGTCTCCTCGATCGGCCTCGGCAACGTCCTGGGCGGCTTCCTCGGCGGCCCCCTCACCCCGGAACGCACCGCCCTGGGCAAGAAGTCCCTCGAACTGTTCGCCACCGAGGTCATGCCCAAGTTCCGCTAGGGCCGTCGGGCCGCCCGGCCGCGCACAACCTCCCTGGTCCCGGCCGGCGGCCGGCCGGGACCAGGGGCAACGGCCCGAGCAGACGCCGCTCGGGCCGGGTCCTAGATGTTCGGCTCGCGCACCACCCTGACCTCGTGCGGGGGCAGCGCGAGCACGCCCTCCGCGATGGCACCACCGCCGAACAGCTCGGAGCCCTCGATCTTCACCTGGGTCCCGTCCCCCGTGTGGTTGAGGAGGAACACGAACCGCGCACCGTCGGCACCCACCCGCCGGACGGCTTCCACACCCTCGGGCAGATCCGCCAACACCGGCTCGACCGCCGCCTCCTGCAGGAGCGAGCCGACGACGCCGTCCAGGGAGTCGGCGTCCAGCCGGGTTCCCGCGTACCAGGCCGTGCCGTCGCCGACCGGACGCCGTGTCACGGCGGGCCGGCCGCTCAACGGGCCCCCGGCCCAGGTGCGCACCGGCTCCGCGCCCTCCAGGGAGGTCTTCTCCGCCCAGAATTCGCCCGTGCCGCCGTTGTCCAGGAGGTGCCGCTCCCCCTCCCCCAGCGGCCAGAACTCCTCGCTGCGGACACCGAGCAGCTCCCGGAAGGCGCCCGGGTAACCACCCAGCCGCACATGCTCGTTCTCGTCGGTGATGCCGCTGAAGAAGGTGACGAGCACCGAGGCGCCCCCGCGGGCGGCGGTCGCGATCCGGTCGGCGGTGTCGTCGGACACCAGCTTCAGCGTCGGCACCAGGACGACCTTGTACCCCTCCAGGTCGGCGTGCGGAGGGACGACGTCGACGGTGATGTTGCGCCGCCACAGCGCCCCGTACCAGCGCAGCGCCTCCTCCATGTAGCTCAGCGACTGGCTGGGGTGACCGTCCGACTCGCTGGCCCACCAGCTGACATAGTCGAAGACCAGGGCGACATCGGCGTGGACCCGGCTGCCCCTGACGGGCGCGAGCGCCTCGACCCGCCGCCCGAGTTCCACCGTGGTGCGGAAGACGTCGCTGTCCGGACCGGCGTGCGGCACCATCGCCGAGTGGAACCTCTCGGCGCCCGCGGCCGACTGACGCCACTGGAAGAACATCACGGAGTCCGCACCGCGTGCGACGTGCGACAGGGAGTTGCGGAGCATCTCGCCCTCGCCCTTGGCCCGGTTGCGGGGCTGCCAGTTGACCGCCGAGGTCGAGTGCTCCATCAGCATCCAGGGCGCGCCTGACGCGACACCGCGGCTCAGGTCGGCCGAGAACGCCAGCTCTATCTGCGGATGCGGGTCGGAGGCCACGGTGTAGTGGTCGTTGGCGACGACGTCCATGTCGTCGGACCAGGAGAAGTAGTCGACCCACTTCGTCCTGCTCGTCATCATGAAGTTCGTCGTCGTGGGGATCTCGGGGGTCACCTCCCGCAACACGTCCCGCAGCGCCCGGTAGTGGACCAGCAGGGCGTCCGAGCTGAACCTCGCGAAGTCCAGCTGCTGGGTGGGGTTGACGAAGGTGGGCGCGGCACGCGGCGGCAGGATCTCGTCGAAGGAGTCGTAGCGCTGCGACCAGAACGCCGTGCCCCAGGCCGCGTTGAGGGCCTCGACGCGGCCGTAGCGCTCCCGGAGCCACTGCCTGAAGGCGGTCGCCGCCGAGTCGGAGTAGTCGTGCGGGACGTGGCAGCCCAGCTCGTTGTCGACATGCCACAGGGCGAGTGCCGGGTGGTCGCGGTAGCGTTCGGCGACCTTGCGGGTGAGCCCGAGCGCGTAGGCGCGGAACACGGGCGAGGAGACCGCGTAGGACTGCCGGCTGCCCTGCTCCAGCGGGACACCGTCGACCGTGACGGGCCGGATCTCGGGATGCTTGCGCACCAGCCAGGCCGGCGGTGACGCCGTGGCGGTGGCGAGGGCGACGCGGATGCCCGCGGCGTGCAGCCTGTCCAGGACCTCGTCCAGCCACTGGAAGTCGTACTCGCCCTCCCTCGGCTCCAGCAACGACCAGGAGAAGATGCCCACGCTGAGCAGGTTCACCTTCGCCTGCCTCATCAGCTCGATGTCCTCGAGCTGCACCTGCGTGGACCACTGCTCCGGGTTGTAGTCACCTCCGTAGGCGATGCCGGTGACACCTGCGGGCCAAGGGTTGGGCGAAGGCACGAGACGGTCCCTTTCGTTGCGTTGTTGCCGGGTGGTCGCTCATCCGTCGCGGCAGGAGGCCGCGGACGGAGGTCGCGCCCTGGTGTGCGTGTGGGGGAAGCGGTGGGGGGGGGGGGGGGGGCCCCCCGCCCCCCCGGGGGTGGGAACGGCGGGGGGCCCCCAAAACAGGAGGGAGGGGGTGTTGGGGAGGAGGGGGTTGTTGG
>NZ_JBEPBM010000060.1:0-27075 GCF_040299205.1 Streptomyces sp. NPDC000983 | reverse complement strand
TCGCCACCCCCCGACGCCGCTTCATCCTCGCCGACACCCCCGGCCACGTTCAGTACACCCGCAACATGGTCACCGGCGCCTCCACCGCCGAACTGGCGATCATCCTCATCGACGCCCGCAACGGCGTCGTCGAACAGACCCGCAGGCATGCCGCCGTGGCCGGGCTGCTGCGGGTGCCGCAGGTGGTCCTGGCCGTCAACAAGATGGACCTGGTCGGCTACGAGGAAGCCGTGTTCGAGCGGATCGTGGAGGAGTTCGCTGCTCACGCGGCCGAGTTGGGGCTGCCCGGGTTCACCCCGATCCCGGTCTCGGCGCTCGCCGGTGACAACGTGGTGGAGCGTTCCGCGGCCATGGACTGGTACCGGGGTCCGGCGCTGCTGGAGTTCCTGGAGCAGGTCCCGGTCGGCGTCGAGGCGGCGGACGCGCCGGCCCGCTTCCCGGTGCAGTACGTCCTCCGGGACGGGGAAGTCCGCTACTACGCGGGCCAGTTGGTGTCGGGGACGCTGCGGGTCGGCGACCGGGTCACCGTGCATCCGTCCGGGGAGACCTCGGAGATCACCGGGATCGACGTGCTCGGCTCGGCCCGGGAGGCGGCGTTCGCACCGCAGTCGGTCAGTGTGCGGCTGAAGGACCAACGGGACGTCTCGCGCGGCGACATGCTCACCGCGGGGGTCGACGTGCCCGCGCTGACCCGGGAGGTCAGGGCCGCGGTCTGCCATCTCGCCGACCGGCCGCTGCGGGTCGGCGACCGGGTCCTCGTCCGGCACACCACGCGCACCGTGAAGGCGATCGTCCAGGACCTCGGCGGCGCGGCCGAACTCACCGTGAACGACCTGGGCCGGATCGTGCTGCGCACCGCTGAGCCGCTCGCCCTGGACGACTACGCGGTGTCGCGGCGCACGGGCGCGTTCATCGTCATCGACCCGGCGGACGGCGCCACGCTGACCGCGGGTATGGTCGCCCTGTAGACGGCGTGCGCCCTCAAGTCCCGAGCGTCAGGCGGGGCTTGGGGGCGTCCGTGCGTCCGGTGCGCGGCGGCCTGCGGCCCGCGAGGTAGGGGTCGGGCCAGACGGCTCCGGGGCCCTCGTAGGACTGCTCCGCCGCCGCGTGCAGGGTCCAGTGCGGGTCGTACAGGTGCGGGCGGGCCAGCGCGCACAGATCCGTACGGCCCGCCAGGATCAGGGAGTTGACGTCGTCCCAGGAGGAGATCGCGCCGACCGCGACGACCGGGACGCCGACGCTGTTGCGGATGCGGTCGGCGTAGGGGGTCTGGTAGGAGCGGCCGTACTCCGGGCTCTCCTCGGCCACGACCTGCCCGGTGGACACGTCGATGGCGTCGGCGCCGTGCGCGGCGAAGGCGCGGGCGATCTCGACGGCGTCCTCCACGCCGGTGCCGCCCTCGGCCCAGTCGGTGGCGGAGATCCGGACGGTCATGGGCCGTTCGGCGGGCCAGACCTCGCGTACGGCGTCGAAGACCTCCAGCGGGAAGCGCAGCCGGTTGCCGAGATCGCCGCCGTAGGCGTCGGTGCGGCGGTTGGTGAGCGGGGAGAGGAAGCCGGAGAGCAGGTAGCCGTGCGCGCAGTGCAGTTCGAGCAGGTCGAAGCCGGCCCGGTCGGCGCGCCGGGCGGCCGCGGTGAACTGGTCGCGGACGGTGGCCAGTTCGGCGTGGGTCAGCTCGCGCGGGACCTGGCTGTCCGGCCGGTACGGGATCGGGGAGGCGGCCACGAGCGGCCAGTTGCCGTCGGGCAGCGGCTCGTCGATGCCCTCCCACATCAGCCTGGTCGAGCCCTTGCGCCCGCTGTGGCCGAGCTGCACGCCGATCGCCGTGCCGGGTGCCCTGGTGTGCACGAAGTCGGTGATCCGGCGCCAGCCCTCGGCCTGTCCGGCGGTGTACAGGCCGGTGCAGCCGGGGGTGATCCGGCCCTCGGCGCTGACGCAGACCATCTCGGTCATCACCAGTCCGGCTCCACCCAGGGCCCTTGCGCCCAGGTGGACGAGGTGGAAGTCGTCGGGGACGCCGTCGACGGCGGAGTACTGGTCCATCGGTGAGACGACGACGCGGTTGCGCAGGGTGAGACCGCGCAGGCGGAACGGGGTGAACATGGGGGGCGTGCCGGGCGGGCAGCCGAACTCCCGTTCCACCGCCTCGGTGAAGTGCGCGTCGCGCAGCCGCAGGTTGTCGTGGGTGACCCGGCGGCTGCGGGTGAGCAGGTTGAACGCGAACTGCCGGGGCGGCTGGTCGAGATGGAGGGCGATGTCCTCGAACCACTCCAGGCTGGCCCGGGCGGCGCGCTGGGTGGAGGCGACGACGGGTCTGCGTTCCTCCTCGTAGGCGGTGAGCGCGTCACGGAGGTCGGGTTGTTCGGTCAGGCAGGCGGCGAGCGCGAGGGCGTCCTCGACGGCGAGCTTGGTGCCGGAGCCGATGGAGAAGTGGGCGGTGTGGGCGGCGTCGCCCAGCAGCACGGTGTTCCCGTGCGACCAGCGGGAGTTGACCACCGTTCGGAACGTCGTCCAGGCGGAGTTGTCGGAGCGCAGGGGGTGTCCGCGCAGGGCGGCCGAGAAGATCTTGGCGCAGCGTTCGACGGATTCCCGGACGTCGAGTTCGTCGTAGCCGGCCGCCCGCCAGACCTCCTCGCGCATCTCGACGATGACGGTGGAGGCGTCGGGCGCGTAGGGGTAGCCGTGCAGTTGCATGACGCCGTGCCCGGTCTCGGCGATGTCGAAGCGGAAGGCGTCGAAGGCGAAGTCGGTGGCGAGCCAGATGTAGCGGCAGCGGTGGGTGGTGATCCGCGGGCGGAACACCTGGGCGTAGGTGTCGCGGGTGCCGCTGTGCACTCCGTCGGCGGCGATGACCAGGTCGTGCGCCTCGGCCAGGCGTGCGGGGTGCGGGGCCGCGGAGTTGAAGCGGAGTTCGACGCCGAGGGTGCGGCAGCGGTCGTGCAGGATGCGCAGCAGTTGTTTGCGGCCCAGTGCGGCGAAGCCGTGCCCGGTGGAGATCTGGTGCTGGTCGCGGTGGACGATGTCGATGTCGTCCCAGCGGGTGAAGTGCGCGCGCAGGGCCGCGTACACCTCGGGGTCGGCGTGTTCGATGCCGCCGAGGGTCTCGTCGGAGAGGACGACGCCGAAGCCGAAGGTGTCGTCGGGGGCGTTGCGCTCCCAGACGGTGATCTCCCGGCCGGGGTCGAGGCGTTTGAGCAGGACGGCCGCGTAGAGGCCGCCGGGGCCGCCGCCGACGACCGCGATGCGTGCCATGGTCAGCGCCCCTTCCACTTGGGGGGCCGCTTCTCCTTGAACGCCTTGTGGAACTCGGCGTAGTCCTCGCCCGTCATCAGCAGGGCCTGGGTCGCCGCGTCCATCTCCACCGCCGCCGCCAGGGGCATGTCCAGTTCCGCCGTCAGCAGCGCCTTGGTCTGTGCGTACGCCAGGGCGGGTCCCTCGGCGAGCCGGTGGGCGAGGGCGCGGGCGGCCTCGTCGGCGTGGCCGGCGTCGGCGAGCTGGCTGATCAGGCCGATCCGCTCGGCCTCCTCGGCGTGGACGGCCTCGCCCAGCATCAGCAGCCGGGTGGCGTGGCCGAGGCCGACGACCCTGGGCAGCAGGTACGCCGCCCCCATGTCGCCGCCGGAGAGTCCGACCCGGGTGAAGAGGAACGCGAAGCGGGCCGTGGGGTCGGCGACCCGGAAGTCGGACGCCAGGGCGAGGACCGCGCCGGCGCCCGCCGCCACCCCGTGGACGGCGGCGACCACCGGGAAGGGGCACTCCCGGATCGCCCGTACGACCTGGCCGGTCATCCGGTTGAAGTCCAGCAGTTCGGCGGTGTCCATGGCGAACGTCTCGCCGATGATCTCGTCCACGTCGCCGCCGGAGCAGAAGCCGCGGCCCTCGCCGCCCAGCACCAGGGCGCGCACCGCGCGTTCCCGGGACAGCTCGGCGAGCAGGTCGCGCAGGTCGGCGTAGGCGCCGAAGGTGAGCGCGTTGAGCTTCTCCGGGCGGTCGAGGGTGACGGTGGCGACACCGTCGGCGCGGTCCACCCGCAGGTGCCGCCAGCGTTCGGTGCGGGCGGCGGAGCCGGTGAAGGGACTCATGGGGTGCGGCCTCCTCGGGCGGACTGCGGCGGCGCTGTCTCACTGAGGTCTACCCGACGAAGTTATCACCGATCCATGACTGTCGTCAGGATGGCGCGATACGGCAGGGGTGGGGACACCGGAGTGTCACGGCTCGTCCACACCCGGGTAACGGTGGGACCGGTCGGGCGAGGCGGGCCGTTCAGCCGGGTAGGCCGCTCGCCACGGGGCCGAGCACGGTCCCGGACGGCGGCCGCCGGGCGGCTTCGCAGGGTGGCGCCGTACCATTCATGAGATCGAGAGCAGGATCGCCTGCTTGATGAACGGATCAGCCGTGCACGAACGCCTCCCCTCCTCCGCCTCCTGGCGCGTCGCACTGCCGCACACCACCGCGGCGGTGCCGGTCGCGCGCGCCCTGGTCCGCACCGCCCTGGCCGAGCTGGAGCACTCCGCCGACAGCGACACGGCGGAGCTGCTGACGGCGGAGCTGGTGGCGAACGCCGTGGAGCACACCACCGCGGGCGAGGGGCCGATAGAGCTGGTGGTGGAGTTGCTGCCGGGGGGCTGCCGGGTCGAGGTGCACGACCCGGACCCGGCGCCGCCGGGCAGCCTCACCCAGCCGGACTCCGGGGAGCCGGACCCCTGGCAGGAGCACGGGCGGGGGCTGCTGCTGATCCGTGCGCTCAGTTCGTCGTGCGGGCACCGGCCGACGCCGTCGGGCAAGGCGGTCTGGTTCCGGCTGCCGACGGTGCCGCGGCAGCGGCGGCCCGTCTAGGCGTGTTGGGCCCGCTCGGGCGCCTTCGGCCCGCTGGGGCCGCTCGGGCCCACCGGGCCCGCTCGGGCTTCCGCGGCTCAGGCCGCGGCGCGGCCCAGGGTCGCGACCAGGACCGCCTTGATGGTGTGCATACGGTTCTCGGCCTCGTCGAAGACCACCGAGTGCGCCGACTCGAAGACCTCGTCGGTCACCTCCAGGGAGTCCAGGCCGTGCGCCTCGAAGATCTCGCGGCCCACCTTGGTGCCCAGGTCGTGGAAGGCCGGCAGGCAGTGCAGGAACTTCACGTCGGGGTTGCCGGTGGCGCGCAGGACGTCCATGGTCACCGCGTAGGGGGCCAGCGCCTTGATCCGCTCGTCCCAGACCTCCTTGGGCTCGCCCATGGAGACCCACACGTCGGTGGCGACGAAGTCGGCGCCCCGCACACCCTCCGCCACCGACTCGGTGAGGGTGATCGCGGCGCCGCTGTCCTCGGCGAGCCGGCGCGCCTCGGCGACGACCTCCTCGCCCGGCCAGTACGCCTTCGGCGCGACGATCCGTACGTCCAGGCCGAGCAGCGCGCCGGTGACCAGGTAGGAGTTGCCCATGTTGAAGCGGGCGTCGCCGAGGTAGGCGAAGGAGATGCCGTCGTCCAGGGTCTTCGGGGTGTGCTCCAGCATGGTCAGGACGTCGGCGAGCATCTGCGTGGGGTGCCAGTCGTCGGTGAGCCCGTTGTAGACCGGCACCCCCGCGTACGCGGCCAGCTCCTCGACCTTCTCCTGACTGTCCCCCCGGTACTCGATGGCGTCGAACATCCGCCCGAGCACCCGGGCGGTGTCCTTGACCGACTCCTTGTGCCCCATCTGCGACCCCGACGGGTCCAGGTACGTCGTCGAGGCGCCCTGGTCGGCGGCGGCGACCTCGAAGGCGCAGCGGGTGCGGGTGGACGTCTTCTCGAAGATCAGTGCGATGTTGCGGCCACGCAGGTACTGGAGTTCGATCCCGGCCTTCTTCGCGGCCTTCAGCTCGGCGGCCAGCTCGATCAGGCCGCGGAACTCCGCCGCCGTGAAGTCCAGCTCCTTGAGGAAGTGGCGGCCGGCGAGGGCGGTCGGGACTGTCGCCATGGGGGCGCTCCAGGGATACGTGAACAATGACCCTGGAACTCTATACGATGTTCCACATTTCTATACAGGCCCGCGTTCGACCGGACAGCTCATGCAGCGCGGCCCTCCCCTGCCCCGGCCCAGCTCGCTCCCGGGGATCTCGATGACCTCGATGCCCTGCTTGCGCAGATGGGTGTTGGTGGTGGCGTTGCGCTCGTAGGCCACGACGACGCCGGGCTCGACCGCGAGGACGTTGCAGCCGTCGTCCCACTGCTCGCGCGCGGCCGCGTGGACGTCCTGGGTGGCGGTCAGCACCCGGATCTCGCTGAGGCCGAGCGCGGCGGCGATCGCGCGGTGCATGTGCTCCGGCGGATGGTCGGTGACCTTCAGCTCCTTGCCGTCGACGCCGGGCTCGATGGTGTACGAGCGGAGCATGCCGAGGCCGGCGTACTGGGTGAAGGTGTCGCCGTCGACCATGGTCATCACGGTGTCGAGGTGCATGAACGCGCGCCGCTTGGGCATGTCGAGCGCCACGATCGTCTCGGCGGAGCCCGCGGCGAACAGCTTGTGCGCGAGCATCTCGACGGCCTGGGGGGTGGTGCGCTCGCTCATGCCGATCAGTACGGCGCCGTTGCCGATCACCAGGACGTCGCCGCCCTCGATGGTCGACGGGTAGTCGGCCTGGCCCTCGGACCAGACGTGGAACGTCTCGTCCCGGAAGAGGGGATGGTGCCGGTAGATCGCCTCGAAGTGCACGGTCTCCCGCTGGCGGGCGGGCCAGCGCATGGCGTTGACGGAGACGCCGTCGTAGATCCAGGCGGAGGTGTCGCGGGTGAAGAGGTGGTTGGGCAGGGGGGCGAGGAGGAAGTCGTCGAGCTCCATGGCGTGGAAGCGCACGGAGACCGGCTCCGGGTGCGCGTCCAGGTACTCGCGCTTGGTCATGCCGCCGACCAGTGCCGAGACCAGTTCGGGGGCGGGCAGGTCCTCGAAGGCGGCGCGCAGGTGGTCGGTGGCGAGGACGCCGTACTCCTTCTCGTCGAAGACGCGGTCCAGGACGAGGGTGCGGGCCGCCGGGATCGCCAGGGCCTCGGTGAGCAGGTCGCCGAAGAGGTGGACGGTGACCCCTCGGTCGCGCAGGACGTCCGCGAAGCCGTCGTGCTCGGCGCGCGCCCGGCGCACCCAGAGCACGTCGTCGAAGAGGAGCGCGTCCTTGTTACCAGGGGTGAGCCTTTTGAGCTCAAGATCCGGCCGGTGCAGGATGACGCGGCTGAGCCGCCCGGCCTCGGAGTCGACATGGAATCCCATGTCTCCATCCTGACCAACGGCGGCCGTGTTCACCCGCGCCTCGGCCGTTTCCCCACCCCCCTTTTCTCGTCCCCTTGACGATAAAGACTCCCACCGGTTATCGTCTCAGTGACGAAAAACGAGGAGGGGTCCCCATGGCCGACATCACCCGGCGTCTCGGCTGGCGCCATCTGCGCGGCGCGCCGACGGCACACATCCGGCACCACCGCTCGGGCCGGCTGGCGCACGACGGGCCGGGGATCAGCTTCTGGTTCCGCGCCCTCAGCGCGGCCCTGTCCGAAGTCCCGGTCGACGACCGCGAGTTGGCCATGACCTTCCACGCCCGTACGGCGGACTTCCAGGACGTGGCGGTGCAGGCCACGGTCACCTACCGGATCAGCGACCCGGCCCTCGCCTCGGCCCGCCTGGACTTCTCCATCGACCCCGACTCCGGCGTCTGGCGCGGCGCCCCGCTCGAACAGCTCGGCACCCTGCTCACCGAGACCGCCCAGCAGCATGCCCTGGACGTCCTGGCCCGTACGCCGCTGGCGTCTGCGCTGGTCGACGGGGTGAGCGCGGTGCGCGAACGGGTCGCGACGGGCCTGGCCGCGGAGCCGCGGCTGCCCGCCACCGGCATCGAGATCGTCGCCGTCCGCGTGGTCGCGCTGCGCCCGGAACCGGAGGTGGAGCGGGCGCTGCGCACCCCGGCGCGCGAGTTGATCCAGCAGGAGGCCGACCGGGCCACCTACGAGCGGCGGGCGGTGGCCGTCGAACGGGAGCGTGCCATCGCCGAGAACGAGCTGGCCAGCCAGATCGAACTCGCCCGCCGCGAGGAGCAGTTGGTGGAGCAGCGCGGCACCAACACCCGCCGGGAGGCCGAGGAGAACGCGGCGGCGGACGCGGTGCGCGCGGAGGCGGAGGCGGCGCGCTCGGTCCGGCTCGCCGACGCGGAGGCGCGGCGCACCGAGCGGCTCGCCGAGGCGGAGGCGGCGCGTACGGTACGGCTGGCGGAGGCCGAGGCGGCGCGTTCCGTACAGGTGGCCCGTGCCGAGGCCGAGGGGACGCGGGAGGTCGGGGACGCCAAGGCGCAGGCACAGGCCGCCTGGCTGCGGGTGCACTCCGACGTGGACGCCGCGGTCCTGCGCGCGCTCACCGGGACCCGGCTGGCGGAGAACCTGCCGCGCATCGACAGCGTCACCATCTCGCCGGACGTCCTCACCGGGCTGCTCGCCCGGCTCGGCGACGGGGAACGGGCGTGAGCCTCGCGCCCCGGGCCGTGCTCGTCCACCGCACCACGGAGTACGAGGAGTTGGTGGCCCGGCACGGCACGCACGGCCAGGCCGCCTACTTCCTCGGCACCCGCGGCCGGGACATCGAGGAGGTCGCCGACCGGCACCACCGCGCCCGCCGGGCGCTCGCCGAGGTGGTCGCCGCGATCCCGCTGGCCTGGCGTCAGGCGCGGGTGGAGCGGGCCGACCTGGACCGGTTCCTGTTCGGCCCGGAGGACGTGCTGGTCGTGGTCGGCCAGGACGGGCTGGTGGCGAACGTCGCCAAGTACCTCTCCGGGCAGCCGGTGATCGGCATCGACGCCGACCCCGGACGCAATCCCGGTGTCCTGGTGCGGCACCGGCCGGCGGACGCGGCGAGGCTGCTGGCGTCCGCGGGCACGGCGGCGGCCGACGAACTCACCATGGTCGAGGCCGTCGCCGACGACACCCAGCGCCTGGTGGCGCTGAACGAGATCTACCTGGGCGCGGCCGGCCACCAGACGGCCCGGTACCGCCTGGGCCTGGAGGGCGACGGGGGTGTCGTCGAGGCCCAGGCCTCGTCCGGGGTGATCGTCGGCACCGGGACGGGGGCGACCGGATGGCTCCGGTCGGTGTGGCAGGAAAGGGGAGGGCGGCAGCGGCTGCCCTCCCCCGCCGACGAACGGCTGCTGTGGTTCGTCCGCGAGGCCTGGCCCTCCCCGGCCACGGGCACGTCCCTGGTCTCCGGAGAACTGACCGGCCCGGCCCGGCTGACCCTCACCGTCGAATCCGAACGCCTGGTCGCCTTCGGAGACGGCATGGAGTCCGACGCACTGGAACTGACATGGGGCCAGTCGGTACGGGTGGGGGTGTGCGGGGAGCGGCTGCGGCTGACGGGGTGAGGGGGCGGCCGGGGCAGGGCCAGGGGTCCGGGGCAGGGCCAGGGCCAGGGGTCCGGGGCAGGGCCAGGGCCAGGGGTCCGGGGCGCCGAGTGCGGGCGGTGGGAAGGCCGGGCGCCCGCGGCGGCCGGACCGGGCGGGCCGGGCCCGGGCCGCAAGGGGCGGTTGCGGGGCAGTGGCTGTCCACGCCGGCCGCCGAGGACCGGAGGTCCGGAAGCCAGAAGGGGTCCGGTGGTCACAGCTCCCAGGGCCCGGGAAGGGCCGCCGAGCGGGCCGCCGGTTCCCCGCGCCACCGGAGCCAAGCGCCGAGCGCCGGAACGCCGGGGCCCGGCAGCCACAACAGCCGCGGCCCGAGGGACGGCCGACCGGGCCGCCGGCGACAGCGCCGCGGGGGCCAGGCCGAGTACCGGGGCCTGGGGCGTCCGAAGGCCGGGGCCCCCGGCGGTCGCCGCACCCGGGGCTCGGGGCCGGGAGGGGCACCGAGGGCCGGGTGGCCGGGCCGGGAGGCCAGGGCAGGCACGGCCGGGGGCCCGGGGCGGCCGAGGTCGGCCGCCCCGGGCGGGGCGGGGTCAGAGGCGGGGGTCGACCGGTTCTGATTCCAGGGCCAGTACCGCGAACACCGCCTCGTGGACCCGCCACAGCGGCTCGTTGCCGGAGAGTCGGTCCAGGGCCTCCAGGCCCAGGGCGTACTCCCGGATCGCCAGGGACCGCTTGTGGTTGAGGAAGCGCTGGCGCAGCCGGGTCAGGTTGTCGGGCCGCGTGTACTCCGGACCGTAGATGATCCGCAGGTACTCGCGGCCCCGGCACTTGATGCCGGGCTGGACGAGCCGCCCCTGGGGGCCGCGCACCAGCGCGCCGGCCGGCTTGACGACCATGCCCTCACCGCCGCGGCCGGTCATCTCCAGCCACCAGTCGACGCCCGCCCGCACCGACTCCGGGTCCCCGGTGTCGACGTACAGGCGGCGCGTGGTCTGGAGCAGTCCGGTGCCGTCGTGCTCGACCAGCCGGTCCAGCAGCGCGAGCTGTTCCTCGTGCGGGAGTGCGGCGAGGCTGCGGCCGCGCACCGCCAGGATCTGGAACGGGGCGAGACGTACGCCGTCCAGACCCTCCGTCGTCCAGCAGTACTGGCGGTACGCCTCGGTGAACGCGGCCGCGTCCGAGGCCCGTTCACGCTGGCGCCCGAGCAGCCCGGCCACGTCGACGCCGCGCGCGGCCGCGCCCTCCAGCGCCGCCACGGCGGGCGGCAGGGCCGCGCCGGAGGCGGCGCCGACCGCCGCGTACTGCGAGCGCAGCAGCCCCGAGGCCTTCAGCGACCACGGCATCAGCTCGGCGTCCAACAGCAGCCAGTCCGTGTCCAGTTCGGTCCACAGTCCGGCCGCGTCCGCCGCCGCGCGCAGCCGATCGAGGATCGCCTCCGTGACGGACGCGTCGTCGAAGAACGGGCGGCCGGTGCGGGTGTACAGGGACCCGGTCGGGCCGTCGACGCCGAACCGCTCGCGGGCGGCCGCCGCGTCCCGGCACACCAGGGCCACGGCCCGCGACCCCATGTGCTTCTCCTCGCACACGACCCGCTCGACACCGTCCTCCCGGTACTGCGCGAACGCCTCCTGCGGGTGCTCCAGGTAGCCGTCCACCTTCGAGGTGGCCGTCGGCGCCATCGTCGGCGGGAGGTACGGCAGCAGCCGCGGGTCGACCGCGAAACGGCTCATGACCTCCAGGGCGGCCGCCGCGTTCTCCTCCCGGACCGAGATCCGGCCCTGGTGGCGGGTCTCCACCACCCGGCGCCCGTGCACGTCCGCGAGGTCCAGCGGCCGGCCGTCCTGTCCGCCGGGCGCCTCGGTGCGCAGCGGCTTCGCCGGCTCGTACCAGACCTTCTCGGCCGGTACGTCGACCAGTTCGCGCTCCGGCCAGCGCAGCGCGGTGAGCTTGCCGCCGAAGACGGCGCCGGTGTCCAGGCAGATGGTGTTGTTCAGCCAGGTCGCCTCGGGGACGGGGGTGTGGCCGTAGACCACGGCGGCGCGGCCCCGGTAGTCCTCCGCCCACGGGTAGCGCACCGGCAGCCCGAACTCGTCGGTCTCCCCGGTGGTGTCGCCGTACAGGGCGTGGCTGCGGACCCGGCCGGAGGTGCGGCCGTGGTACTTCTCCGGCAGGCCGGCGTGGCAGACGACCAGCTTCCCGCCGTCGAGGACGTAGTGGCTGACGAGTCCGTCGATGAACTGCCGTACCTCCGCGCGGAACTCCTCGCTCTCGCCGTCCATCTGCTCGATGGTCTCGGCGAGTCCGTGGGTGTGCTGGACGTTGCGGCCCTTGAGGTGGCGGCCGTACTTGTTCTCGTGGTTGCCGGGCACGCACAGGGCGTTGCCGGTGCGCACCATGGACATCACCCGGCGCAGCACGCCCGGGCTGTCGGGGCCGCGGTCGACGAGGTCGCCGACGAAGACCGCGGTGCGGCCCTCGGGGTGGACGCCGTCGGCATAGCCGAGCCGGGACAGCAGCGACTCCAGTTCGGCGGAGCAGCCGTGGATGTCGCCGACGATGTCGAACGGCCCGGTGAGGTGGGTGAGGTCGTTGAACCGCTTCTCGGTGACGACGGTGGCGTTCTCGACCTCCTCGACGCCGCGCAGGACGTGCACCTTGCGGAAGCCCTCGCGCTCCAGGTGGCGCAGGGAGCGGCGCAGTTCGCGGGTGTGCCGCTGGATGACCCGGCGGGGCATGTCGGCCCGGTCGGAGCGGGCGGCGTTGCGCTCGGCGCACACCTCCTCCGACACGTCCAGCACGATGGCGATGGGCAGGACGTCGTACTGCTTGGCCAGTTCGACCAGCTGGCGCCGGGCGTCCTGCTGGACGCTGGTGGCGTCGACGACGGTACGTCGGCCGGAGGCCAGGCGCTTGCCGGCGATGTAGTGCAGGACGTCGAAGGCGTCCCGGGTGGCGCTCTGGTCGTTCTCGTCGTCGGAGACCAGGCCCCGGCAGAAGTCGGAGGACAGCACCTCGGTGGGCCTGAAGTGCCGTCGGGCGAAGGTGGACTTGCCGGAGCCGGAGGCCCCGATCAGCACGACCAGGGAGAGGTCGGTGACGGGCAGGGTGCGCCCCTGGCTCGGGTTCTGGTTCTGGTCCCGGTTCTGGTTCTCGGTCATGCGGCCTTCTCCTCCTTCTTCTCGTCCGCCGTGTTCTTGCCGTTCTCGCCGTTCGTGCCGTTCGCGCCGTCCCCGCGGGCCTCGCCCAGTGCGAAGACGGCCATCTGGGTGGGCGGTCCGACCTCGGGGTCGTCGGGGCCCACGGGTACGAACTCCACCCGGTAGCCGTGCCGTTCGGCGACCGCGCCGGCCCAGGTCCGGAACTCCTCGCGGGTCCATTCGAAGCGGTGGTCGCCGTGCCGGACGTGTCCGGCCGGGAGGGACTCCCAGCGCACGTTGTACTCGACGTTCGGGGTGGTCACGAGCACGGTCCGGGGGCGGGCCGAGCCGAAGACCGCGTACTCCAGGGCGGGCAGCCGCGGCAGGTCGAGGTGTTCGATCACCTCGCTGAGCACGGCCGCGTCGTACCCCTTGAGCCGGTTGTCGGTGTAGGCGAGCGAGCCCTGGAACAGCTTGACGCGGGAGGACTGCCGCTCCCCCATGCGGTCCAGCTTCAGCCGCCGGGAGGCGATGGTGAGGGCGCGCATCGACACGTCGACGCCCACGATCTCGGTGAACCGCACGTCCTTGAGCAGCGCCTGCACCAACTGGCCCTGTCCGCAGCCGAGGTCGAGCACGCGCGCGGCCCCGGACTCCTTGAGCGCGGTGAGGATCGCGTCCCGGCGCTGGACGGCCAGCGGGGTCGGCCGCTGCTCCTCCTCGGTCTCCGCCTCGACGGCGTTGTCGATCTGCTCGACCTCGCTGTCGTCGGCCTCGGCCAGCCGCACCAGCTCCAGGCGTTCCATCGCCCGGCGCGTCAGCGACCAGCGGCGGGAGAGATAGCGGCTGGTGATCAGCTTCATCTCGGGGTGCTGGTGCAGCCAGTCCCCGCCGGCCCGCATCAGCTTGTCGACCTCGTCGTCGGAGACCCAGTAGTGCTTGGCGTCGTCGAGCACGGGCAGCAGGACGTACAGGTGGCGCAGCGCCTCGGCGAGGGTCAGCCGCTCCGACTCCAGCACCAGCCCCACGTACCGCGAGTCGCCCCACTCCGGGAACTCGGTGTCCAGGGCGACCGGCTCCGCGGTGACCGTCCAGCCGAGCGGCTCGAACAGCTTGCGAACCAGGCCGGGGCCGCCGCGGGCGGGCAGCGCGGGCACCTCGACGCGCAGCGGGAGCGGCTCGGCGGCGCGCTCGGGGCGGGCGTTGCACACGCCCCGCATGGCGCTGGAGAAGACCGCGCTGAGGGCGACCGCGAGCAGCGAGGAGGCCGCGTAGGGGCGGTCGTTGACGTACTGGGCGAGGGCCGCGTCGGGGGCGCCGCGCCCCTTGCCCTTGCCGCGCCGGACCAGTGCCACCGCGTCGACCTCCAGCAGCAGCGCCGCCGTGCAGCGCCCGGGATTCGCCTCGGGGTACAGGACGTGGGCCTTGCCGTAGGAGGTGGAGAACGTCTGCGCCTTGTCCGGATGCTTGTGCAGCAGGAAACCGAGGTCGGTGGCGGGACGTTCGGACGTACCGGTGGTACTGATCGTCAGGAACATGCGGAGGGCCTCTCCGGCGTGGTGGGCTGATGTGCCGCCGTACGGCGAAGGCCCCCAGGAGGTGATCCCGGGGGCCTTCAGGACGACGTCCACACCTTCGCACACCCGGTGCGACCGGCGCCTTTGGTTATTCCTACGGTTTCCGGGCGGTCAGCTCAGCTGCGACTGCACCTGGGCGGAGATCAGTTCCAGGTGGTCGAGATCGGAGAGGTCGAGGAGCTGGAGGTAGATCCGGCGGGAGCCGATCGCCGCGTAGCGGCCGATCTTGTCGACGACCTCGGCCGGGGAGCCGGCCAGGCCGTTGGCCTTCAGCTCGGACACCTCGCGGCCGATGGCGGCGGCCCGGCGGGCGACCTCGGCGTCGTCCTTGCCGACGCAGACCACCAGGGCGTTGGAGTACGTCAGGGCGTCGGGTCCGCGGCCGGCCGCCTCCGCCGCGGCACGGACCCGGCCGAACTGGCGCTCGCTGTCCTCGATCCCCGCAAAGGGCATGTTGAACTCGTCGGCGTACTGACCGGCGAGGCGCGGGGTGCGGGTCGCGCCGTGGCCGCCGATGAGGACCGGGATTCTGGCCTGCGCGGGCTTGGGGAGCGCGGGCGAGCCGGTGAGGTCGTAGTGGGTGCCGTGGAAGTCGAAGGTCTTGCCGGGCTCGGTGGCCCACAGCCCGGTGACGATGGCGAGCTGTTCCTCCAGGCGCGCGAACTTCTCCTTCGGGAAGGGGATGCCGTACGCCTTGTGCTCCTCCTCGAACCAGCCGGCGCCGAGGCCGAGTTCGATGCGGCCGCCGGACATCTGGTCGACCTGGGCGACCTGGATGGCGAGGACGCCGGGCAGTCGGAAGGTGCCCGCGGTCATCAGGGTGCCCAGCCGGATGCGCTGGGTCTCGCGGGCGAGTCCGGCGAGGGTGATCCAGGCGTCGGTGGGGCCGGGCAGGCCGTCCGCCGAGCCCATCTTCAGATAGTGATCAGAGCGGAAGAAGGCGTCGAACCCGAGGTCCTCGGTGGCCTTCGCCACGGTGAGCAAGGTGTCGTAGGTGGCCCCCTGCTGGGGCTCGGTGAAGATGCGAAGATCCATACCTCCATCCTGCACGGTCGGCCGGCGGTCAACCCCGCTGGTCCCTCCGGCCCCGCGCCGCCACGGTCGGGTGAATATCGTCAACGGCGGGCCTCGGGCCGGGCCGGGGCAAGTGACCCCCTGTGACGGTGATCGTTGGCTCGGCGGAGCCGGACCGCCCGGCTCCCGCCCCGGCCTGCTGGCAGCCCGGGGCGTCACGCGCACCGGCCGCCACGATCCGGGGCCGGGGGCCGAGGAGGCCGTCATGTCCGAAGAGTCAGTGCCGCAGCAGGGCGGAACCCTGGACGCCCAGGGCGCCTCCGGCCCGCCGAAGGGGCTGTTGCAGCAGATGGAGGAGCTGATGGCGACGCTGAACGCGGATCTGACCGCGCTGGACGCCGATCTCCAGCCGGGGCGGCGGGGCGTCGCCACCGGCGTGGGGGGCGCGGAGGGCGGCGACCGGCCCGTGTCGTAGCCGCGGCCGCGGTTCGCGGACGGTGGGGGTTCAGCCCGCTTCCCGGGTTTCCTCGGGTATCGGCTGGTCGCGGTCCGCGAGTCTTCGGAGCATCTCCAGGACCCGGTCGCGGGACTCGTCGGCGGCGTCGATGGCCTCCATGCACTGCCAGTAGGTGCCCTCGTCGTCCGCCGCGCTCGCCAGGCCGACGAGGGCGATGCCGACCTCGCCCAGCAGACCGCCCAGGCAGAGGAGGGTCTGCCGGGCGTCGCCGAGGTCGCCGAGTTGGGCCGCGCGCAGGTCCGCGGTGTCCAGCACGGGGGTGTCCAGCACGCCGCAGCCCCGGCCCGCGAGTTCGGTCAGTCCCAGTGCCTCGCCGCGCAGTTCGGGCGGGCCGAAGACCGCAAGCCGGCTGCCTATCGCCTGGGCCAGGGCCTGCGCCTGCCAGACCTCGGTCATGATCTCCGGCGCGCGGTCGCTCCCCGCCAGGGCGCGTCTGCTCGTCACGATGAGCCGCACCGCTTCCATGCGCTGCCCCCGTCTTGTCCGACGCGCCCGCGGCACGTCCGCCCGAACTCCCTTGTCCACTACCCAGAGTGAGCTGTCGTGAGACGAAAAGCCAGAGGAAGACGGAAATCTGTGGACAACAAATCGGTTTCGAGCGGCTGAACGAACACGCACCGTGAAAGTGGATCGATCCACTCCCCTGTTGGGGCGTCCTAGGGGGCCGGGAAGCGGTGCTCGTTGCGGTCGATCTTCGCGTCCAGTGCGGCCAGCGCGTCGATGTCCAGGACCTCGCACAGTTGCAGCAGGTAGGCCAGCACGTCGGCGACCTCGTCGGTGACGCGGTGCGCGGTGTCCGGGTCCGCCATCACCCGGGCCGACTCCTCCGGCGTCAACCACTGGAAGATCTCGACCAGTTCGGAGGCCTCCACGCTGAGCGCGGAGACCAGGTTCTTGGGCGTGTGGTACGGCTGCCAGTCGCGCGCGGCGGCGAACTCGGCGAGCCTGCGCTGGAGGTGGGGCACGTCAAGGGGTTCGGTCACGGGGTCAGGTGTACCACCGTGACGCCGGGCGTCCCCTCGGCCCAGGCCGCGTCGCCGGCCGTGCCCACGAGCCGGATGTGGCCGCGCTCGCACATCCGCGCCCCGAGGCCGAGCAGTTCGGCCCGCTGGCGGGGGTCCAGGGCGCGTTCGAGGCCGTCCGCCAGGACGGTGAGGGTGCGCATGGCGGAGGGCACCTCGCCGGGCGCGTCGAGCGCCAGCACCCCGGGGCCGGTGAGCAGGAGCAGGGCGAGCGCGAGATAGCGCAGCTCGCCGTCGCCGAGGCGGGCGAACTCGGTGCGGGTGCCGTCGCCGCGGTCCAGTACGCCCCGGACGGTGCCGTCGGCGAGCCGCTCGGCGAGGACGTCGGTGACCGGTCCCCGGCAGCCGGCACGCACCGCGGCGACGAACAGCTGGTGGCGGCGGGCGCATTCGACGCGGGTGCGCCACATGACCTCGGCCAGGTTGTCGCAGCCGCCGAGGAGGCGGCCGGAGCCGGTGGGGACGGGCAGGCGCATCCGGTCGGGGCGGGGATCGCAGGCGAAGACCGAGCGCAGGGCGACGACCATCTGCTCGGCGGCGGCGAGGACCCTGCGCTGCCCGGGGGTCCTCCCGGCCACGCGCAGCGGCAGCAGCACGGTGCCGAGCCGGTCGTCGGGCAGGGACGCTCGGGTGACGGGCGCGGATCCGGTGTTGTGCCAGGCGGCCTGCACGATGCGTTGGCCGGGATTGCCGAGGGCGGTCTCCAGCAGGGTCCGCCCGTCGGCGGTGAGCCGTTCCCCGACGATGCGCAGCCCGGGTTCGGTCTGTACGGCGACGTCGAGGCGGACCGGGCCCTCGGGACCGTCGGCGGTGCAGCCGATGCGGAATCCGCGGCGCCGGCCGTCGGGGCGGGCGCCCTCGGGGACGCAGGAGGCCGGGTCGGCGAACACCTCGGTGAGCGGGGCGCCGCCGCCGAGGCGGGCCAGCGCCTCGTACGCCCGCAGCGCGCTGGTCTTGCCGCTGCCGCTGTCCCCGGCGATCAGGGTGAACGGGCCCAGCGGCAGGGCGACGGCGCGGTGCCCGGCGTAGGCGGACAGCCGCAGCTCGGTGAGGTGGGGGCGGTCGGACCGGCCCGCGGCGGGCGGGGCCGGTGCGGGGACCGGCGGTAAGGGCAAGGAGGGTGCGGCCATACGCGGACGGTAGGACTCCGGCGACGGACGAACCGTTCCGTCGCCGTGACCTTCCTACGATCGGGGGACGGGCCCGGGCTCAGCTCCCGGGGACGCCCGCGCCCTGCATGATCCCGCTCACCTCGGTGCCGTGCGGGGTCAGCAGGAACACGTTGCGGTCGACGCGGTGCATGCCGCTGGACAGCCCGAAGACCACACCGGTGCTGAAGTCGAGGACGCGCTTGGCGGTCTCGGTCTCGGCGCCGGTGAGGTCGAGCAGCACGGGGATGCCGGACATCAGGGTCTCGGCGACCTCGCGGGCGTCGCCGAAGACGTTGACCCTGAGCACGACGAAGCGGCGGCGCGGCTCGGTCGCCGCCTCCGGCAGCGCGCGATGGCCCACGGCGGACGGCCAGGCGTCCCGGCCGCGCAACGGTACGACCTGGGCGAGCCCCTCCCACTGTTCGTCGGTGACGTCGTAGCGGTTCACCGGATTCCCCCCGAACTGACTGGTACTGAATGCCTGCACCAGCCAATTCTTACTCCAAGTCACCCGTTCGGCCCAACACCGACACGGACGGCGACCCCGGAACGGGCTCCGGTCAGGCGTAACAGGCGGGCAGGACACCGCCGTTGTAGGTGATCATCTCGGCGAACGCCTCGGCGACGTCGACCGTACGGCCCGAGGCGATGGCCTCCCGCTCGTCGAGTTCGGCGTAGGCCCGGTGCAGGTTGCCCACCACGCGTTCGAACTCCGTCAGATGGGTGAAGGAACCCCTCCCGGCCTCCCGGGCCGCCTCCAGCGGGGTGAGCCGCCGCGCCCTGCCCTCGGCCGCCACCCGCTGGATCCAGCGCAGGTACTCCGCCGTCTCGTCCAGCACCTCCGGGCCGCGGACCGGGCCGTGGCCGCAGACCACCGTGCGGGGCGCCAGGGCGCGCAGCCGGGCGAGGACCGCCAGCGAGCCGGAGACCGAGCCCATCAGGACGAACGGCGAGGTGTCCGCCATCGCGACGTCCCCGGTGAACAGGACGCGTTCGGCCGGCAGCCAGACCACCACGTCGTGGTCGGTGTGCGCCGGGCCGGGGTGGATCAGCCGGATCTCCCGGTCGCCCTGGTGGAGGGTCAGCTCGTCGCGGAACGTGAGGTCCGGCAGCCGTACCGACAGCTCCCCCCAGGGCACGTCGGGCCACAGTCCCGTGAGGGCGAGGCCGTTGCGGGCGATCTCGGTCCGGGTGCCGGCGTGCGTCACCAGGACCGCCTCCGCGAAGGCGGCGTTGCCGTGGGTGTGGTCGCCGTGGAAGTGGGTGCCGACCACCGTCCGGACGGGTCCGCGGCCGAGCCCGCGCACGGCCTCCTTCAGCGCGGCGGCGCGCGCCGCGGTGGCCGCCGTGTCGACGAGGACGACGCCCCCGTCGCCGGCGATCACCCCGGCGTTGTTCAGGCACCAGCCCCCGTCGGGCTGGAGCCAGGCGTAGACGCCGTCGGCGACCTCGGCCAGTTCGGGCCGCAGCGCGGTACCGGGCGCCGCCGTCACGACCGCGCCGCCCGGCCCGGGTACCCGGGTGCCGCCGTCATGAGCGCGCCGCCCAGTCCGGGTACCCGGGTGCCGCCCAGCTCGTCCCTCCCCCGCCGCCCCCGATCCAGGACACGGCCGGCGGCTGGAGGGGCGGCGGTTCCACCCCGCCCGCCCCCTCACGGCCGCCGGACAGTGCCAGCAACACCGTCAGCAGGGCGGAGAGTTCCTCCGGTGTCGGTTCGCCTCGCAGCACTCGTATCACCCGTTCCTCCGGATCGGTCACGCTCACTGGGGCTGGTTCCCGTGCTTGCGGGACGGGCGCTCCGCGTGCTTGCGGCGCAGCGTGCGCAGGGCGTCGATCAGCCGGGCCCGGGTGCGGGCCGGGTCGATCACGTCGTCCACCAGGCCGCGTTCGGCGGCGTAGTAGGGGTGCATCAACTCCGAGCGGTACTCCTTGACCAGCTGCTCGCGGGTCGCCTCGGGGTCGTCGGAGGCGGCGATCTCGCGGCGGAACACCACGTTGGCCGCGCCCTCGGCGCCCATCACCGCGATCTCGTTGGACGGCCAGGCGAAGGACACGTCGCAGCCGATGGACCGGGAGTCCATGACGATGTAGGCGCCGCCGTACGCCTTGCGCATGATCAGCTGGACCCGGGGCACGGTCGCGTCGCAGTACGCGTACAGCAGTTTCGCGCCGTGCCGGATGATGCCGCCGTGCTCCTGGCCCACGCCCGGCAGGAACCCGGGCACGTCGACCAGGGTGAGCAGCGGGATGTTGAAGGAGTCGCAGAACCGCACGAACCGCGCCGCCTTCTCGGAGGCCGCGATGTCGAGCGCGCCGGCCTGCACCATGGGCTGGTTGGCAATGACCCCGGTGACGTCGCCGCCCATCCGGACCAGCGCGCACACCACGTTCCGCGCCCAGTGCTCGTGGACCTCGAACAGGAAGCCGTCGTCGACGATCTCCTCGATGACGTCGCGGACGTCGTAGGAGGAGCGCGGGTCGGCCGGGACCATGTCGAGCAGTGCCTCGGTGGACCGGTCGGCCGGGTCGGACTCGGCGACGGCCGGGGCGAGTTCGCGGTTGTTGGCGGGGAGCAGGGAGAGCAGGAAGCGGACGTTCTCCAGGCACTCCTCCTCGTCGTCGAAGACCGCGTGGGCGACGCCGGAGGAGGTGGAGTGCGGGTCGGCGCCGCCGAGCCCGTCCATGGTGATCTCCTCGCCGGTCACCGCCTGGACGACGTCCGGTCCGGTGATGAACATCTGCGAGGTGCCGCGGACCATGAACACGAAGTCGGTGAGCGCCGGGGAGTAGGCGGCGCCGCCCGCGCAGGGGCCCATGATGACGCTGATCTGGGGGATGACCCCGGAGTTGCGCACGTTGCGGGAGAAGATGCCGCCGTATCCGGCGAGCGCGGTGACGCCCTCCTGGATCCGGGCCCCGGCCCCGTCGCACAGGCCGATCACCGGGGCGCCGGCCGCCGTCGCGAGGTCCATCAGCTTGTGGATCTTCTGCGCGTGCGCCTCGCCGAGGGCACCGCCGAAGATGCGGAAGTCGTGGGCGTAGACGAAGGCGGTGCGGCCGTCGATCCGGCCCCAGCCGGTGATCACACCGTCGGTGTGCGGGCGGCGGGCCTCCAGGCCGAAGCCGGTCGCGCGGTGCCGGCGCAGGCCCTCGGTCTCGGTGAAGGTGCCCTTGTCGAAGAGCAGGTCGATCCGTTCGCGCGCGGTCAGTTTCCCCTTGGCGTGCTGTGCCTGGGTCGCCCGCTCCGAGGGACCGCGGCGCACCGACTCGCGCAGTTCGTGGAGTTCGGACGTCCGTTCCCGGAGTGGAGGTGTAAGGCGGTCCATTGACGCTCCTCACAGGTCGTCAAGAGGCTTGTTCAGCCCGTTCTCGGAACGCGTGGGCGACAGAGTGCGTCGCGGGGCTGGAGCGCGGGTGGAGCGGGGCTGAAGCCGGGCGGCCCGGGGCCTGCCCGGTTGGGGCGTCGAGCGGCTCTCGACCGTCGCGACAGACGATGCGGGCGGCTCTGTGGCACGAGGGGAAGGGGTCCCATGTCGTACTCGCCCGGTGAACTGCACGGCAGGATCAGTCAGTTCTACGCGCGCCAGATGCGGTTGCTCGACGAGGGCGCGGTCGTCGAGTGGGCCGCGACCTTCACCGACGACGCCGTCTTCGAGGAGCCGTCGCTGCCCGAGCCGCTGAAGGGGCGGGAGGTGCTGGCCGGGGCGGCCGGGCACCGGGTGCGGGCGCTCGCGGCCGAGGGGCGGACCCGGCGCCACTGGCTGGGCATGCTGGAGGTCTCCGAGGACGCCGCGGCGGGTGTGCTGCGCACGCGTTACTACGCGCTGGCCCTGTCGACGGTCACCGGCGAGGGCGTGCCGTCGTTCCACTCCAGCACCGTCGCCGAGGACGTCCTCGAACCGCACGGGGAGACCTATCTGGTCCGGCACCGGTCGGTGCGCAATGACTGAGCCGGGGCGGGACGCGCCGGTCGCCCTGGTGACGGGGTCCAGCTCGGGGATCGGGGCGGCCGTCGCCCGGCGGCTGGCGGCCGAGGGCATGCGGGTGGTGGTGAACTCCGCGCGCAGCCAGGAGGCGGGGCGGAAGGTGGCGGCGGAACTCCCCGACGCCTTCTACGTCGCCGCCGACATCTCGGTGCGCGAGCAGGCCGAGGCGCTGGTCGCGGCGGCCGTCGAACGGTACGGCCGGCTGGACGTGCTGGTGAACTCGGCGGGGGTGACCCGGGTCGTGCCGCACCAGGACTTCGAGGGCGCGAGCGCCGAGGTGTGGCGGGAGATCCTCGACGTCAACGTCATCGGGACCTGGCAGGTGTGCGTGGCCGCGCTGCCGCATCTGCGGGCCGGCGGCGACGGGTGCGTGGTCAACGTGTCGTCGGTGGCGGGCCTGCGGCCGGCGGGCAGCTCCGTCCCGTACGCGGTGAGCAAGGCGGCGCTCAACCACATGACCCGCCTGCTGGCGGCGGTGACCGGCCCGGAGGTACGGGTCAACGCGGTGGCCCCCGGCCTGACGGACACGGAGTGGACGGCCGACTTCGAGGAACCCCGCCGCTGGATGCGGACCCACTCCCCCCTACGCCGGGTGGGCACCCCGGAGGAGGTGGCGGAAGCAGTCCTCGCGATGATCAACGCCCGCTGGACCACAGGAGAAATCCTCCTGACGGACGGCGGCACCCACCTCCGCTGAAAACACCCCGAGGGGGCACCCCCGAAGGGGCACGGGGAACTGCGCGACCAACCACAACAGCGCCGCACCCCCGAAGGGGCGCGGGGAACTGCGCGAACAACCACGACGGCGCCGCACCCTCAAACCACGCCGCACCGCCACCCACCCCAGGGGCGCGGGGAACTGCGCGAACAACCACGACGGCGCCGCACCCAACCCCCCGCCCCAAGAAGCCGTCACCGCCCCCGAGCCTCCGCAAACTCCTTCGCCCGCCGAAGCGTCGCCCGACTGTTCGCCCCCAACGCATCCCGCACCGCCACCCTGGCCTTGGCATCCGCCAGAATCACACTGTGCCGGGACGTCGCAAGCGTCGTACCGTCGGGAAGCCCCTCCAACCGCCACTCCCCCGTATGCGCCACCAGCACGGTAGGCGTACGGACCTGCTTGTACACGATGCGCCCGGCCTCCGCCCGGCACACCCGCACCGACTCACTGCGGTGCACCGCCCCGTCGGGACTCCGCGTGTCCATCACCATCCGCTGCACCCCGCCCGCGGACTCCGAAAGCTCCAGCGAGGCGACATGCGGAAGCCGCTCCGGCCAGCGGTCGGCCGCGTACAGGAACGCGAACACGGCCTGCGGCGGCGCCTCGATGCGCAGACTGTCCTCGAAGGTGTACGGCGTCCGGGGCCGCTCCGCCGCGATCCGCACCCCGGCCAGCTCCGCCGGACTGTTCTGGTGCAGGGCGTGCAGCACGAAGTGCTCGTCGCCGGAGACCTCGAACTCGTGGTGGAGTTCCAGCAGCGTCTCCCCGTCGCCGATGTCCTTCGCCAGCCAGCGTCCGCTCATCGAGGTGAGCGGCGCGGCCGGCTCGTCCTGGCGGAAGTCGACGGTCAGCGCATGCGGGTCGAGGACCCGCTCGGAGGTCCAGGTGCGGATCTCGGAGCCGGCGAACGCCCAGACGCGGATGCGTTCCCGGCCCTCGGCACGGCTGCCCTCGACGTACTCGGTGTGGATGTTCGGCTCGAACATCAGCGGCCAGACGGTCACATCGGCGACGAGCGCGTGGACGGTGCGCGCGGGCGCCGCGATCCGGGTGGTGTGGACGGTCTTCGGCATGCCGGCTACCCCTCGATGACGGTGACGGACGAACGTGCGGGGAAGGTCAGTAACTCCCCAGGCCACCGCAGACGTTGACGGCCTGCGCGGTGATGGCGGCCGCGCTGTCGCCGACGAGGTGGCCGACCATCGCGGCGACCTCCTCGGGGGTGGTGTAACGGCCCAGCGGGATCTTGGCGTTGAACCGCGACAGCACCTCGTCGGTGGTGGTGCCCCACGCGTCGGCGTAGCCCTGCCGGACCCGCTCGGCCATGGGGGTCTCCACATAGCCGGGGCAGACCGCGTTGACGGTGACCCCGGTCGGGGCGAGTTCGAGGCCGAGGGCCTTGGTGAAGCCGATCACCGCGTGCTTGGAGGCGGAGTAGGGGGCGCCGAGGACGACGCCCTGCTTCCCGGCGGTGGAGGCGATGTTGACGATCCGCCCCCAGCCGCGTTCGAGGACGCCGCTGTGCCGGAGCATCTCGCGGGTGATCCGGAAGACGCTGTTGAGGTTGGTCTCGATGATGTCGAGCCAGAGTTCGTCGCTGAGTTCGGCGGTGACCCCGCCGCCGCTGCGGCCCGCGTTGTTGACGAGGACGTCGAGCCGGCCGTGGCAGGCGACGGCGGCCTCGACCAGCTCGGCCGCCGCGCCGGGTTCGCACACGTCGACGGCGAGGCCGTCCGCCTTGACACCCTTGGCACGCAGCGCGGCGACGGTCTCGGCGACCGCGTCGGCGTCCCGCGCGCAGACGAACAGGTCGAAGTCCTGCTCGGCGAGGTGCTCGGCGACGGCCCGGCCGATGCCGGTGGTCGCGCCGGTCACCAGCGCCGTACGTCCCACGCCCCGGCCGCCGCCGGGCCCGGTGCTCCCCAACGCGCCGGCCCAGGCGCCCGGTACCGCTTTCCGGTTCGTCATGCCACCACCACCGCAGCCGAGTTGAATCCACCGTGTCCGCGCGCCAGCACCAGCACGGCGCGCAGGTCGACCGGGCGGGGCGCGCCGGTGACCAGGTCGAGGTGCCAGCCCTCGCGGGGCCGGTCCACATGGGCCGCGGGGGGCAGTACGCCGTCGCGCAGCGCCAGCAGGGCCGCCACCAGGTCGAGCGTGGAGCCGCCGGCGCCGATCCGTCCGGTCATCGTCTTGGGGACGGCGACGGGCACGCCGTACGGTCCGAAGAGGTCGCCGATGACCTGGGCCTCGGCCTCGTCCATTGCGGGCACTCCGGAGGCGTCGGCGAAGACCGCGTCGATGTCGCCGACGGAGAGTCCGGCGTCGGCGATCGCGAGCCGGGCTGCGTGCCCGAGGTTGCCGGGTCCGGTCGGCGGGTCGAAGGCGGCGGCGTACCCGGCGACCTCGCCGAGGATCTCCGCGCCGCGTTCCTCGGCGGCCGGGCGTTCCTCCAGGACGACGTAGGCGGCGCCCTCGCCGGGGACGTAGCCGGAGGCGTCGGCGTGGAAGGGCAGGTAGGCGCGGGCCGGGTGGCCGATGGGGCTGACCTTTCCGGTGGCGAGGTGTCCGGCCCAGCCCAGCGGGCACAGGGCCGCGTCGGAGCCGCCGGCCAGCAGCACGCGGGTGCCGTCGCCGAGCCGGCGCCGGGCCTGTCCGACGGCGTCCAGGCCGCCGCACTGTTCGGTGACGAGGGTGCCGCCGGCGCCGCGCAGCCCGTGCCGGATGGAGACCTGGCCGGTGCAGGCGGCGTAGAACCAGGCGAAGGACTGGTACGCGCTGACGCTGTCGCTGCCGGTGCGCCACAGGGCGCCCATCTCGTGCTGGCCGAACTCGTAGCCGCCGGCCGAGCTGGCGGTGAACACTCCGGCGCCGTAGTCCTCCAGGGCGGCGGGGTCGACGTCCGCGTCGTCCAGGGCCTCGGCGGCGGCGGCCAGCGCCAGCCGGGTGAAGCGGGCGGTCTGCGGCAACAGCCTGCTGGGCACGTGCTGCTCGGCGACGAAGGAGGTGACCTCGCCGGCGACCGGGGTGCGGTCGGCGGGGGCGTCCCGGGCCGGGCGCAGGGCGCTGACGCCGCGCAGGGTCGCCTGCCACCAGGCGCGGGTGCCGACGCCGTTGGGCGCGACGACGCCGAGTCCGGTGACGGCCGTGCGCACCCGGGCGGGCAGGGTGGCGGTGGGTCCGGGGGTCATGCGGGCCTCCTCAGCACGAGGGCGCTCTGCAGGCCCCCGAAGCCGCTGCCCACGCTGAGCACCGTGTCGAGGGGCACGGCGCGGGCGGTCAGGGGCACGTAGTCGAGGTCGCACTCCGGGTCGGGGGTGCGCAGGTTCGCGGTGGGCGGGACGGCGCCGTGCTCCAGGGCCAGCGCGCAGGCGACGGCCTCCAGGGAGCCGATCGCGCCCAGCGAGTGGCCGATCATGGACTTGATGGAGCTGACCGGGACGTCGTGGGCGTGCGGGCCGAGGGCCTTCTTCAGCGCGGCGGTCTCGTGGACGTCGTTCTGCCGGGTGCCGGAGCCGTGCGCGTTGACGTAGTCGACGGCGTCGGCGGGCAGCCGGGCCTCGTCGAGGGCGGCGGTGACGGCGGCGGCGAGCTCGGTGCCGTCGGGGCGCAGTCCGGTCATGTGGTACGCGTTGCCGCGGGTGGCGAACCCGGCGATCTCGGCGTAGACGTGCGCGCCGCGCCGGCGGGCGTGCTCCTTCTCCTCCAGGACGAGGACGGCGCCGCCCTCGCCGAGCACGAATCCGTCCCGGGTGAGGTCGAAGGGGCGGCACGCCTCGGACGGGTCGTCGCCGTCGTAGGGGGTGGTGGCCTTGATGGCGTCGAAGGAGGCGGCGGTGATGGCGCAGACCGGTGCCTCGGCGGCCCCGGCGAGCATGATGTCGGCCGAGCCCTCGGCGATGATGCCGGCGGCGTGGCCGAGGGCGTCGAGGCCGGAGGTGCAGCCGGTGGAGACCACCGCGACCGGTCCCTGGGCGGCGACGGTCCAGGCGACCTCGCGGGCGAGGGCGCTGGGCACCATGTAGTCGTACAGCTGCGGTACGGCGTAGGCGGTGTCGGTGCGCCATTCGCGGCCCTCGTCGCTGAGCAGCGGGTAGGCCAGGTCCAGGCTGGTGGCCGCGCCGACCGCGCTGCCGATGCTGACTCCGGTGCGCAGCGGGTCGAGTCCGCCGAGCGCCAGTCCGCTGTCGGCGACCGCCTCGCGGGCGCTCACCACGGCGAACTGCGCCGAGCGGTCCATGCGGTGGATCTCGCGGGCGCCGAGCCCGGCGGCCACGGGGTCGAAGTCGGCCTCGGCGGCGACACGGGAGCGGTAGCCGGAGGCGTCGAAGAAGGTGATGGGGCGGGTCGCGGCCCGGCCGCCGGTGAGCAGCGCCCAGTAGTCCTTGGTGCCGATGCCTCCGGGGGCGACCACGCCCAGCCCTGTGATCACTGCGCGTCGGGTCATACGGCCGATGGTCTGCGCGCACGCTCAAGCGACGGTGGAGCTGAAGGGGGCGGCCGGGGGCCGCCGGGGGTGCCGCCCGGGCACCCGGGCTGCTGGGGCCCCCAGGGTGTTTCGCCCCCGCCGCCCCTTCCCGTCCCGACCCCGGGGGCTGCCGCCCCCGGACCCCCGCTTCGGTCCCG
>NZ_JBEPBM010000059.1:0-30677 GCF_040299205.1 Streptomyces sp. NPDC000983 | reverse complement strand
ACCTCGGCCATCTCCCCAGGTGTCACACCATCACAACGACACCAACAGCCCAACAGACACGCCACTCAGAAGTGAAGCTGACCAAGCCCTACTAGATACCGGGCTTCGATCTGATTGATGGCCGACTGAGTCCGACGGGGAATGCCCGGAATCTGGCGGACGGGACGGATGCTGCTGCGAACTTGCCATCGCTGAGCGCGGATGG
Organism: Streptomyces sp. NPDC000983; assembly: GCF_040299205.1. Lineage (NCBI taxonomy): Bacteria > Bacillati > Actinomycetota > Actinomycetes > Kitasatosporales > Streptomycetaceae > Streptomyces > Streptomyces sp. NPDC000983. Next base: position 30,472 of record NZ_JBEPBM010000059.1, on the reverse strand, counting down.
CACCGGGCGGCTTACGCGCCATCGGCCTTTCGGGTCTGCGTCATGGCGCTCATCATGCCAGAGCTCACAGGCACCGTCAGCCGAGGCCCGCAGACGAAGGCCGTGGACGCGACGCTGCTGCTGGCACTGTCGTCGACCACGGCAAAGACTTCGCCTGCTTCGCGCTCACCGTCGCCCGCGAACGCCTCGGCATCAGTGTCCCGCCCGACCCGCCCCGCCCCGAGTCCTTGTGGTAACCGGCCCCTGTGGCAGCGAGACCCAGCGCGGGTACTGGACACCGCAGCGACCCGCCCTGCACGCCGCCGCAAGCCTGTGCGAAGATCCCGGTCCGAACCATCGAAAGCCGACCGGACCTGCACAGAGTTCCAAGGTGGCCGCATCGAGAGAAGTGCACATGCGTAGCAGCGCGGCCGGAGCCAGGCAGCTCCTCATTATCGCCGTCGGAGCGGCCCTCGTGACGGGCTCCGGCGCCACTGGGCCCTCCGGCCCGTCGGAGTCGTCGGCATCCGTCGCCTCCGCGGCGCCTTTCGACCAGCGGCGTGTGCGGGCAGACCTGGAGGCGGCTGTCGCGGTCGCCGGGCTGCCCGAAGGGGAGACGGAGGTGCAGCGCGTGGTATCGCCCACTCAAGGAGCCACGAAGGCGGAACGCGAGCGGGTCGCCCTGGCGGCGCGCTTGTCGCCCTGCATCGTGTCGTGGTCCATGGGTCCTGGCGATACCTCAAGCCGCGAGTTCGAGCCCGGGCAGCTGCGACGACAGCTGGACGTCGTCCTCGCGCACCTGGTGCAGCGCGGCTGGGCGCTCGGCACCGATGACGAGGTGCCGATGGAGCACGGAGAAGCGGCCTTCATCGCCACGTACAAGAAGCAGGGCTGGACGCTCCACGCACGGCACTACCCGTTCTCGTCGTCCGGCTACGCAACCGCGATGGCCACGCAGGACGGCTGCTTCGCCGGGATCACGGACGAGGAAGCGGACCTGCTCGACGATCACTGAGTTCTCGCGTCATCGCCGATTCCCTGTCGAACCGTTCACGTTGCGCCATCCGAACCGGGCAGGGCCAGGGCCCGAGTGGTGGCGGAGATGAGCAGGGGGCGCCGAGGGCGTGGACGCCGGCCGCCTGGGCCGATCTCGCCAGGCGCTGGGCCGACGACCCGGCTCAGGCATTCGCCGCAGCTCTCGCACCCTGAGCCTGCAACGCTTCGGAGATCATGCGAATCCACTCCACAAAAGAGAACCGGCCGTGTGATGTGCATCACACATGGGCCCGTTCGTTCGACCGCAACCATCTGCGGGGCTCGCGAATCAAACCAGGTACACCAAAGGCCACGTCCGCGCCCCCTCGCGGAGGCCTCACCGACATCGTGCGCCGGGCGACATCCGTGCACGCCGTATCCCTTGAGGTCTTCATGAAGCTTCGTCGTGCCCTGGCCGCCGCGGCCATGACGGCCGCCACAGCACCGATCGCGCTGCTGTCCACCTCCGCCGCCTTCGCCACGGACGACGTCTCGCCGTCGCCGTCCGCGACGGAGAGCACCCTCGAGACCACACCGTCGCAGACCGAGTCGGGCCCGGCCGCCGGGCAGACCTCGCCCGCGCCCGCCGAGTCCTCCCCGGCCGCAGAGGAGAGCAGCCCCGCCACGGGCGAGAGCTCCCCGGCGCCGACCGGGAGCACCCCGTCCGGCGAGGAGTCGGAGGACGAGGAGGGCGGCGACGAGGTCGTCAAGGAGTGCCCGGTGGACGAGGACGGTGACCCGATCCGCGACGTCAGCGAGTCGCTGCACAGCTCGCTCAAGGGTCTGCCCGAGACGGTCGTGGCCGGCAGCGGCTGGACGAACTTCACCTTCGAGGTCAGCAACTCCGGCGACCGGACGATCGAGGACATCCTGCCTCACATCGACGCTGTCGCGCGGGACGCGGAGCTGGAGCACGATTACAGCGACCTCGTCACCGTGCAGGTCAGGGCCGGCGACCGCTGGGTCGACCTCGTCACCCAGCTCGGTGAGGGCGGCACGGTCAACTGGTTCGACCTCGAAGGCGGCCAGTCGATCAGCTGGGACCTTCGGGTGAGCATCAGCCACTACGTCCCGAGGGGGATCGGCATCGGCATCGGTCTCGCCCAGTACACCGACGACGAGGCGTGCTGGACCGCCGAGGACGAGAACTACGGCCTCTACTACTTCGAGATCCTGCCCGCCGGTACCGACGCGGGCGAGCCGGACGACGCCAAGCCCCAGACCGGTGGCAAGAGCGAGATCACCGAGGTCCACCAGGTCGACGCCGACGGTGAACTCGCCGAAACCGGTTCGGACTCGAACCTGCCGGTCATCGCCACCATCGGCGGCATCGCGGTGCTCGCCGGCACCGGCGTGGTCTTCACGATGAAACGCCGGGCGCGAGCCGAGGCGTAAGTCTCGGCCACTCTGCACAAGCAAGCGGCACCGTCGGCATCCCCGGCAACGGCACCCTCAGCGCGCCGAACGCACCCCACAACCGACAAGGGCTACAACCTGCGCTGGAGATCCGTTGCGGGGGCAGAGGACAGGAGCCCGCTCACCGCTCGTCCTCCCAGTCAGGCTCTGGGCACGGCATCGGATCCGTCACCCAGCCGGCTGTCAGCACGAGGCGCGTGTGGCGATGCAGGGCGAGGAAGCCGAAGGGACGGTCGAAGGCGGCGCTGATCCTGGTGGTGACGTAGCGGAGGTCGGGCAGGCCCCCGGCGAGTGCACCGAACGCCGTCACCGCGGCGGCCTCGAAACCCAGCGCGTCGAACTTCGCCATGGTGTTCTGCTTCGCCGAACTGATGGCGAGCGGGAAGCCGCTGATGCCAGGGAAGTGTCCGCGCGAGGCGTCCTGTGCCGTCGTGAGCCCGAACAACTCGTGCAGCTTCAGTAGATCGTGGCTCGCGTTCGTGTGGTACGCCACGGTCGTCACATCCAGCGACGGCGGCTCGGGCCGTGTGCAGCGCACCTTCTCCACCCGCAGACCGGGGCCCACGTTCCCGAACGGCAGCCGCGGCCCCGGTACGACCGCGTACCGGCCGGCAAGGAGGTCGACGCCTGCTCCCAGCACTTGCCCCGGCTTCATGTCCTCTTCGCCGAGCAGCAGATGCACGTCCAGGGCGTTGTTCCCGAGCACCTTCAGCTCGGTGACGTATCCGCCGGGCGTGTCCGCCACCCCGACCCGGTCCAGCACCGCACTGGAGCGCCTCAGCCCCAGCCGTGGACTGGTGGACCAGGGCTCGTACGCCGTTTCCAGTTCCACCTCTTGGAAAGGGCTCAGCCACTGCGTGCGCATGGTCAGCGCGCTCGCCAGCACCAGCTGCGTGCCCTCGGTCAACGCGATCGGCATACGGTCGATCAGCCCGCCGGTCTGCTTCGCCGTCCAGGCATCCAGCGCCCGTCCATCGTCCGCAGGGTCCCCGGTGAGTACCCCGTGGACGTCGGCCGCCAGGCTCGCCGCCCACTCCTGCCTCAGCTCCAGCGTGCGCTTCGTCCACAACCCCAGGGCCATGTCCAGGCCCCGCATGGCGCCCATCGTGGCGAGCAACTCCCGTGCGGCGTCCCTGGCTTGCCCGGCGGGAAGCCCGAGAGCATCCGACAGTTCGGACCGCGCCGCACCCCCGGCACCGTCGGCCAGGTGCGCCAGCAACGGCCACACTCCCGCCGCCGAGAACGCCGTACCGTCCTTCGACGCACCCGCCCACCGCGCGGTCAACGCGTTCACCGCGCGGACCGTCGCCGCCGTGACTCCCATTGCTCCCCCAACATCTGGCGTGCCCAGGACGCGCCCGCTCGTGGTTCGAGCGACGTCGCCCTGCGGCGCCGGAATCCTATGATCCTCGACTGTCGAATCAGCCAAGGTGCAGGGGTGAAAGGTGTCGAGAGTCCCGCCGAGGGTCTACGACCCCTGACCCAGTACCGCTGAATGCCGCGTATACGAACGGGCCTTCTTCTCAGCGCGAGATCTCCTCGCCACTGGTCCGTGCAGCTCGGCGGGTCAGCCAGCTGGTGCCGGAGGCGTCACCGTCGCGCTCGCTGGCGACGAATGCGCCGCCGGCCGAGACGGCGCCGGTGAGTGTGACGCGGGGCTCGGCCTGGGCGTCGTACCGGTCTGCTTTCGGATGCAGCAGGTTCGTTCCGGGCTGGTCCGCGAGCGGCCACGGCTCTTGCGGGCGGTGCGCGGCCTCCCCGATCGTCGTGCCATGGGGATGGGGATACTGACGACCTGCCTGGTCTCGCTGGTGGCCGTGAACGTCGCGATGTGGCTGATCCGGTTGTGGCGGCGCTCGGTCGAGGCCCGAGGAGTGCGGCAGGTGCGGGCCTGGCCGGGGCTCGACGTCTACCACGCGGATCTGTTGGGCGCGGGCCAACGGCTGTGCTCCACCGACCACCAGCCCAGCGATCTGGAACGCAACTCCTACCGGGCGGCCGAGGTGGCCGTCCGCCTGCTGCGACAGGACGGTCTGATCGACGACGCCGTCATCAAGATGGCCCCGGACGCGGCCGAACCGGCCCACCCGGTCACGGCGGCCGCGTTCCGTTACATCGACCGATCCAGGATCATCCCCAGTGAGATGCGCACCGGAGACGTGGGCCGCGACCCCGACTTCCAGACCGCCGTGCGCACGCATCTCAAGGAGCTCTTCGTCCACGCTCCCGCCACCCGACGCCATCCGGCCACCACGACCGTGCAGGCGGCTGTGTGGGCCTACGGCCTCGGTGCGGCAGCGCCGGCCGTGCACATCTTTCTCCTGCTGCGCGGTTCCGCTCCCGACGACCCGTACGTCGCGCAGGGCGCGTTCGTGCTGGCCTTCCTCGTCTTCGTGGCGGGTCTGATCGTCCTCACCGCCCAAGCAGGCAACACCTGGCACCCCCTGGAGGACACCGGCGTGCCGCCCGGCTTCACGGAACTGTCTCAGCCCCGCCCGAGCGACGATCCTCCGGAGGTGGCGTGAACCAGCACGGCCGAACGCTCCTCGTCACCGGTCCGGGGTGGCTGGGACCCGTACGGGGTCCTGGCAACCACCGCCTCCCTTCCGCCCGTGCATGCCTCAGAGGTTGCGGTCAAGGACCACTATGTCGTCGCCCATGCCGATGACGAGGTCCGGGCCGACGACGGTCACGCACTGGGCCCGCGCCGGCAGCGCGATCCGCTCCCGGAGCCGGGCAGTGGCGAGATCCCAGACGTGGAGGGCACCGCTGCTGTCCAAGGTGACGGCTTCCGTTCGGTCATCCCGCGTCGTGCAGGTCACTGCCACGACTGCTGACCGGTGTTGCGCAAGTGTGGACCGCAGGCTGCCGTCAGCCAGATCCCACAGCTGTACGGCGGTGTCGTTCCCGCCCACGGTCAGCGCGTGCGGACGGCCGTCCAGGGCAGTGATGGCGAGTGCCCGTATCCAGTAGTGCCCTGTGTGGATGGTGGAACTGATGCGTCGGCTCTTCCCGGTGAGCTTCCACAGCCGCAGCGCGCCGTCTTCGCCGCCGGTGAGGAGGTGGGGGTGGCCGTCGACGGTGACGGACTCCATGGCCCGCACCGCCGACCGGGTGCGGTCGGTGAGAAGCGGGTGCTCGGAGTCTTCGTCGAGGCTCCACACGCGTACGGTGCGGTCCGAGTCGGAGGTGACCGCGTGGGGACGGCCTTTGACGTCTGTCCATGCCACGGTCTGCACCTGGTGGTCCGGGCCGGGGAGGTTGCGGCGTTCGGTACCCGCGGCGAGGTCCCAGACCCTGGCGGCGCCGCAGCAGCCTCCGACAGCGGCGCAGGGACTGCCGTCGACCGTCGTGCAGGCCAGCGCCTCCACACGGTGGCCGTGGGAAAGGGTGCGTCGTTCCGTCCCGTCGGCCAGGTCCCAGACCCGTACGGTGGTGTCGCCTCCGGTGACGGCGTGTGGACGTCCGTCGATCGTGACGAGGCCCGCACCCTGCACGGTTCCGGTGTGGCCCCTGCGTGCCACGGGCAGGGTGATGTCATTCAGGTCCCATACGCGGGGGCTCGAGGAATGGCCGCCGCTCACGGCGTACGGGCGCCCGTCGATCTCCGTACAGGCCAGCACGTCCGGATAGCCCTGGTGTCCGGCGAGGACGGCGCGTTCGGTGTTCTCGGTCAGGTCCCACACGCGAACCGTGCAGTCGTCACCGGCGGTCAGTACGTGGGGGCGTCCGCCGAGGTCGACGCAGCGCACGGCGGACATCCACGAGGTGTGCCCGCCCAGCGCGGCGCGCTCCGAGCCGTCGGTCAGGCACCACACCCGTGCCGTCCGCTCCCCGCCGCTCCCGGTGACGGCGTGGGGGATGCCGTCGATGACCGTGCACGACACGGAGTACACGGCGGACGTGTGACCGGTGAGCACGGCCCTCTCGACCCCGTCTTCCAGGTCCCACAGCCTGACCGTGTCGTCATAGCCCCCGGTCACGGCCACGGACCGGCCGGTGACCTCGGCAAAGGCCACCGCGCGTACCTCGTCGGTGTGGCCGGGCATCCGCGCTCGTTCCGAGCCGTCGACCAGGTCCCACACTCGGACCAGACAGTCCTCTCCCGCGGTCACCGCGTGCGGCCGGCCGTCGATCACCGTGCAGCCCACCGCCCGTATCCAGCCCTTGTGCCCCTTGAGGGCGAACCGCTCGGCGCCGGTGTCCAGGTCCCACACCCGCAGGCCGCCGGAGCAGGTTCCGGTGACTACATGGGGGCGCCCGTCGATCTCGGTGCAGTCCAGTGCGTAGACCCCGTCGTCCTCGGTGATGACCAGGCGTTCCGTACCGTCGGTCATGTCCCACACGCGGACGCTGGAGTCGTAGCAGCCGGTCACCGCGTGGGGGCGCCCGTCGATGACGGTGCACGCGGCGGCATCCACGCCCAGTCCGGTACGGGTGAAGCGCAGCGCGGGATGGACCATCGAGCCGGTCGCCCAGCGCGGACTCCAGGGGCGGCCTCGGGACAGTTCCCCGGCAAGGCCGGTCTCGCCATGGCGTGCGGCGTCGACGGCGAGGATGTCCCGCCTTTCGGGCAGGCCCGCGGTGGCGTGGAGGTGAACGGATGCCCGGTAAATGCTCCGCCGCACCCGCCCCTGGGCCGAGCCGGGGATGTTGACGGCGCGGAGCAGTCCTCGCGGGGCGGCGTGCACCAAGTACTCGGCGTCTTCCAGGAGTTCATCCAGGACACCGGCTTCGGCGGCATGGGCTGCGAGGTGGTCGACGATGTACGGCGCGGCAGCCGGCCAGTCGGGGCGCCCGTCGGCCCCGTTGACAGGCACTGCGGCCAGCAAGGCGCTGGTGATTGCCTGTTGTGTCCGCCGCTCGTCCGACCGGTCTCCCGGTGCACGCAACCGGTAGGCCGCGCCCGCCCGGGTCTGCGTCTCGACCAGGAGTTCACCCGCCTGGTTCCGGTACCTGCTCACGTCCTGAGCCGTCCACGGGTGGCCCGACAGGGCGCGTGCCAGATCCGCCCACAGGGCAAGGGGCAGACCCGCGCCCTCGGCGAACCCCAACGGCCGCAGCAAGGCGGCCTCGTCGTCCGCATCCAGCGTCAGCCGGCCGACCTCGCCACTGTTCGTCATTGCCACACGCTCCTCGCAGCCCGTTCACGAGCCCGGCCCTCCCCGCAAGCGGGTGGTCGGGTCGCTAGCCTGGCCACGGATGCTACAGACGGCCACTGACACCAACGGCCTGCAGTGCTGCGCTCGCTCCGATACGGCCAGAGCGCGCCGGGCCACGGCGTGGCGCCTCCCGACCGATGTGTTCCAGGGGCATTGGGGTGGCGGGGGAACGGCCCGGTGGCGTGGCTACCGCACCGGCCCGCGGCGCTTCCTAGGGTCGGCGGGGGCACGGCACGGGGCCGGCCGTCGGAGCACACAGGCGGGTGAGTCATGGAACGGATGACGGCCGGATCGGCGACGAATGGCGGCCTCGGGCCGACCCGGAGGTGGTCCCGGCGGCTGGCCGCCGCCGTGGGCCTGGTCCTGCTCTGCGCGCTGCCCGCCGGGGCGACGGACGCCGTCCGGGCCGGTGACGCCGGCACGCCGGTCGGCCCGGCCCCGTACGTGTCCGACTACGGCGGCAACCGGGTGCTGACGCTGTCCAACGGTGAACAGGTCACCGTCCCTGTCGACGGTCTGGTGCGTCCGACCGGCATGACCTGGGACGCCGCCGGCCGGCTCTACGTCTCCGACACCGGCAACAACCGGGTCGTCGTCCTGCCTCCGGACGGCGGGGAGCAGTCGGTCGTGGCGGCGGGCGATCTGTCGCGCCCGCTGGGGCTCGCGGTCGACCCGGCCGGGAACCTGTACATCGCCGACAGCTTCAACGACCGGATCGTGAAGGTGGCCGCCGACGGCGGGGGCCGGACCGTGCTCGCCACACAGGGACTGCTGCACCCGTGGGGGCTGGCCTGGGCACCCGACGGGCATCTGTACGTCTCCGACTTCGTCAACGACCGGGTCGTCAGGGTCGCGGTGGACGGAGGCGGCCGGCAGACCGTGCCCACGACGGGCCTCTCCCAGCCGACCGGGCTGGCACTCGGCGCCGGCGGCGACCTGTACGTCGCCGACAGCGGCAACAACCGCGTGGTGAAGGTGGCCACCGCAAGCGGGCGGCAGAGCACCGTTCCCGTCACCGGACTGAACTCCCCGCTCGGACTCGCCCTCGACGGCAACGGTCACCTGTACGTGGCCGACGGGTTCAACAACCGCGTGGTGCGCGTCCGCGAGGCAGGAGGAGGACAGGTGACACTCGGCTTCACGGGCCTCAACACCCCGACCGGTCTGGCCTTCCCCCCGGCCCCGGACAGCCCGGGATACGGGCAGGACTGACAGGGGCGAGGCGCCTTTTCACGGCGACGCGCCGAGCGGCAAGGTCCTGCAACAGTGCGCTGCGGCCCTGGTGGAGCACCCTCAACCCCCGCATTCATCCGGCGGATCACACGAGTCACCCGCGCGCGGACCATACGGAATCCGAAGGTCCGCGGAAAATCCCTTGCCCAATGGTCAAGGATTGTTGACCATTGCTCGCATGCCTACCGACGACCTTCCCGAGACGTTTCACGTCACCACGGACGAACAACTGCGCGCCGTCTCCAATCTCACGCGCCACCGGATCATGGCCGTGCTCCGCTTCGAGCCGACGACGATCACGCAGATCGCCGACCGTTTGGGCCTCGCGAAGGGGAGTTCCAGCTACCACGTACGGCTGCTGGAGCGGGCCGGCCTGGTGAAGGTGGTGCGGACGCGGAAGGTGCGGGGTGTCACCGAGCGGTACTACGCAATGGCCGCACGGTCGATCGAGCTGCCGGATCCCGGCCGGGGAGGGCCGGATGTGCTGATGCGCCATGCGGTGGCGGACCTGGAGTCGTCACCGGCGGACGGCCGGCACGTACGGATGGCGCATCTGCGCCTCACCGATGAGCAGTTCGCACAGCTGGGGGCGCGGCTTCAGGCACTGGCGGACGAGTACCGGGAGCTGTCCGATCCGTCGCTGCCGGACGCCTCCCTCGTCTTCGCACTCTTCCACCCTGAACCGCGCGAGCAGGCCGAGGGGGGCGCCAAGTGACCTCGGACGCAACGAAGTTGCCGACCGGATTCGGACGGCTGTGGACTGCGCAGACGGTGTCCTCACTCGGCGACGGGGTGTCGCACGCCGCACTGCCGCTGCTCGCGTTGACGTTGACACGGGACCCCATGGCGCTCGCCGTCGTCACGGCCGCCGGCACACTGCCATGGCTGCTCTTCGGCGTCCTCGGCGGTGCGCTGGTGGACCGCTGGGACCGCCGGCGCACGATGTGGGTGACCGACGCGGTGCGTGCGGTGCTGCTCGCGATACCGGCGGCAGCGGCCGCGCTCGACGTGCTGAGTATTCAGCTGCTCGCGGCCGTCGCCTTCCTGCTCGGCCTCGGCGGACTCTTCTTCGACACCGCCGCCACGGCCTACCTCCCGGATCTGCTCGGCCGCGAACCCGCACTCCTGGAGCGCGCCAACTCCCGCCTGCGCGGTACCCAGACCGCCATGTCCGGCTTCGCGGGACCGCCCGCGGGCAGTGCCCTGCTCGCGCTCGGGCGGGCGGTCCCGCTGCTCGCCGACGCGCTGTCGTTCATGGTCTCCGCACTACTCGTACGGTCACTTCCCGCCGTGCCCCGGCCCGTGCCGGAGATCCGCGAGTCACTGCTCCGGCAGGCGCGAGCCGGGGCCTCGTACGTATTCCGCGACCGGCTGCTCCTCGGGCTCGCGCTCCGCCCAGCAGTCGGGAACGTCGCCTTCCTCGCCGTGGAAACCGTCCTCGCCCTCTTCGCGCACGAGCGCCTCGGCATCGACACCTACGGCTTCGGCCTGCTTCTGACGGCGGAAGCCACCGGCGGCCTGTTCGGTGCGGGCATCGCCTCCTACCTTGGCCGGCGACTCGGTACCGGCACCGCACTGACCTGCACGGCCGCCGTCGAAGGGCTCGCCATCCTGGGCCTTGCCGCCGCCCCGAACCCGTACGCGGCCGGACTTGCGCTCGCCGTCTGCGGGGCAGGCATGGGCGCCACGATGGTGCTCGGGCCCTCCCTCCGTCAGGCGATCGTCCCGCCCCACCTCATGGGCCGGGTCGCCTCCACCTCCCGCATGCTGGCCATGTGCGCCGCCCCCTTCGGGGCCTTCCTCGGCGGCTGGCTGGCCACCACGTACGGCGTCCGCAGCCCGCTCTACGCCGCCGCCGTCCTCCTCCTGGCGATGACGGCCGTCACGGCATCCATGACCAGCAACCGCCGGGTCGAAGCGGCTCTGCGCGCCGCCGCCCCGACCGGCACTCCAGATCACCCGGCATCCGAGGAACCCGCCCAGGAGAAGGCACCCGACCTGTTGTGAAGCCCGCCACGAGGGCACGACGACAAACCGGGGCCAGGCTCCCGCAGGGCGCGACGGGAAGGCGGATCGGCCACTGATGGGAAACCAACTGGCCATGGGACCGGTGACGGTCAATGACGTGGCTCGTCACCCCTCTTGTTCGGCGGTTCCCGCGACGGCCGGACCCGGATCGGTGCGGAGGTGACGCACGGCCAGGGCGACGGCTTCCTCGGCTGTGGCAGCCTCGCCGAGGACGTCACCGGAGAACGGATGCCTCTCCACACGGAAGGCGCTGCCACTGCGTGCCGGGACAAGGGCCGCCTCGAGCCGGAACGGGTATCCGGTGCAGGAGCTGAAGCCGAGCGTCCAGTGGCTGGAGAACACATAGAGCTGTCGCAGCCGCGGCTGTGCGTACGCCGCTTCCACGAGTTCGCCGAACCCGGCGAAATCCGGCTCCTCGGCCGCCTGCTCCCGCATGGTGCGCCACTGCAGCTCCACCACCGCGGCCGGCCCGCGTTCGTGAGCCTCGGCGCGCTTGCTGAAGCGCAGAAACGACAGCTCCGCCCGCAGCTCCCGCAGGTTCCTGCCCTGCCCCCACGCCGCTCCGGCCCTGACGACATCCGCCAGCTCGGGCGTGGCTCCGGTGATGAGTTCGACGCCGCGGCTCCAGCCCGATACACCGAACCAACGACTCTCCGCCCCCAGGTGAACGGACAGCGGCTTGCGCTCCGGGACGGACGAGGCGATGCCCGCCGAAACGAGGGGGCTCCCAACGGCGGGCATCACGGTGAGATCGGCACCGAGTTCCGCCGCCAACTGTTCCAGCGCTGCGGCCAGGCTGCCCGCAGCAGCCAGATCAGGGTAGAGGTCAGCGTCCACCTCCACAGTCTGCCGTCGCCAGGGGGTGGAAGGGAACGGCGATCAGAGAACGCAGCGAGGCCGTCGGCCTGTGAGCCGGACTGTCCTTCGTTCCCCGGGCCGGGAAGTCAAAGGCATCACACTCCGACGGCCTCACCGCCCGGCGTCACTTCAGGTGTCGGGCGAAGAACTGGGCCGCAGCGTCCCCCGCGAACTGCGGGACGCCGGTGTGCCCGCCCATGTTGGCGTGCAGCGTCTTCTCCTTGGAGCCGAAGGCGTCGAACAACTCCAGGGCGGCCTGCCGGTCGTTGCCTTCGTCGTCCCACTGCAGCAGGACGTGCAGCGGAATGGTGACCTGCCGGGCCTGATCGAACATGGCACGAGGCACGAAACTCCCCGCGAACAGGACGGCGGCCGAGATGCGCGGCTCGACCACCGCCAGCCGGGTCCCGATGGAAATCACTCCCCCCGAGTACCCGACCGGGCCGCCGACTTCGGGCAGCGCGAGCAGGGCGTCCAGGGCGGCCTGCCATTCCGGGACCGCCTTGTCGACCAGCGGGAGGATCAGGGCGTCGACGATCTCGTCGCTCACCGGCTCGCCGGCCTCCAGCGCCCGGCGCAGATCGGCGCGGGCCTGCTCGGCTGCGGGCCAGCGGGGCCGGTCGCCGCTTCCGGGGAGTTCGATGGTGGCCGTGGCGAAGCCGTCCGCCGCAGCGTGCCGGGCCCGGTCCACCAGACGGGGGTACATCCTGCGCAGCCCGAGTGGAGGGTGGCCGAGCAGGATCAGCGGCGCGGGTGCGGCTGCGGACGCGGGCGTCCACAGAATGCCGGGGATCTCGCCGAGGGTGAACGCGCGCTCGAGGACGCCGTCGTCGAGGCGTTGTTCGGAGGTGAAGTGCATGGTCGTGCCTTTCGGGAGTGCCACTGAACGGCGCTCCCGGACGACCTATCGCCCGACCGTGACCCCGGAGGAGAGCACCCATGTCGATACTGCGTTCACGGGTACCACCTCCTCGTTACTCTTCCACGGCATGCGGAACGTAGCACTGGCCGCCGTGGCTGCGCCAACGGTTTTTCGCGCAGGCTCCGTACCGGTCCCCGAGCACCGTGGCACGACGCTCCATGCCTTGATCCGGGCGCGGGGTGCCCGGGGGAAAAGCCGGAGTCAGGGCTTCGAACACCGTGCGCATCGCGTGGTCCGAGTAGGCCGCTGAGGCGCGAGGCTAGGCTCATGGCTGGTAGCGGTTACCTACGAGGGGGTTCGAGGTATGAGCGGGCGAGTGACGGCGGTCAGCAGCAACGGCGAGTATTCGTTCACCAAGCCGAACCGGGAGAGCGTCACCTTGCTCGCCGGTCTTGGTGTGGAGGGGGACGTGCACGCCGGTGTGACGGTCAAGCACCGCTCGCGCGTGGCGCAGGATCCGACCCAGCCGAACCTGCGTCAGGTCCACCTCATTCATGAAGAGCTCTTCGCCGAGGTCGGCGGAGAAGGCTTTGAGGTGGCGCCCGGCGAACTCGGCGAGAACATCACCACGGGCGGCATCGACCTGCTCGGTCTGCCGGTCGGCACCTTGCTGCGCATCGGCGACTCCGCCGTCCTGGAGGTCACCGGTCTCCGCAATCCCTGTCTGCAGATCGACAACTTCCGGGACGGACTGCTGAAGCAGGTCGTCGGCCGCGACGAGGCGGGGAACATCGTGCGCAAAGCCGGAATCATGAGCATCGTGAGGGAAGGCGGCGTAGTGCGCCCTGGCGACTCGATCGAGACGGAGCTTCCCAGCGGTCCGCACCGACCCCTGGACCGGGTCTGACCGGGCTGCTCCAGCAGGTGGGTGCACGCGGGGCCCGGCTGGCGAGCGTGGGTGGACGACCCGCGCGTCGGCCTGCCACCGGGCGGCGCGTGGCAGGACGCTCTGGTCAACCGGCAGCCGGCGGAATGTTCCTGACTCCCGCGGCGGGCCACGGCGGCAACGCCGGCCCGGTCGTGCCGGTGTCACCGGGCGGCCTCCCAGGCCGTCCACAATCCGGCGTACACACCACCCGCATCAACCAGCTCTCCATGGGTGCCGGTCTCGATGATCCGGCCGCGTTGCATCACCACGATCCGGTCGCACGTCGCCGCTTGGGAGAGGCGGTGCGCGACCACGACCGCGGTGCGCCCGGCGAGGACGGCTTCGGCGGCGCGGTCGAGCTGTCCGGCGTAGTCGGAGCCTGCCTCGGCGGTCGCTTCGTCGAGGATCACGAGATCGGCGTCGGTGAGGAGCAGGCGGGCGAGGGCGAGTTGCTGTGCCTGGGCGTCGGTGAGCGGGTGTCCGCCGGCCCCGAGCGGGGTGTCCAGCCGGTCGGGGAGGACGTCGAGGATCGATGCGGCGCCGGTGGCTTCCAGCGCCGCATGGAGGTCGTGGTCGGCGGCCCCGGGTGCGGCGAGGGTGAGGTTGTCGCGCAGGGTGCCCGCGAAGACGTGGACCTCCTGGGTGATCATCGCCGTACGGCTGGGGCGGGTCACCCTCCCGGCCTCGGGCAGGTGGGTGCCGGCGATGACGCCGGCGAGCGTGGTCTTGCCCGCCCCGGAGACTCCGACGACGGCCACGCGCTGGCCTGACGGGATGTCGAGGGTGATGCCGTCGAGGACCCGTGGCCCCTCGCCGTAGCGGAACGAGACCTCGTCGAGCCGTACCGGGGTGCTCGTGGCCTGCGCCGGGGCGTCCGAGGGACTGGGTGGGATCGTGACGACGCCGATCATGCGGCTCAGCGATGCGAGGGCGGACTGGAGGGTGTCGATGACCAGCAGCAGTTGGTTGACCGGTCCGAGCAGGCGTAGCACGAGCAGCATGGCGGTGGTGGCGCCGCCGACGGTCGATGCGTTGTGATCGATGAGGACGAAGCCGACGACGAGTACGGCGGCCAGGCTGAGGCACTCCCCCAGGTTGAGCCGGGCGTTGAGCATGCTCAGCACGGTGCGGGCGCGGAGCGACTGCCGTGCGACGCGCCAGGAGTCGGTCATCACGGCCCGGTGTCGTTGCTCGGCGAGTCCGAAGCCGAGCACGGTGGCGTGGCCGCGCTGGGATTCGAGGATCTGTTGGGCTCGCGCGCTCATCGCCGTCCGTTCGGCGCGGTAGACGCCCAGTCCGATGCGCAGGTACCACCGCACGGCCAGCACGTAGACCGGCAGGACGATGGCGAAGGCGGCCGCGTAGGGCCATTCCAGTGCGGCGAGTCCGCCCAGCGACACGACGATGGTGAAGGCGCTGACGGCGAGTACCGGGATCACCGCGGGGGCGGCGTCGGCGACCGCGGTGACGTCGTCGCTGGACCGCGAGATCAGGTCTCCGGTACCGACGCGCTCGACGAGGTGCTGAGGGAGCGTCATGGCGCGGGCCACGAGCCGCTCGCGCAGCGCGGCGAGGATGGAGTGGTAGACGCGGGTGGCGAGCACGATCGTCAGCGCGGTGCCCGCGGCGCCGAGGACTGCGGAGAGCACCATGACGGCCGTGACCGTCAGCACGGTGGCGAGGTCCGCGGTGCCGGCCTGCACGCGGTCGACGAGGAATCCGATCGCCACGGAGACGATCAGGTCGACGCCGGTGCTGACGATCCCCAGGACCCCGGTCGCGGCGAGGCGGAGCCGGTGGCCGCGGCTGAGCCGCCACACCTCCCTGGCCGTCTCGCGGCCGCAGGCGACCGGCAGCCCGGCATCGGAAGCCGTGTCTTGGGGCGCGGTGGTGGTGCCGTTCACAGGGCCGTCCTCGAGAGTGCGGGTACGTCGTCAGGCAGCTCGACGACGCGGTCGCAGGCGGCGAGGAGCGCCGGGGCCGAGGCGATCAGCAGTGTCGAGCGGCCTGCCCGGACGGCGCGCAGCCGGCCTGCGATCGTGTGCTCGGTGACCGAGTCGACCGCGGTGGTCGGGTCGTGCAGTACGAGGTCCGGCGCGCCGCTCGCCAGGGCGCGGGCGAGCGCGACCCGTTGGCGCTGGCCGCCGGAGAGCCGGCTGCCGCCCTCGCCGACCGGGGCGTCCAGGTCTGCCGCGAAGTCGTCGCAGGCGGCGGCTCGCACCGCGGCGTCGACCTGCTCGGGCGTGCCCGCGGTCATGGCGACGTTGTCGCGGAGGGTGCCGCTGAAGAGCGTCGCGCGGTGCGGCGCGACGGTGACCCGGGAGCGGTAGTGGGCCAGGGACAGTTCCCGCGCCGCGGTCCCGTCGAGCCGCGCCTCGACCCCGCCCTCGGCCTGTGGGTCCAGCAGCGCCTGGAGGACGCGGGCGGCGGTCCGGTCGTCGGCGCGTACGCCGACGAGCTCGCCGGGCTCGACCCGGATCGTCACGCCGGGCCCGGAGACGTGGGGCACGACGACGTCCAGGTCGGGCAGCGCGGCGACCTCCGGCCGGGTCACGTCGTCGGGTTCGGCCGTCGGCGTGGTGTTGTCCCGCAGCGCGTCGAGGACGCGTACGGACGAGGCGCGGGCGCCGGCAAGGTTGGGGACGGATGTGCTCGCGATGGCCTGGATCTGCGGCAGCAGTGCCTGGGCGAGGCCGACGGCGGTGATCAGCCCGCCGATGCCGAGTTGTCCGTCGACGGCGAACCAGCCCGCGAGCCCCACGACAGCGGCGACGAACGTGCCGCTGACCGCGCCCGAGCCCACGAGGAATCTGCACAGCAGGCCGGCATTGCGCTTGGCGCCGACGAGGGTCTCCTGGCTCGCCTGCCGGTAGCGGCGCGTCGCCTCGGTCTCGGCACGCATCCCCTTGATCACCCGGTAGCCGGCGACCAGGTCCGTGGCCTGTCCGACGGTGGAGGCCAGCAGCTCCTGGTAGGCGCGGGTGTCGCGGGAGAGCCGCTCGCTGAGCATGCCCATCGACCAGACCGCGATCGGCGCCCCGATCAGCACCACGAGTCCGAGCAGCCAGTGCGTCGTCAGGAGCGATACCGCGATGAATCCGATGGCGGTGATCCTTGAGACCGGGATGATCGTCAGGATCACCGCGTTGGCCAGGCGTCCGACGTCGCTGGTCATCACGGAGACCACGTTGCCGTCCGGTGCGCGGCCGGTGCCGCCGACCGGGTGGAGGACGCCCGTGGAGAGGGTGGCGCGGAGTCGGTGCTGGAGTACCTGGACCGCGTGGGCGGTCAGCCTGAGCGAGAGCCTCGCCGCCGATGTCAGTGCGAGGTAGAGGGCCACCAGCACGCCGAGCCACAGGGCCAGTTGTCCTTCGTCCCCGGTAGCGAGGGCCCGGTCGACCGCGAGGCCCATCACCACCGGAACCGCGGACTCCCCCACCTGCCACACGATCGCCAGCAGCATCGCGGGAACGCTGATCCGCCGGACCGAGAGGATGACGCGCAGCAGGAACCGGCCCGGGGTGGTCCCCGGCCCGTATGCGAACGGCGGGGCATCGAGCGGTTCGGCGGGTGCGAGCAGGAGCACGGGCAGCCGTCGGGTGAACGGTCCGCGCCCCAGTCCCGCGGCGTCGGCGCCAGGGGAACGCAGGGAGTTGCTCACGCCTGGCTCCCATCCGGGCTCCCGGTCGGGAAGCACCAGAGCAGGGCATCGGCGAGGAGGCCTCGCCACCATGCGTAGTCGTGCCCGCCGGCGAACTCCCTGTAGAGGGTGTCGTAGCCCTTCACATTGAGGACGTGGTCCAGCCAGCGGCTGTGGGTGTGGGAGGTCTCCAGCTCACCGACGTCGTGGAAGATGCGGATCGGTGCCGTGGGCGCGGCCAGGTAGTCGGCGATCAGTGTCGGTACGGGGGTGCGGCGCAGCAGTTCGCCCGCTCCGGTGCCCCATCTGAGGTCGGGGTGGTACCCGCACGAAGGGGACTGGAGGATGGCGTTGCCGAACGCCGTCGGGTGGTGGAGCGCTGTCCAGCCGGCGCACAGGCCGCCGAAACTCTCGCCGGCCAGCGCGACGTCACGGGGGTCCCGGGAGAGCGGATAGCGGTGGCGGAGCCATGGCAGCAGTTCCTGGACCAGCATGCGGGAGAACGCCGGGTCGCAGAGGAGTTCCTTGTCGCGCCGGCGTGCGGGCTGATCGACGAGGACGACCGCGCAGGGTCGGATCAGTCCCGCCCGGACCAGGGCGTCACGCACGCTCGGCGCGCTGTGGTCCGGTGTCCCGTCCAGGTGGATCACGAAGGGCAGGGCGCTCTGTGACGAGTGGTCTCCCGGCGGCATCGAGACCCGGATGCGGCGTTCGTCGCCCAGGAGTTCGCTCGCGAGCACGGCGGCTTCCACGGCCGGGGCCGGCCGCGCTTGTGCCTGTTCGAGCCAGGGCAACGGCGCCGCGTCGGGGAGCACGGCCACGGAGGCGCCGGAGAAGCGTTCCACCGAGCACTGCGAGAACCGCGGCGGCGGGTTGAACGGGTCCGGGACGCGTTCGCCCTCGCCTGTCGGCCCACGTCGTGTGAACACGTACGAGAAGCGCAGGTCGGAACGCATGCGCAGGGTGAGTACGCGGAACGGGGTCCCTGGCACCGGGGCGAACTGCTCCTCGATGGGGTTGAAGCCGATTCTGGGGCCGATCACCACGGCGAGGCTGACCGCCGTGTCGTCCTGGGACTCGTCGACGAACGTCACCTCGACCTCGTCCGCGGAAACCCGCTCGACCAGCGGTGCGCCCGTCTCCTCGAGGTGTCGCCTGAAGCGTTCCGGGCTCCACTCACCGGTCGACAGTTTCTCGACCAACGGATCAGACATTGCTCGGGCTCTCCACGTCGGTGTTGTCGGCGACCAGGGTGTGGCCGGCGTGGTGCGGGTCGGCGACGGAGGTCTGGTGCATCGCCCTGAGTACGGCCCGTTCGTCGTCCTCGGTCCACTGCCGCACGAAGCCCTGGTGGGGGTGGCGTCCCCGGGCCACGAGGTCGGCGACGGTGATTCCGTCCGGTGCGGTCGAGGTCTGCGGCAGCAGCCCGACCCGTCGCGCCACCTCTTTGGTCCGGGAGGAGTTGATGCCGGCACCGTCGAGGACGACCTGCCCGGCCGACGGCTCGCGCAGTCGGGACAGGCTGCGCAGCAGGGTGGACCTGCCGCAGCCGTTCGGGCCGACGACGACCGTGAACGACGCGTCGGGGATCGCCACGGAGAGGTCCTCGGAGACGGTCCGCCTGTCGCAGCCGAGCGTCGCCGGTTCCCCGCGCAGGCGCGCGGTGCCGGGCGGGGGTGCGGTCACAGTCGTCTCCTGGCTTCGGTGAACAGCAGGTGTCCGAGGTAGCCGCCGCCGAGCACGACGGTGACGATGCCGACCGGCAGCGGGGTGGGGGCGACGTGCTGGGCGAGGTAGTCGGACGCCAGGCACAGCAGCGCGCCGACGAAGGCGGCGGGGGCGAGGGTGATGCCGGCGGTGCGGGCGAGCCGGCGGCCGATCTGCGGGGCGACCAGGGAGAGGAACGCGATCGGCCCCGACGCGGCCGTGACCGTCGCCGTCAGCGCCACTCCCACCAGGATCAGGCCCAGGCGTACGGGCGCGACCCGGACCCCTTGTGAGGCGGCCGCGTCGTCGCCCAGCTCCATCTGCCGCATCGGCCGGCTCAGCATCCCGGCCAGCAGCAGGAGTCCGGCGATGCAGGCGCCGCCGATGGCGACCTGGTCCCAGGACACGCCGTTGAGCGAGCCGGCACCCCACGCGGCCGCGGACATCGCCTGGTCCAGGTCCGCCTTGAGGATCAGCCAGGTGTTGAGCGACCCGAGCATCGCCGAGACGCCGATGCCGACGATGATCAGCCGGAAGCCCTGTACACCTCGCCGGTGGGCGAGCAGGTACACGGCCACGGCGGTGGCCATCCCGCCCACCAACGCCCCGCCGACCAGCTGCGTATACGTGCCGTTGACGACCAGGATCACGATCAGGGCGCCGGTGTAGGAGCCCTGGGCGAAGCCGACGATGCCGGGGTCGGCGAGGGGGTTGCGCAGCAGGGACTGGAAGACCGCCCCGCTCACGCCCAGGGCCGCGCCGAACACCAGTGCCGCGGTCACCCGGGGCAGCCGCCACTCGACGACGATGTCGTGGACGATGCCGCTCTCCCGGCCGGTCAGTGCGGCGAGCACCTGCCCGGGGCTCAGCGCGTACGAGCCGGTCATCAGCGCGAGGACCGCCGTAGCGGCGATCGCGACCGCGAGCACCGCGCAGACGGCGACCGAGCGCCACTGGAGCCGTACCGCGATCCACCGGCTCCGCAGCACCAGCATCCGCCGTCCGGAGGGCACCGGCGCGATGTGCGTGTTCACAGTCCGCTCGACTTCTTCCGCCGCACCAGGGCGACGAGAACGGGGGCGCCGACGAAGGCGGTGACGACACCCACGGGGATCTCGCCGGGTCTCATCACGACGCGGCCGAGGATGTCGGAGACCAGCAGCAGGCTCGGGGCGAGGAGGATGCTGTAGGCGAAGATCCAGCGCTGGTGGGGGCCGACGATCCAGCGGGCCACGTGCGGCACCATGAGTCCGACGAATCCGATGGGTCCGGCGATCGCGGTGGCGCCTCCGGCGAGGAGGGTGAGTGCGATCACCGCGAGCACGCGGGTGCGTCCCAGCCGGACCCCTTGGGCGACCGCGAGTTCGTCCCCCAGGGCCAGGGCGTTGAGCGGGCCCGACACCGCGAAGGCCAGCACGAGTCCCACCGCCAGGAACGGCAGGACCGGCCACACGACCTCGAGCGGGCGGCCCGCGATCGACCCGGCGTTCCAGTTCCGCATCGCGTCGAAGGCGTCCGGGTCGGTCAACTGCAGCGCTTCCCGGGCGCCGCCGAACACGGCGCCGACGCAGACCCCGGCGAGCACCATGACCACCGGCGTGGAGCCCTGCCGGGTCGAGCCGAGGGCGAGCACCAGGAGCGTGACGATCAGTGCTCCGGCGAACGCGAACCACATGTAGCCCTGGACGTCGCGGACGCCGAAGAGGCCCACGGCGGCCGTCACCGCGAAGGACGCGCCGGCATGGACGCCGAGGACGCCCGGATCGGCCAGGGGGTTGCGGGTGAGGGCCTGGATCAGTGCGCCGGACAGACCGAGGGCGACGCCGACGACCAGACCCACGATCGTGCGCGGCAGCCGGAAGTCGCGGATCGCGAACTGGTCGATGCCGGCCGAGGAGTGGAGCAGCGCGTCCCACACCACCGACGGCGCGATGGCCGTGGAACCGATCACGAGGCTCAGCACGAGCAGGGCCAGCAGTGTCACGAGCGCGACGGTCAGGCCGAGCAGACGACGGGGCGGTCCGGGCACCGTCCTGGTGCCCGGACCGTCCTGCCGCAGGGTGAGGGCTGTCACTGCTTGCCGGGGAGGGTCGCCAGTGCGCTGTCGAGCGAGTCCAGGTACTGGTTGACGGGCCCGTAGGAGTTGTTGCCGGGGCAGAAGACGCCCAGCGCCCGGCCGGAGGTCACGGCGGGCAGGGACTTCCAGGTGTTGGTCTTGGTCACCGGCGTGAAGGGCTCGGTCGGCTTGCCGTCGGCGTCGACGGGGTAGGTGACGACGTCGTACTCGGACAGCTCGCCGATCTGCTCGAACGGCAGGGACTCGTAGGCCAGCGGGTCCTTGCCCTCGGCCGCCTCGGGGAGGTCCAGGCCGATGTCGTCGCGGGCGATCTCGGAGCAGCCGATGTCGGCGATGTAGAACGTTCCGGGATCGCTCCAGTCCCCGCGGGAGACGTCGACGAACGAGGTGCCCTCGATGGTCTTGCCGTAGGTCTCCTGGATCTTGGTGACCTTCGCCTTGTACTCCGCCTTCTGCCGGCCGAGCGCATCGGTGACGTTGCCGGCCTCGGCGATGGCGTCGGCGAAGTCCTTCCACTCGGTGTCGAGCCCCCAGTACACGGTCGGGGCGACGGTCTCGAGCTGCTTGCCGACCTTGTCCCAGTCGCTGGAGTCGCCTGCGGGGGTGGCTGCCGCCGGAGGAGCTGCCCGGGTCGGTTGCGGGTGAGGGCGGCCCTGGGGGTTCCCCCGGGGGCCCGCTGGGCTCAGGGTCCTTCCGGTACGGCCGTCCGCCCCTCCACGGGGACGCCCAGCCTGTCGGCGACCGAGGTCAGTGCCGCCCCGAGCGGGAGGGTGATCCGGGTGGAGGCGAGCGCGTCGCCCCGGGTCGCGTCCCGGTTGACGATGAGCACGGGGATGTCCGCCTGAGCGGCCTGCCGGACGAACCGGAGCCCGGACATCACCGTCAGCGAGGAGCCGAGAACCAGCAGCGAGGCCGCCTCCCTCACCAGCCGGCGACAGTGCTCGATCCGCTCCGCGGGCACGGTCTCGCCGAAGAACACCACGTCCGGCTTGAGGACGCCCCCGCAGTCCGCGCAGGGCAGGACTCGGAAGCCGGCGACCTGTTCGTCGGTGAGGTCGGCGTCACCGTCCGGGTTGATCCCCGCCGCCACCGGCGCGAACCCCGCGTTGGCCTCCTCCAGCCGTACGGCCAGATCGGCGCGGGCGGTGACGGCGCCGCAGGACAGGCATCTGACCCGGTCCAGACCCCCGTGCAGTTCCACGACCCCCTCGCTGCCCGCGGCCTGGTGCAGACCGTCCACGTTCTGCGTGACGACCCCCGACAGCAGCCCGTGCCGGGCGAAGGAGGCCACGGCCAGATGCCCGGCGTTGGGGCGGGCCCGGCCGAAGGTCCGCCACCCCAGGTGCCCGCGCGCCCAGTACCGGCGCCGGGCATGCGCACTGCCGGTGAAGTCCTGGTACGTCATCGGGGTGTGCCGGGTCAGGCTCCCGCCCTCGCCCCGGTAGGCGGGGATGCCGGACTCGGTCGAGATGCCCGCGCCGCTGAGCACAAGCACCCCGCCCGCGCCCAGCGCGTCGGCCAGCGGTTTCAGATCCGTGGTGCCCGGCGGCAGGTCCGCGGGCGGGGTCCAGTGCAGAGTGGGGCGGGTGCGCATGACTGCCAGCGTACGGAATGGGGCGCGTCCGGCGACGGAACCGTGTGAGCGGCCTCGACCCGTGCTGCGCGAGCGCCCTCCGCCGCCGTCGCTGTTGGCGGTCGGTGTTCGCGGTCGGTGTTCGCTGTCCCCGTTCCGTGCCGCCGCAGCAGGCGATGTCAGTGGCAGCAGGCAAGATGACGGACATGACGACACATGCAGTTGTGATCATGGATGCCGCCGTGTACGCGCAGGCGGTCGAGGACGCGGTGAAGGCATCGGCCGCCTACTACGCGGGTGGGACGTCGGCCATGGACGACGACGCCTACGACCGGCTGGTGCGCGGCATCGCCGCGTGGGAGGCCGACCATCCTGATCAGGTGCTGCCCGAGTCCCCGACGGGCAAGGTCGCCGGCGGGGCCGTGGAGGGCGACGTCCCGCACACGGTGGCGATGCTGAGTCTGGACAACGTGTTCTCGGCGGAGGAGTTCACCGCCTGGACCGCGTCCCTGGCCCGGCGCATCGGCCACGACGTCGAGCGGTTCAGTGTCGAGCCGAAGCTGGACGGGCTCGCGATCGCCGCCCGTTACACCGCCGGCCGCCTGAGACAGCTGATCACGCGAGGGGACGGGACGGCCGGGGAGGACGTCTCGCACGCGATCGGCACCATTGAGGGCCTTCCGGACCAGCTCACCGAGCCGGTCACCGTGGAGGTCCGTGGCGAAATCCTGATGACGACCGCCCAATTCGAGCACGCCAACGAGGTGCGCACCGCGCACGGCGGGCAACCGTTCGCCAACCCGCGCGGCGCCTCGGCGGGCACCCTGCGCGCCAAGGAGCGCGCCTACACGGTGCCGATGACGTTCTTCGGCTACGGCCTCCTGCCCGGACCCGGCACCGACACGGCGCTCGCCGCGCGGCTGGGCGAACTCGCGCACAGCGACCTCATGGCCCAGGCGGCCGCGTACGGGGTGAACACCACCGCCACCACCGCGGTGCCCGGCATCACCGCCGACACGGTCGAACAGGTGCTGGCCCGCGTGCAGGAGATCGCCGCCCTGCGGGCGGAACTGCCGTTCGGCATCGACGGGATCGTCATCAAGGCCGACCTGGCCGACGACCAGCGGACGGCGGGATCGGGTTCGCGCGCTCCGCGTTGGGCGATCGCCTACAAGCTGCCGGCCGTGGAGAAGATCACCAGATTGCTGGAGGTGGAGTGGAACGTGGGCCGTACCGGCATCATCGCCCCGCGCGCCGTCCTGGAACCGGTCGAGATCGACGGCGCCACCATCACGTACGCCACCCTCCACAACCCGGCCGACATCACCCGCCGCGACCTGCGCCTGGGCGACCACGTCATGGTCCACCGGGCCGGCGATGTCATCCCCCGCATCGAGGCCCCCGTCGCCCACCTGCGCACCGGCGAGGAACAGCCCATCGCCTTCCCCGAGACATGCCCGCGCTGCGGGGCCGGCATCGACACCAGCGAGCAGCGCTGGCGCTGCGAGAACGGACGCAACTGCCACCTGGTGGCCGCCCTGTCCTATGCGGCCGGCCGCGACCAGCTCGACATCGAGGGCCTCGGCCACACCCGCGTCGTCCAACTCGTCGACGCCGGCCTCGTCGCCGACCTCGCCGACCTGTTCACCCTGACCCGCGAGCAGCTGTTGGGTCTGGAGCGGATGGGCGCCACCAGCACCGACAACCTCCTCGCCGCCATCACCGCGGCCAAGGGCCAGCCGCTGTCCCGGGTGCTGTGCGCGCTCGGTGTCCGCGGCACCGGCCGCTCCATGTCCCGCCGTATCGCCCGGCACTTCGCGACCATGGACCATGTCCGTGCGGCGGACGCGGGAGCGATGCAGGAGGTCGACGGCATCGGCACCGAGAAGGCCCCCTCGATCGTCGCCGAACTCGCCGAACTGGCCCCGCTGATCGACAAACTCGCCGCCGCCGGGGTCAACATGACGGAACCCGGAGCCACCCCGCCCGCCTCGTCCGACGGCGACGCCGGTGACACCGGCGAGGACGCCGAGCGTGCGGACCTGCCGTTGGCCGGGATGACCGTGGTCGTCACGGGTGCGATGACCGGCCCCCTGGAGAAACTCAGCCGCAACCAGATGAACGAGCTCATCGAACAGGCCGGCGGCCGCTCGTCCTCCAGCGTCTCCAAGAGGACCACGCTCGTCGTCGCCGGAGAGGGCGCGGGGTCCAAGCGGGCCAAGGCCGAGGACCTCGGCATCCGCCTGGCCACCCCCGACGAGTTCGCCGAGATGGTCGCCGACCACCTCGGCTAGGGCTCCCAGGAGCAGTCGCGCCCGTGGCCCGCACGGGAATGCGCCGGTTCAGGCGTCCGCCGACGGTTTGCGCGGTGCCGTCACAGACGGGCGGACGTGGCAGGGGGCCTGCGGCAGGTAACGGAGGAGGAGTTCGACTCGGCGTGGGCGGGCCATCGCGCGTGAGATCGGTGCGAGGTGATCGGTGATCTCCTCTCCGATGTGTGCGGGTGCACCGTCGTCGTCCTGCGGTCGTTGCCGGCCGTAGGCGTCGAGTGCGGCGCGCAGGGCGACCGCGCCTGCGAGGCTGCGCGCGGCCTTGTCGCCCTGTTGATCAGCGACTGCCCGGTAGGCCTGCTGGTAGAGGCTCTTGTCGTAGTACGGGGCGAGGCGCAGCAGTCCGTCCTCGATGTGCTGCTGGCGCTGCATGAGGCGCAGGTCGAGTGGTGCGAGGCGCCCCACCTTGGCTCTGGCCGAGGAGGGGGCCACGCGCCGGATCGCGCGTGCCAGGGGCAGGAGGGTCCAGTACAGGATCTGCTCTCCTGCCCATTTCTGGAGGAACGGGCCGGCGACGGGGAGGATGAATCCGGCGGCGACGAGGGTGCCGCCGAGGAGCGCGAAGGGCGGCGCGACTTGGGTGTTGAGGGAGTCCCAGTCCGTTCCGGCCCATCGTGCTCCGATGGCGAGGGCTTTGGCTGCGACGAAGGCGACGCCCATGGCGTAGCCGGCCTGGAGGCAGATCAGTCCGGCCTTCAGCCAGCGGCCGCGGACATGGGGGATCCAGGTCCAGATCATCCAGGCCGAGACGACGGTTGAGGTGAGGTAGCCGAGCAGGTACAGGACGATGTGCTCGCGCATCCACGGGGTGGTGGCGTAGTGGGTGTCGAGGTCGTAGACGCGCTCGTCGGGCACGTCGGCCATGAGGAAGGTGATCCACAGCGCGGCGATGACGGTCGCGTAGCCGGTCCAGGCCCAGGCGATAAGGCGGGTTCGGCAGGGCGAGGGTTCTTCCCGCCAGGTGATGATCATGGTGAGGCATGCGCCGCAGAACGCGTTGATGAGGGTGTACGCCCAGGGTGCGGCGAAGTTCGGCACACCCGTCAGGGTGTTGATCCGGTGGATGTTCGCGGGCGTCACGGAGATGAACACGGCTGCTGCGAAGAGCAGCACGAACCAGGTGGCCCGGGTGTTGGGGTCCTTCCACGAGCGAATGATCGCCGGGATCTTGAGCGCGAGACCGGCGATCAGCAGCGCTGTGGGCGGCAGGTACAGCAAGTGCGTGTCGGACGGGTTCACAGGATGCGTCCGTGGTGGCTGGAAAGGGACAGGTGGATGCGGCCTTCGACGGTGGAGCCGTTGACGGGACCCTGCGCGTGGGGTCCCGTCATCCACGAACGCACCGCTCGGCCGAAGAGAAGACCGAAGGTCTCCGCGGCTTCCTCGGTCTCTGCGTGCGACTGGGCTCGGGCCGCGATCATGAGGAGTGCGTCACGGGGCACCTGGTGCTCGGCAAGGATGCGTTCCATGGCCTGGTGCAGGCTTGTCGCGGGGTGATCCGCGCCGTGGCTGCGGGCGGCCGGCGGGATGCTGCCGGTGAGGTGGTGGCCGCAGTCGTTCTTCTCCTCGTGCCACAGTTCGTGTCCCAGGATGACCAGTTGCGCCGTCGGCGTAGCACGTTCCTCGACGACGATGACGGACCGGTCTCCGCAGTCCAGCCGCGCACCCGACACTTCCAGGTCCGCCGGGAAGGCACTGAAGATCAGCTGGATGGGACGGTTGCGGCGCTCGCTCATGGCATCGCAGAAGGCGCGCATCAGCGTGCGTGGTTCCGTCGGTCGGGTGATCCGCTGTGCTGCCGCTTCGCCGAGCTCCGCGAGCAGGGCTTTCATCTCCTTGGCGCTCACTGCTTCTCACCTGTCGGGGGGTTGAGGGATTCGACGATCCTGCCGATGAACTGTGCGAACTGGTCGGGTTCCATGGTGCCGTGCAGGCGCAGGTCGGTGTGGAGTACGCCGTGCTGTCTCATGACGTCTTCGATCGTGGCCGGGGTCTTGGATTGGTCGAGTTCGGCCAGGAGTGCGCGGTTGAGGACCTGGGCCGGCGGGGCGGTGAAGAATTCCGCTCCGCCTTCGGTTCTGAGGATCTCAGCCAGGCGGGGCAGCGCGTCGTACTCGGGTGTCCTTTCGCCGTTGAGGATGCTCCGGGCGCGCCGACGGGTGATCCCCAGGTGGCGGTGGACCTGATTGGCAAGGTGAGTCAGGGTCTGGGCGTCGGCCGCGAGGTTGGTTCGCGTACGTGCCTTGACCCGGAACCTGATCTGCTGGTCGAGGTGTTCCGGCTCGGGGGTCTCTCCGCGGAGGAGGGCCTCGACGGTCGCCTGGGGCAGGGCGGTGGTCCTCGCCAGGGTGGCCGGGTTGAGGAGGTGGGTACTGCCGAGACGCTGTTCCTCGATGCGCCGGTGCAGGCGCTCAAGCGTCTCGTGCAGTTCGGGGTCCACGGGTGCTCCTGGGGCAGGGATGGGGAGGATGGGATCTGGAGGTGTGGTTTTCGAACAGTACGGCGCCGGTTCGCGGGCGGAAACGAGCAGTTGAGCCGTACGGCTGGGGGTGTGCGGCTGGCCGGAGTCACAGGTCAGGGGCCCTGCTTGCCGCCATGGAGTGCGGCTGTGCGGGTGCTCGGGCCTCTATGAGGTGGCGATTTTGCGCTCTGCTTCGCTCAGCGGCGGCCCTTGGAGGGGCGGCCTTTTCGGGCCGAACAGCATCGGCATCACCATGTCGGGTGAGAACAGCCGGGTGGCGGACTTCTCCAGGCTCATCACATCCAGCAGGGCCCCGAGCGCGCGGGGGTTCGCGGCCCCGGTCTCGACCGCGCGGTCGACGAACCGGGCCAGGAAGCGCTCCACGGGGCTGGGCGGAGTGTCGGTGGCTCCGGGATAGAAGGCGTCCTGGCCCACTGCCAGATCCCAGGCGGCACCGACGGGGCGCGCTGCGGCTCGCTGAAGGCGCCGTGCGGTGCCGGATGCGGTGAGGGGGGTGGTGCGCACGATGTCCCCTACGGCGAGGGCGCATTGGGCGGCGACGGTGAGGCCGTGGCCGTAAACGGGGTTGTAGCCGGCGATGGCGTCGCCGAGGACGAGGTATCCGTCGGGCCAGTGCTTAGCCTTCTCGTAGTAGCGGCGGTGGTTGGCGGTGGAGCGGGTGGTGGCGACGTCGCCGAAGGGTTCGGCGTCTTTGAGGAGTTCGCCGATGACGGGGTCTCCAAGACCGAGGGCGAAGTCGATGAAGGCGTTGGGGTCGCTGGTGGGTTCGCCGCCTCGGGTGCCGGAGAGGGTGACGATCCACCGGCCGTCTTCGACGGGCACGATGATGCCGCCCTGACCGGGGGCTTTGGCGGGGTTGGCCTGGACGTTGACGAGCGGAAAGTCGTGGCAGGCGGCGCTGTGCGGGGCGCGGAAGAGGCGGGTGGAGTAGGCGACGCCGGCGTCAACCTGGCGTTCCTTGGCTGCGGGAACACCCAGGTCGTCCAGCCACTGGGGTGTGCGGGAGCCTCGGCCGGAGGCGTCGATGACCAGGTCCGCCCGGAGGGTGGTCGTGTCGCCACCGCTCGTGGTGACGCGGACGCCGGTGACGCGGTTGGCGTCGCCCTCCAGCCCGAGTGCGGTGGTGTTCTGGCACAGGGTGAGACGCTTGTGCGCCAGGACGCGCTCGCGCAGGACTGCGTCCAGCAGGTTGCGGGAGCAGACGAGGTTGCGGTGGTGGGTGGCCAGGAAGCGGCGGAACCAGACCTCGTTGGGGGCTCTGGAAACCATGTCTCCCATGATGTGGACGAGACGTCCGCCGCGGGCCACGACCTCCTCGACGACACCCGGCAGCAGATCGTTGAAGGCGTGCACGCCGCCGCTCCATACAAGGTGCGCGTGGCGTGCCTGTGGGACGCCGCGGCGGGCCAGTGGGCCTTCGGGGAGAAGGTCGCGTTCGACGAGGGTGACATCCGCGGTGTCGGCCAGTGCGGCGGCGGCGAACAGGCCGGTCGCGCTGGCTCCGATGATGACGGCGGTGGGGCGGCGTGCTCGCTCATACATGGGTGGTGTTCGCTTTCTCTTCTGGCCACTCACTGCCAGATGGAATCGACGGTGCGGGGTCGGTGAGGGGCGCCTGTGATGGTTTCGAGGCCGGTGCGGGTGGGGGCGGATTGAGCCCCGGCGGCGGGGTGGTTGAGGCGTCGAGTGCGGCGCGGATGGCGACGGCTGCCGCGTTGCCGTGGGCATGTTCGGTACGGGAGCCGGTGTCGCGGGTTTCCCCGTAGGCAGGCTGGTGCGGGCTGGAGCCGAGGGAGGGTGCGATTCGCAGCGGGACGTGATGGATGCGCTGCTGTCGGCGTGGGAGAGGATCACCATCCGCGCTTCAGAGACCGCGTGGGCATCGGCGACGAGAATGGCGCAGTGCCCCAATTCCAGGCGTAGGCCCGACACGGCTGTGTCCAAGGGGAGGGCGCGGAAATCGAGGGTGGTCCTGCGGCCGTTGCGGACGCTCATGGTTCGGCAGAACTCTGCCATAGCATCTGTGGGTTCGGCCGACCGCCACAGTGACTTCGATGCTTCATCACCGAGCGCGGCCAGGAGTAACTTCATGGCCTTGGTGCTGATCGCTGGGGTTCCCCCTCCTCGGGCGCCACTGACCACAGGGCTCCTTCAAGGATCCGCTCCAACTGTATGCGGGAGACGGAGCCGTGGGCCCGCACGTCAGCGCCGGTCAGCACTCCGTAGCGGTCCAGCAGGGCCGCCACCGGGTCCTGCTCTGGGTGCACAAGTTGACGCAGTCTTGGGCAGCATCTCGCGGTGGAGCGCCTCATCGGGCCGTGCCGTGAATGACGACTCGTCGCCGTCGACGTCGCAGAGCCGCCTTCAGCAGGCGGCGGCCAGTGTCTTCGGGCCGGCCGTCCCCTGCCTCGGGGTCGAAGGTCTCGGACCGGTTCAGGCTTTGCTCGAGAATGAGCTCGTCCAAGCGCTGCAGGGTCTCGCGCAGCGTGGGGTGCGGCTCCAACGACGGCTCCCTCTAAACCCAATGGGTGACTTGCTTCACGCTATGCGGCAGCGTAGGCGCAATCCCCAAAGGGCTTCAACGATCGCTTATTCGCCACAAGCGAGAGCCCTCTTCCCGAAGTTCACCCAGGGCAGCAGCGGCGTGGGCGCGAACGGCATCCCGGGGCGCGGTCATGGAGAGGTGTCCTGGACCTCACCTGGTGGTGCTGTCATGATTCCCCTCATCGCAGGCGCCGCCAGTCGGCCACGATGCTCGACCACGATCACCGCCGCCTTCGGGTCGGACAGCACCCGGTGCAGCTTGCGCCGCCGCCCGTTCAGCCCCGAACCGACCTCGGTCACGACCTCGGCGACCAGCAGACCGAGCCCAGTGGCTCCCTGAACCACCCGCGCAACCTGCCGGTCAAGGTCAGCCTTCTGCTCCGCCGACGAAACCCGGCAGTACGCCACCACCCTCCCGGACGGCTGAACGGCGGGCTCGTCGACCAGCCACGTCCCCGACGGCGCTTGACGGACCGGGACCGGCATACGGCCCTCCTTCGCCCACGTCCACGCGGTCTGATAGTGAGCCCCTTCCAACCTGACGGGTGGTTGGGCTGCGGGCCCCGGCGGCGGGCATGAAGAAAGCTCCTGGTAGACGGGTTCACGACCAAGATCACC
>NZ_JBEPBM010000058.1:0-30722 GCF_040299205.1 Streptomyces sp. NPDC000983 | reverse complement strand
ATCCCGTTCCCGCTGCTGCGCCAGACGGCCTGGCTGCTGACGGCCGCCACCATCGCCTTCAACGGCGCGGCGGCCTGGCCGGACCCGCTGGGCGTGGGCATGCACTCGGTGATCCCGATCCTGTTCGTGGTCGCCGTGGAGGCGGCCCGGCACGCGGTCGGCCGGATCGCGGACATCACCGCGGACAAGCACATGGAGGGCGTCCGGCTCACCCGCTGGATGCTCAGCCCGGTCCCGACGTTCCTGCTGTGGCGCCGGATGAAACTGTGGGAACTGCGCTCCTACGAGCAGGTCATCAAGCTGGAGCAGGAGCGCCTGGTCTACCAGGCCCGGCTGCGCTCCCGCTTCGGCCGCTCCTGGCGCCGCAAGGCCCCGGTGGAGTCCCTGATGCCGCTGCGCCTGGCCCGCTACGGCGTCCCGCTCGCGGAGACGGCCCCGGCGGGCCTGGCCGCGGCGGGCATAGAACCGGCGGTCCTGCCCCCGGTGGACCCGGACGCGGGCAGTCGTGCCGCCGGGGCGGCACGGGTGGGCGCGGCGGCGCCTCCCGCCGAGCAGCGCCCCGAACTCGTCGGCGGCCCGTACCCCGGGCCCTACGACTACAGCCCCGAGCCCGAGGAAAGCCCCTGGCTGCACGCCAGGCACCCCGAGCAGATCGAGTACCACGGCGGCTACGACCCCGCGTACGACCCCACGTACGACCCGGGCTACGACGAGTGGCACGAGGAGGAGCCCCCGGTCACGGAGCCCTCCCCGGAGGAGACCGGCAGCTTCCCCATCCCGGTGGCCCCCGGCCGCACCCGCGAACTCGGTGAGGGCGGCGGCAACCCGGAGCCGGACGAGGAGGCGTACTACCAGGTCTTCCGTCAGTCGATCGACGGCAGCTACCCCACGCCCCGCGTCCTGGGCGACAACATCCAGGCGACCTACGGGACGACCCTGAGCCCCAGCGAGCTGAAGACCCTCGCGGAACGCTTCCAGAAGCGCCACTCGGAGCAGCTCGAAGAGGACCACATCGCCTGAGCCGCAGATGCTTGAGGCACAAGCCTGAGCCGCATTAGCTCAAGGCACAGAAGAAGGGGCCCTCGATCCCGAGGGCCCCTTCTTCGTACGGACGGACGTACCGCCTACTCCCCGAGCAGGGCCCGCACCCGTTCCTGCCCCACCGCCAGCAGCAGCGTGGGCAGACGCGGTCCCGTGTCCCGGCCGACGAGCAGGTGGTACAGCAGCGCGAAGAACGTCCGCTGGGCCGTCTTGATCTCCGGCGGCAGCTCCTTGGGCGTGGCGTCCGCGGAGAACCCGGCCTGCACCTTGGGCACGCCGTAGACGAGGTGGGTCAGCCCGTCCAGCGACCAGTGCGCGGCGAGTCCGTCGAGCAGCAGCCGCAGGGATTCCCGGGACGCCTCGTCGAGGGACTTCAGCAGCTCGGCGTCCGGCTCGTCGCGCACGATGGTCCGCTGGTCGGCGGGGACGTGCGTGTTGATCCAGGCCTCGGCCTTGTCGTACCGCGGCCGGGCCTCGTCCAGCGAGCCGAGCGGGTTCGACGGGTCCAGCTCGGACAGGATGCGCAGCGCCTGGTCCTCGTGGCCGGCGGTGATGTCGGCGACGGACGCGAGCGTCCGGTACGGCATCGGCCGGGCCGTGCGGGGCAGCTCACCGGCGGCGGTGCGCACCGCGCGGGCGTGCGCGGCGACGTCCGCCGGCAGGGCCGAGCCGTCGGCGACCTTCGCGTCGAGCTTGTCCCACTCGTCGTACAGCCGCTGGATCTCCTGGTCGAAGGCGATCTTGAAGGACTGGTTGGGGCGGCGGCGGGCGTACAGCCAGCGCAGCAGCTGCGGCTCCATGATCTGCAGGGCGTCCGCGGGCGTGGGCACCCCGCCCCGGGACGACGACATCTTCGCCATCCCGGAGATGCCGACGAAGGCGTACATCGGGCCGATCGGCTGCTTGCCGCCGAAGATCCCGACGATCTGCCCGCCGACCTGGAACGACGACCCGGGCGAGGAGTGGTCGACGCCGCTGGGCTCGAAGACGACGCCCTCGTAGGCCCAGCGCATGGGCCAGTCGACCTTCCAGACCAGCTTGCCGCGGTTGAACTCGTTGAGCCGGACGGTCTCGGCGAAGCCGCACGCGGTGCAGGTGTAGGACAGCTCGGTGGTCTCGTCCTCGTAGGAGGTGACCGTGGTGAGGTCCTTCTCGCAGTTGCCGCAGTACGGCTTGTACGGGAAGTACCCGGCCGAGCCGGAGCTGCCGTCGTCCTCGGCGGCCGCGCCGGAGCCCTCGGCGGCCTCCAGCTCGGCCTCGTCGACGGGCTTCTGCGACTGCTTGGCGCCGCCCTTGGGCTTGGTCCGGTACTGGGCGAGCACGGCGTCGATGTCGCCGCGGTGCTTCATGGCGTGCAGGATCTGCTCGCGGTACACCCCGGTGGTGTACTGCTCGGTCTGGCTGATCCCGTCGAACTCCACGCCCAGCTCGGCGAGGGACTCGACCATGGCGGCCTTGAAGTGCTCGGACCAGTTCGGGTGGGCGGAGCCCTTGGGCGCCGGGACGGAGGTCAGCGGCTTGCCGATGTGCTCGGCCCACGACTCGTCGACGCCGGCGATCCCGGCCGGCACCTTGCGGTAGCGGTCGTAGTCGTCCCAGGAGATCAGGTGCCGGACCTGGTGCCCGCGGCGCCGGATCTCGTCGGCGACGAGGTGGGGCGTCATGACCTCGCGGAGGTTGCCCAGGTGGATGGGTCCGGAGGGGGACAGACCGGACGCGACGACGACCGGTTTCCCCGGGGACCGACGCTCCGACTCCTCGATGACCTCATCCGCGAAACGGGAGACCCAGTCGGTGGTCTCGGTGCTCAGAGCCACGATCGGCACGTCCTTCTTTCTCCAGGGCAGCCAGTACGGTCAAGAGGGCTGCGCACCCAAGTCTAGGCGGCGCAGCCGCCGAGACAGGGGCGCGGGGAACTGCGCGACCAGCCCCCACCGGGCCCGCACACGGCACAGCACAGCACACCACCCGAGCTCGCTGCCGAGAAATTCGGTTTGCCCCCCATGGGATACTGACCGCGTCTATCAATCCCACGAGGAGAACGGCTCCCACCTAATGGCCTCGGTCACGTCGCTCACCGAACTCGTCAACCAGCGCCTCACGTCCGCCCTGTCAGCCGCCCTGCCGGAGGCTGACGCGGACCCTCTGCTGCGACGTAGCGACCGGGCCGACTTCCAGGCCAACGGCATCCTCGCGCTCGCCAAGAAGGCGAAGGCGAACCCCAGGGAGCTGGCCACCCAGGTCGTGGGCAACATCGTCACCGGCGACGTCATCAAGGACGTGGAGGTCTCCGGCCCCGGCTTCCTGAACGTCACCGTCGCCGACCGCGCGATCACCGAGACCCTCGCCGCCCGCGCCGCCGACGACCGGCTCGGCGTGCCGCTGAAGCGGAACCCGGGCCTGACGGTCATCGACTACGCGCAGCCGAACGTGGCGAAGGAGATGCACGTCGGCCACCTGCGCTCCGCGGTGATCGGCGACGCCCTGCGCGGCATGCTCGACTTCACCGGCGAGCGGACGCTCGGCCGGCACCACATCGGCGACTGGGGCACCCAGTTCGGGATGCTCATCCAGTACCTGATCGAGAACCCCGGCACCCTCGCCCCCGCGGACGAGGTCGACGGCGAGCAGGCGATGTCGAACCTCAACCGGGTCTACAAGGCGTCCCGGGCGGTCTTCGACGCGGACGAGGAGTTCAAGGAGCGGGCCCGTAAGCGGGTCGTCGCCCTCCAGTCCGGCGACAAGGAGACCCTCGACCTGTGGCAGCGGTTCGTGGACGAGTCGAAGGTCTACTTCTACTCGGTCTTCGAGAAGCTCGACATGGAGATCCGGGACGACGAGATCGTCGGCGAGTCCGCGTACAACGAGGGCATGCCCGAGACCGCCCGGATGCTGGAGGAGATGGGCGTCGCCGTGCGGTCCGAGGGCGCGCTCGTGGTGTTCTTCGACGAGATCCGCGGCAAGGACGACCAGCCGGTCCCGCTGATCGTGCAGAAGGCGGACGGCGGCTTCGGCTACGCGGCCTCCGACCTGACGGCGATCCGGAACCGGGTGACCGACCTGCACGCCGACTCGCTGATCTACGTCGTGGACGTGCGTCAGTCCCTGCACTTCAGGATGGTCTTCGAGACGGCCCGCCGGGCGGGCTGGCTGAGCGACGACGTGACCGCGCACAACATGGGTTACGGCACGGTCCTCGGCGCCGACGGCAAGCCGTTCAAGACGCGTGCGGGTGAGACGGTCCGGCTGGAGGACCTGCTCGACGAGGCCGTGCAGCGGGCCGCCGAGGTGGTCCGGGAGAAGGCGCGGGACCTCACCGAGGACGAGATCCAGGAGCGGGCCGCGCAGGTCGGCATCGGCGCCGTGAAGTACGCGGACCTGTCGACGTCGGCGAACCGGGACTACAAGTTCGACCTGGACCAGATGGTGTCGCTGAACGGCGACACCAGCGTGTACCTCCAGTACGCGTACGCCCGTATCCGGTCGATCCTGCGGAAGGCGGGCGACATCGGCCCGGCGGCCCACCCCGAGCTGGAACTCCACGAGGCGGAGCGGGCCCTGGGCCTGCACCTGGACGCGTTCGGCGCCACGGTCTTCGAGGCGTCGGCGGAGTACGCGCCGCACAAGGTGGCCGCGTACCTGTACCAACTGGCGTCGCTGTTCACGTCGTTCTACGACAAGTGCCCGGTGGTCAAGCCGCAGCCGCCGCAGGAGGTGGCGGAGAACCGCCTGCTCCTGTGCGACCTGACGGGCCGCACCCTGCACCAGGGAATGGCGCTGCTCGGAATCCGCACCCCCGAGCGGCTCTGACCCGCGCCCCCGAACGGCTCCGCTCCGTTACGGCCTGAGCCCCCGACCCAGCCTCCGCAGCCCCTCGCGGATGCGGTCGGGGGTCTCCGTCACGAAGCACAGGCGCAGGGTCGCGGAGTCGGGGGCCCCGGCGTGGAAGGGCGCGCCGGGGACGTAGGCGACGTCCTCGCGCACGACCTCCGGCAGCAGGGCCGCGGTGTCGTAGGAGTCGGGGAGCCTGGCCCACAGGAACATGCCGCCCTCGGGGCGGTTCCAGGTCGAGCCGTCCGGGAGGGCGTCGGCGAGGCCGGCGAGCATGGCGTCGCGCCGCTCGCCGTAGACGCGGGCGACCCGGGAGACATGGGCGTCGAGGTCCTGGTCGGCGAGGTAGCGGGCGGCGGCGAGCTGGTTGACGGTCGGGGTGTGCAGGTCGGCGGCCTGTTTGGCGACGGCGCAGGCGCGGCGCAGCTCCTGCGGTGCGCGCAGCCAGCCGAGCCGCAGACCGGGCGCCATCACCTTGGAGAAGGAGCCGAGCAGGACGGTGCGGTCCTCGGCGCCCGGGTGGGCGGCGATCCAGGGCACGCGTTCGCCCTCGAAGCGGAGTTCGCCGTAGGGGTCGTCCTCGACGATCCACAGTCCGTGCCGGGCGGCGACGGCGGCGACGGCGGCGCGGCGGGCGGCGGGCATGGTCCGGCCGGTGGGGTTCTGGAAGGTCGGCACGGTGTAGAGCAGTTTGGGCCGCTCGCCGACGACGAGTTCCTCCAGTGCGGCGGGGTCGACGCCGTCCGCGTCGCCGGGCACCGGCAGGACCCGCGCGCCGGTGAAGGCGAAGGCCTGGAGTGCGGCGAGGTAGCAGGGGTTCTCGACGAGCACGGTGTCGCCGGGCTCCAGCAGCGCGGTCGCGAGCAGGGACAGGGCCTGCTGGGATCCGGTGGTGACGAGGATGTCGTCGGCGTCGGTGGCCAGGCCCCGGGCGGTCGTTCGGGCGGCGAGCGCGGCCCGCAGCCGCGGTTCGCCCTCGGTGGTGGAGTACTGGAGGGCCTGTGCGGGTGTCCCGGTGAGGACCGCCTGGTAGGCGGCGGCGATCCCGGCCGCGTCGAAGAGCTCCGGGGCGGGCAGTCCGCCGGCGAAGTTGATCACCTCGGGGCGTGCGGTGACGGCCAGGATGTCCCGTACCGGCGAACCGCCGACGGAGCGCGCCCGTGAGGCGAGCGGCGGCACGGGCGCCGATGCGGGGGCGGGACGGGACAGCGGCGGCTCGACGGCGGTCACGTGGCGGCTCCTCGGAGGTGGTGCGGCTGTTTCCCGCACCCTAGAGAACTAGGTGGCGCCTACAGGCAGGTTTCCGCGATACGGACGCCCAGGCTCCGCCCGCCGTCCCGTCCCACCTTCGCGGGACACGCCGTTCCCGCAGGTCAGCGCGTCCGGGCCGGGGTGAGCGTCCCGAATCCCCGGCGACTGCTGGCGACGGCCCGGCCCGGTCCCGCACGCTGAGGCCCTCCCGGAAACCGCCTCCGAAAGGGCCCGCCCATGTCCGCACCCCGCCTGCTCGCCGCCGTCCTCCTGACGGGCGTGCTGACCGGCGCGCTCAGCGGCTGCGAGGACGGCGAGGGCCTGCGCGACGAGGGTCCGTCGAGCGGCGCCGGGCAGGTCCGGCCGCCTCACTGGGCGGACGGGCCCCACCCCTCCGCACCGAGCGGGAACTCGTAGGACGGGCGGCCGTTGTTGCCGCTCGTACGGAACGGCTCGCCCCCGTCGTCGATGACGAGATTGCCGCTGCGCTCGCCGCTGGACCAGGCCAGCACCAGGTACCAGCGCACGTCGTACGCCGAGGCGTCGGCGGTGATCCGGAAGACCTCCGGGTCGGACTCGTTGACGGAGAACGGGAAGTCGCGCTGCCCGGCGCCGGCCACCACGACGGGTCGGGCCGCGTCGAGCGCGACGGTGAAGGGGCGGGTCGGCACGTTGCCCCCGCAGCCGACTCCCATGACGTAGTCGTTCCAGGCGAGCGGCGTGTCCTTGCCGACGACCCGCACGGTCAGGCTGTCCAGCACGACGGTCTCGTCCCCGGCGCCCTGCACGGTCAGCGTCACCAGTTGCTCGTCGGCCGACACCGCCCCGTGCGCCGCGATCCACGCGGGCGCCTCGGGCTCGAACGGCGGCGGGGACACCTTCGCGGCCTGACGGTCGATCAAGTAGTGCTGGGAGCAGGGGTCTTCCCACGCGTAGGGCCGGGTCGTGACGGTCAGCGGCGCCGCCGCGTCCTCGCCGCCACTCGTACGGCTCGGGGAGGCGGACGCGGACGGGGTGTTCTTCTCCGTCGCGCGGGCGCTCCCGGAGGGCGACGCGGAGGAGCTGGGCTTCCCGGCCGACTCGGTCGTCCCGGTCGGCGAGGCGGAGGTCCGGCCGGAGGTCGCCGCACCCACGGGGCTGTGCCGGCCGTCGGCGGTGTCGCTCCGCTCGCCCTCCCCGGAGAGGGGGTTCACGGCGAAGGCGACCCCGGCGAGGACGGCGGCGAGCGCCACGCCCGCGAGGGCGACGGTACGGCGTCGGGTCCGGCCGGGGGCGGCGGCCGGTTCCTGCTCCGCGGCCGGTTCCTGTTCCGCGTCCGGTCCCTGCTCTGCTTCGGACGCCTGCTCCTTGCCGGGCGCACCCTCAACTCCCGTCCCCGGAAGGGCTTCCGGCGCCTGCTCCGCCGCCGCGCCCCTGCGCCCCCGCCCCGCGTCCGCCAGCACCCACCGCCGGTGCAGCTCCACCAACTCCTCGGGCGAGGCCTTGCAGAGCCGGGCCAGCCGCTCGACGGGCGCGTAGTCCGTCGGTACGGCGTCCCCGTTGCAGTACCGGTGCAGCGTGGACGTACTCATGTGCAGCCGTTTGGCGAGCACTCCGTAGCTGAGCCCGGAACGGTCCTTCAACTCCCGCAACAGCGCGGCGAACCCGTCCTCCGAAGTGCCCTGCGACACCGTTCCCCCATCCCCCGTCGTCCCGTTCCCGCGTTCCAGGGGAAGGGCGTTTCCGCACGTCGGACATGCTGCGGGCGTTCCATCGTCCCGTATCCCCCGAGGGCTGGTGCGCCCGGGACAAAAGATCCCACAAGCTCGTGCCGATCACAGCACAGCCTCCGACACGGAACAGGAACCAGCCATGCGCACCTTCCGCCACGCCCGCCTTCTCGCCGCCGCGGGCGCCGCCCTCGCGACCCTCGCCCTGACCGCGTGCGACAACGGCACGGGCACCGAGGACGAGGGCGCGGCCAAGCCGACGCGGTCCACGACCGCCCGGCCCGCGAAGCCCGGGCAGTCCGAACAGCCGAAGACCGAACAGCCTTCCCCGACAAAGGAGTCGGGGGAGCCGGAGCAGCCGAACGACTCGGACGGCAAGGCGACGCCCCCGGCCGACGACACCGCCCCGTCCACCCCCGTCGTCTGCAACGGGGCCAACACGAAGGTCACCGCGCAGACGGTGTCCCGCCCGCTGAACCACATGCTGCTGACGGTCACCAACACCGGCTCGAAGCCGTGCTCGCTGCTGTACTACCCGGTGCTGCGCTTCGACGAGATGCAGTGGGCGCCGCAGGCGCGATCCGACAGCAAGCCGCAGGCGGTGCCGACCCTCGCCCCCGGTGACTCCGGCTACGCGGGCGTCATGCTCGCCGCGGCCGACGGCAGCGGCGACGGCGGAACGACCGCGAAGAAGCTGACGGTCGCGTTCCAGGGCAGGACCCCGAACAGCTCCGGCGGCGCCACGGCGGTCCCGTCGCTGCCGGCGAAGGGCGTGTACTACGACAGCACCCTGACGGTGACGTACTGGCAGACGGACCCGCAGGACGCCCTGAACTGAACTGTCCTGAACTAGCCGAGCTTCTGGGCCACTTCGGTGGCCCAGTAGGTGAGGATGCTCTTCGCGCCGGCCCGCTTGATCCCGGTGAGGGACTCCAGGATCGCCCGGTCCCGGTCGATCCAGCCCTTCTCGGCGGCGGCCTCGATCATCGAGTACTCGCCGGAGATCTGGTAGGCGGCGACCGGCACGTCACAGGCGTCGACGACCCGGGCGAGGACGTCGAGGTAGGGCCCGGCGGGCTTGACCATCACCATGTCGGCGCCCTCCTCCAGGTCCAGCGCCAGCTCCCGCATGGCGTCCCGGACGTTGGCGGGATCCTGCTGGTACGTCTTGCGGTCCCCGCGCAGCGAGGAGCCGACGGCCTCCCGGAAGGGGCCGTAGAAGGCGGAGGCGTACTTCACGGTGTAGGCGAGGATCGCGACGTCCTCGCGGCCGATCTGGTCGAGCGCGTCCCGCACGACCCCGATCTGCCCGTCCATCATCCCGCTCGGCCCGACGACATGGGCGCCCGCGTCGGCCTGCACCTGGGCCATCTCGGCGTACCGCTCCAGGGTGGCGTCGTTGTCGACCCGGCCCTCGGCGTCCAGCACCCCGCAGTGCCCGTGATCCGTCGTCTCGTCGAGGCAGAGGTCGGACATGACCAGCAGGTCGTCACCGACCTCGGCGCGTACGTCCCGGAGGGCGACCTGGAGGATGCCGTCCGGGTCGGTCCCCGGCGTACCGAGGGCGTCCTTCTTCGACTCCTCGGGGACACCGAAGAGCATGATCCCGGAGATCCCCGCCTCGACCGCCTCGGCGGCGGCCTTCTTCAGGCTGTCCCGCGTGTGCTGGACCACGCCGGGCATCGCGCCGATCGGCACGGGCTCGCTCACGCCCTCCCGCACGAAGGCCGGGAGGATGAAGTCGGCCGGGTGCAGCTGCGTCTCGGCGACCATGCGCCGCATGACGGGGGTGGTACGCAGCCGCCGGGGTCGCGTACCGGGAAAGGATCCGTACGTCGTCATGCCACCTACGCTACGCCCGTCCCGGCACCCCCTTTGCCGACTGCCCGTCGGTAGCGGTTCACCGAATCCCTCACTCAGCGTGACGCCATCTGCGTAACCTGTGATCAGGCGGGCGGCGGAGGGCGGCGAGGGTGAACGACGGGAACGCGGGTCCGGAGACGGACGAGGAGGCGGGCGCCCTGCTGCGGGCCGTCCAACGGCAGTTGAGGCTGTGGCGCGAGGCGTCCGGCCTCACCCAGGCCGAACTGGCGGCGGCCATCGGCTACGGCGAGGACCTGGTCTCCGCGGTGGAGCGGGGCCGGCGCATCCCCCGCCCCGAGTACCTGGACCGCGCCGACGAGGCCCTCGGCGCCGGGGGCAGGATCGCGGCGCTGAAGGAGGACCTGGCGGAGGTCCGGTATCCGAAGAAGGTGCGGGACCTGAAACGGCTGGAGGGCGAGGCCGTCGAGCTGTGCGCGTACAACAACTCGGTGATCCACGGGCTGTTGCAGACGCACGAGTACGCGAGCGCCGTCTTCGGCGGGCGTCGGCCCCCCTTCAGCGCGGAAGAGTTGGAGCAGCGGCTGACGGCCCGCCTCTCCCGTCAGAAGATCTTTGACGAGGCGACGGCCCGGCCGTTCTTCAGTTTCGTCCAGTGCGAGTCGACGCTCCTGCGGCCCATCGGTGGCAAGGCGGTGATGCGCCAACAGCTGGAACGGCTGCTGGAGGTGGCCGAGTTCCGCAACATCGACCTTCAGGTGCTCCCGGTGAGCCGCGAGGTGAACTCCGGCCTGGCCGGTTCGTTCAGACTGCTCAGGCTCAGGGACGGCAGCACCGTCGGCCATGTCGAGGTCCAGCACGTCAGCCGGGTGATCGCGGATCCGAAGGAGGTTCAGCTGCTCGACATGCGCTATGGGACCATCCGGGCACAAGCCCTCGACCCGAGAGAGTCGACGGCCCTCATCGAGAAAGTGCTGGGAGAGACATGACCCGCAGGCTCCACGGCGAACCCGGTTCCGCTCCCGAGTGGATAAAGAGCAGCTACAGCACGGACGAAGGCCCCGACTGCCTCGAAATGGCCACCACCGAGCAGGTGTTGGTCCGCGACTCGAAGAACCCCGACGGCCCCCGTCTCACCCTCACCCCCGCCACCTGGGCGGCGTTCCTGCCGTACGCGGCGGCATGCGAAGGGCCCGCCCCCGTATAGGGAGCGGGCCCCGAAACCGCGGCGGGGTCAGGTCGTGGACCGGCGTCTGCGGGCCCCCGGCCGGCGTTCGCTGGGCCGGGTGACCGGGTCGCCGGCCTCCAGGGCCGAGGCCCGGCGCCGGGCGCCGAAGTCCGCGAGCGCCTCGGCCAGCTTGTGCACGGACGGCTCGGGAGCCATCACGTCCACCCGCAGCCCGTGCTCCTCGGCGGTCTTCGCGGTGGCCGGGCCGATACAGGCGATCACGGTGACGTTGTGCGGCTTGCCGGCGATGCCGACGAGGTTGCGCACGGTCGAGGACGACGTGAAGAGCACCGCGTCGAAGCCGCCGCCCTTGATCGCCTCCCGGGTCTCCGCCGGAGGAGGCGACGCCCGCACGGTCCGGTAGGCCGTGACGTCGTCCACCTCCCAGCCGAGTTCGATCAGCCCGGCGACCAGGGTCTCCGTGGCGATGTCGGCACGCGGCAGGAACACCCGGTCGATCGGGTCGAAGACCGGGTCGTAGGGCGGCCAGTCCTCCAGCAGACCTGCGGCGGACTGCTCGCCGGACGGCACCAGGTCGGGCTTCACACCGAACGCGATCAGCGCGTTGGCGGTCTGCTCGCCGACCGCGGCGACCTTGATGCCGGCGAAGGCGCGCGCGTCGAGCCCGTACTCCTCGAACTTCTCCCGCACCGCCTTGACGGCGTTGACCGAGGTGAAGGCGATCCACTCGTAGCGGCCGGTGACCAGGCCCTTGACCGCGCGCTCCATCTGCTGGGGTGTGCGCGGCGGTTCGACGGCGATGGTCGGCACCTCGTGCGGCACCGCGCCGTAGGACCGGAGCTGGTCGGAGAGCGAGGCCGCCTGCTCCTTGGTGCGCGGCACGAGCACCCGCCAGCCGAACAGCGGCTTGGACTCGAACCACGAGAGCTGCTCACGCTGAGCCGAGGCGGACCGCTCACCGACCACGGCTATGACCGGCCGGCCGCCCTCCGGCGACGGCAGCACCTTGGCCTGCTTCAGCGTCTGCGCGATGGTGCCGAGCGTCGCGGTCCAGGTCCGCTGCCGGGTGGTCGTACCGGCGACGGTGACCGTCAGCGGGGTGTCCGGCTTGCGGCCCGCGGCGACCAGCTCGCCGGCGGCGGCGGCCACGGAGTCGAGGCTGGTGGAGACGACCACCGTCCCGTCCGAGGCACCCACCTCCGTCCAGCACCGGTCGGAAGCCGTACGGGCGTCGACGAACCGCACGTCCGCGCCCTGCGCGTCACGCAGCGGCACACCGGCGTAGGCGGGCACACCGACGGCGGCCGCGACCCCGGGGACGACCTCGAAGGGCACCCCGGCGGCGGCGCACGCCAGCATCTCCTCGGCGGCGTAGGCGTCGAGTCCGGGGTCCCCGGACACCGCACGCACGACCCGCCTGCCGCCCCGCGCGGCCTCCATGACAAGATGTGCGGCATCCCGCGCGGCGGGTGCCCCAACGGTTGTTGACGAGCCGTCAACGACCGCCAGCTGAGGCGTGCCTGCGCCCGGATCCGGATCCGACGAGGGATCCGTGTCCACGACGGCGACGCCCGACCTGGCGTGGACGCGAACGACGTCGAGCACCTCGTGCTCGGCGACGAGAACGTCCGCGTTCGCCAGCGCCTCCACGGCGCGCAGAGTCAGCAGTCCCGGATCCCCGGGTCCGGCACCGAGGAAGGTGACGTGACCGTGTTCGAGGCCGGCGGAAAGGGTGGTGGGGCTCACTGTGCTCGCTCCCCCATCAGACCGGCCGCGCCCTGCGCGAGCATCTCGGTGGCGAGTTCGCGACCGAGCGCAAGCGCCTGGTCGTGCGTCTCGGGCACGGGACCGGTGGTGGACAGCTGCACCGTGCGCGAGCCGTCGGTGGTGCCGACGACGCCGCGCAGGCGCATTTCCTTGACAATCTGCCCGTCGGCCAGAAGGTCGGCCAGCGCGCCCACGGGGGCGCTGCAGCCGGCTTCCAGGGCGGCGAGCAGGGCTCGCTCGGCGGTCACGGCGGCCCGTGTGAACGGGTCGTCGAGCTCACCGAGCGCGGCGATCAGGTCCGCGTTGTCCGCGGTGCACTCGATCGCCAGGGCCCCCTGGCCGGGGGCGGGCAGAACCGTGTCGACCGACAGGAAGTCGGTCACCTCGTCGCTCCGGCCGATGCGGTTCAGGCCGGCCGCGGCGAGTACGACCGCGTCCAGCTCCCCGTCGTGGACGAACGCGATGCGGGTGTCGACGTTGCCGCGGATCGGGACCGTCTCGATGTCCAGGCCGTGGGCGCGGGCGTACGCGTTGAGCTGTGCCATGCGGCGCGGCGAACCCGTACCGATGCGCGCCCCGCGGGGCAGGTCGGTGAACTTCAGCGCGTCCCGGGCGACGATCACGTCCCGCGGGTCCTCGCGCAGCGGCACGGCGGCCAGTGCGAGCTCCTCGGGCTGCGTCGTCGGCAGGTCCTTCAGGGAGTGCACGGCGAAGTCGACCTCGCCGCGCAGCAGCGCGTCGCGCAGCGCGGTGACGAAGACGCCCGTGCCGCCGATCTGCGCGAGCGACTCCCGGGAGACGTCGCCGTACGTGGTGATCTCGACGAGCTCGACGGGCCGTCCGGTCACCTGGCTCACGGCGTCCGCCACCTGCCCGGACTGGGCCATGGCGAGCTTGCTCCGCCGGGTCCCGAGCCTCAGTGCCTTGTCTTTCATGCCGGCCCTCGGTCCTTCTCGGTGCTGTCCTCGGCCCGGGAGACGGCGGCCACCGTCTCGGGATCGAGGTCGAACAGGGTCCGCAGCGCGTCCGCGTACCCGGCGCCGCCGGGTTCGGCGGCGAGCTGCTTGACCCGTACGGTCGGCGCGTGCAGGAGCTTGTCCACCACGCGCTTCACGGTCTGGGTGATCTCGCTGCGGTGCTTGTCGTCGAGACCGGGCAGCCGCCCTTCGAGCCGGGCGATCTCCCCGGCCACGACGTCCGCGGCCATGGTGCGCAGCGCGACCACGGTCGGCGTG
This sequence comes from Streptomyces sp. NPDC000983, assembly GCF_040299205.1. Classification (NCBI taxonomy): domain Bacteria; kingdom Bacillati; phylum Actinomycetota; class Actinomycetes; order Kitasatosporales; family Streptomycetaceae; genus Streptomyces; species Streptomyces sp. NPDC000983. Next base: position 16,878 of record NZ_JBEPBM010000058.1, on the reverse strand, counting down.
ATGTGCGCCGCCCGCAGCGCGGCGCCGAAAGCGGCGACCTCGTCGGAGACGATACGGCGGACCTGGTCGACGTCGGCCGCCATCGGGGCGTTCGCCGAGGCGTCGGCGAGCGACTCGATGTCGACCAGCCGCACCCCGGCCAGCCGGTGCACGGCGGCGTCGATGTCCCGCGGCATGGCGAGATCGAGCAGGAACAGCACAGGCTCGGGCCGCGCCGCCTCGACGACGGCCTCGGGCCGACGCCGCTCGGGAATCCGCCCCACGGCGGCGACAGCGGCAGCGAGCGCGGCAATGGCCTCGGCCTCGTCCCCCGGCCGGTAAGGCCGAGGAATCCCGTTGTCCACCCAAGCCGCATGCTGCTCAAGCGTGGCGGCATCCATCCCGGCCACGGCCTCTTCCCCCATAACGGAGAAGCCGGTCGGCACAGCGGCAAGATCGAGAGGACAGTTCTCCTCGTCCCCGACCCCACCCGTCAAACTGCGAGCATTCGTGGTCGGCCCAGCCTGCACCCCGTCAGCGCCGGTCCCCGCGTCCCCACCCACATAGCCTGCGGGCAGTCGTGCCGCTTGGGCGGCACGGGTGGGCGCAGGCAGCACCCCGTCAGCGCCGGGCTGCGCAACCCCCGCACGCCCAGCCAACGCCGCCGCAACGGATTCCGCCCCGAGCACCAGCCCCGTGGCCCCGGTACAGGACACGACGACATCGGCACGTGTCAGTTCATCGGACACCGAGTCCATCGACACCGGACGGGCAACCGCCCCGCCCTCGCGGAGGATCTCCACGAGCCGTTCGGCCCGGTCGGGCGTGCGGTTGGCGATCACGATCTCGGCCACCCCGGCCCGCGCGAGCGTCGCCGCGGCCAGGGAGGACATCGAACCGGCGCCGATGACCAGCGCCTTCTTGCCGCGCGCCCAGTCCGGCACCTGCGCACCCCGGGCGAGCTGCTCGAGCCCGAACGTGACCAGCGACTGCCCCGCCCGATCGATCCCGGTCTCGGAGTGCGCCCGCTTACCGACCCGCAGCGCCTGCTGAAAGAGATCGTTCAGCAGCCGCCCGGCGGTGTGCAGATCCTGCGCCCGAGCCAGCGAGTCCTTGATCTGCCCGAGGATCTGCCCCTCACCGACGACCATGGAGTCCAGCCCGCAGGCCACCGAGAACAGATGGTGGACGGCCCGGTCCTCGTAATGCACGTACAGGTAGGGCGTCAGCTCGTCGAGCCCCACACCACTGTGCTGAGCGAGCAGCGTCGACAGTTCGGCGACCCCGGCATGGAACTTGTCCACGTCGGCGTACAGCTCGATCCGGTTGCAGGTGGCCAGCACCGCCGCCTCGGCGGCCGGCTCGGCGGCGACCGTGTCCTGGAGGAGCTTGACCTGGGCGTCCGCACCCAGCGCGGCCCGCTCCAGCACGCTCACCGGAGCGCTGCGGTGGCTGAGACCCACGACGAGGAGACTCATGCCGGCATCACGGCGGGTACGTCCCCGTCGGGTCCCTTGTCACCGGACTCGCCGCGCACGGCGGCGGCCGGGGCGGCGCTCTCGGCGGCCGCGGCCTCCTCGCCGGCCTTGCGCTGCTCGTGGAAGGCGAGGATCTGCAGCTCGATGGAGAGGTCGACCTTGCGCACGTCGACCCCGTCGGGAACGTTCAGCACGGTCGGCGCGAAGTTCAGGATGGAGGTCACCCCGGCCGCGACCAGCCGCTCGCACACCTGCTGCGCGGCACCGGCCGGAGTGGCGATGACACCGATGGACACGCCGTTGTCCTCGATGATCCGCTCGAGGTCGTCGGTGTGCTGCACGGGCATCCCGGCGACGGGCTTTCCGGCCATCGCGGGATCGGCGTCGATCAGCGCCGCGACCCGGAAGCCACGCGAGGCGAAGCCGCCGTAGTTGGCCAGGGCGGCGCCGAGGTTGCCGATACCGACGATCACAACCGGCCAGTCCTGGGTGAGCCCCAGTTCACGGGAGATCTGGTACACGAGATACTCGACGTCGTACCCCACACCGCGCGTCCCGTAGGAGCCCAGGTAGGAGAAGTCCTTGCGCAGCTTCGCGGAGTTGACCCCCGCGGCGGCCGCGAGCTCCTCGGAGGAGACCGTGGGCACCGAGCGCTCCGACAGTGCGGTCAGCGCGCGGAGGTACAGCGGAAGCCTGGCGACGGTGGCCTCGGGAATCCCTCGGCTACGGGTCGCCGGTCGGTGAGTTCGGCCAGTTGCCACGGTGCTCCTGCGGGTAGAGCGGGGCTGCAGGCGGTCATGCGTCCCCAGACCGCCCCGTCGAATGCAGGCTATGTCTTTGTGAACGCGTGCACAAAGATGGTGTCCGATTTGCCCGGCCAACGTGACCGGGGTCACGCGCCCCCGGCACGCTGACGCGGAACCGGTGCTCAGGCACCATCGCTCCTGTTGTCTTGGGGGCAAAACCGCACACTCTCCTCAACGATCCCCGCCCCCGAGACCAGTTCGCCGACGATCCTAAGTCAGTTTCCCCGCAAGTTGGACTGCTCAGTCAGTACCGGAAAGCGCGGAACGCAGGCGTCGCTCGTCCACCCGCCAGAAGGTGTGCTGCTCTCCGTCGACGAGGACGACGGGGATCTGTTCCCAGTACTGGTCGTGGAGTTGGGGGTCCTGGGAGATGTCCTTCTGCTCCCAGGGGACGCCCAGATCCGCGCACACCCTCTCGATCACCGACTGTGCGTCATCACACAGATGACAGCCGGGCTTGCGGATCAGGGTGACCAGCCGCTCCCCGGGTGGCGTGACCCGCTTACGGCGAAAGATGGGACTCATGTCGGCCATTCTCGCGCGCCGGGGGATTCCGGGTACCCGCCGTAACCCCCCGGGAACGCGGGGACGACGCCCCGACCGGGTCAGTTCTTTAACGACACGGTCGCGGAGAGTTCACAGCCTCCAAACCTCTCGACTCCGGTTGCACCGAACGGAATGGCTATGCTCACGCCATGGCCGCTCTCGGATGGCTCACTCCCCGTAGGCGCTCCGCCACGGCGCGGAGCGTGTTGGCAGGCGAGGCCTCGGCGGAGGCCGCGCGCAAGTCGGTACCCGAAGCCGTACCGGAGTCCCCGCCCGAAGCCGAACCGGAATTCCCGGTGCTCGGCGACGACCGGGCCGCCGCCTTCTTCGACCTCGACAACACCGTCATGCAGGGCGCCGCGATCTTCCACTTCGGCCGCGGCCTGTACAAGCGGAAGTTCTTCGAGACCCGCGACCTGGCCCGGTTCGCCTGGCAGCAGGCCTGGTTCCGGCTGGCCGGCATCGAGGACCCCGAGCACATGCAGGACGCCCGGGACTCCGCCCTGTCCATCGTCAAGGGCCACCGCGTCGCCGAGCTGCAGTCCATCGGCGAGGAGATCTACGACGAGTACATGGCCGAGCGGATCTGGCCCGGCACCCGCGCCCTGGCCCAGGCCCACCTCGACGCGGGCCAGAAGGTGTGGCTCGTCACGGCGGCCCCGGTGGAGATCGCCCAGGTCATCGCCCGCCGCCTCGGACTGACGGGCGCCCTGGGCACCGTCGCCGAGTCGGTCGACGGCGTCTACACCGGCAAGCTGGTCGGCGAGCCCCTGCACGGCCCGGCCAAGGCCGAGGCGGTCCGCGCCCTGGCCTCCGGCGAGGGCCTGGACCTCTCGCGCTGCGCCGCCTACAGCGACAGCCACAACGACATCCCGATGCTGTCCCTGGTCGGCCACCCCTACGCGATCAACCCGGACACCAAGCTGCGCCGACACGCCCGGGACCAGGACTGGCGGCTGCGCGACTACCGCACCGGCCGCAAGGCGGCGAAGGTCGGCATCCCGGCCGCCGCCGGAGTGGGCGCCGTCGCCGGCGGCACCGCCGCGGCCATCGCCCTGAGCAGGCGCCGGCGCTGACCTGCGCGAGAGGGCCCGGCACAGGTGCGCCGGGCCCCGTACCGGACCAGGTCAGCCGGTCAGTGAGAACCGCTGGGCGTTCGAGGTGCCGCAGGGCTGCTGCGACAGCCGGGCCCCGTTCGCGGTGGAGCCGTTGTCGACGGTGAGGCACTTGCCGCTGTGCCGCGCGACGAACCGGTACCGGCCGTCGGCGCCGGTGGACTCCGCACGCCACTGCTGGTTGGTGCCGCCCACGTAGCTCCACAGATGGACCCGGGCGCCGTCGGCCGTGGCCCCCGGGCCGCCGTCCACGTCCCAGACCCGGCCGTTGAACTGGTTCACGACCTGGTGGAAGCCGTCACTGGTGGGCCGGAACTGCCACTTCTGGTTGGTGCCGGTGGTGCAGGCCCACTGCTGCAGGGCCGTCCCGTCGCCGGTGCCCCACCCTTCCGCGTCCAGACAGGCGCCGCTGCCCGCGTTGACCACCCGGTACCAGGCGGCGGGGTCGAGAGGACCGCTCGGGGTGTCACCGCCGGCGGTCCACACGACGGTCGCCACGGCCCCGGCCGGAAGCGTGTACGCCAGGGTCCGGCCGCCCTCCGTCAGCGAGAACCGCTGCGCGCCGCCCGCGGTGTTGACCACGTACGCGGCGAAGGAGCCGTCGGGGTTCTGGAAGGTGACGTTCTGCACGCCGCCGGCGCCCTGGCTGGTGGAACCGACCCGGGTGGCGCCGGGCCTGACGAACTTGGTGACATGCCCGAGGACGTAGTACTCCGCGTTGCGGGTCACGTTCTGGCCCGCGATCTCCACGACGCCGTTGCACCGGTCGGTGCAGTGCCCCTGGTGGGGGCCGCCGTTCTGGTCGAGGGCGAGGTTCCAGTTGACGACGGTCTCACCGCCGTTGCGCATGTTCTGCACGACCAGGTTCTCGGCGTGCCAGCGCAGCGTGTCGCCGAAGGTGGTCGCCGGGTCGGCGCTGTCGGTGCCGGAGCACTCGGTGAAGAAGACCCGCTTGCCGGCGTTCACGACCTGCTGCTGCGCGGCCGGGGCGCCGCCGTAGCAGTGGAAGGCGGCGCCGATGACGCGCTGGATGCCCTGGGTGGAGTTGAACACCTCCACCGGGTAGTTCGGGTGGTCCCAGTTGTGGTCGTAGGCGAGGACGTTGGTCGGCAGGCCGTTCGCGGTCAGCGTCCGGTCGAGCACGCGCAGGAAGGCCGCCTGCTCGGCGGAGGTCATCGACATCGACGGGTACGAGGTGGCGAACTCGGGCTCGTTCTGCACGGTGAGGTCGGTCAGGGTGATGCCCTCCCGGCCGTACGCCTGGACCGCCTTGACCAGGTAGTCGGCGTACGCCTGGTACTGGTCGGTGCGCAGGCTGCCGCCGTTGAGGGAGTTCCCGGTCTTCATCCACGCCGGCGGCGACCAGGGCGAGCCCATGAACCGGATCGCCGGGTTGAGGGCGGTCGCCTGCTTCACGACCGGGATGATCTCCTGCCGGTCGCGGGCGATGGAGAAGGAACCCCGGGTGTCCTCGTAGGTGTAGAAGCCGCCCGAGTTGAAGTCGGTGCTGCCCAGCGGCTGACGCAGGTAGTTCAGCCCGATGCCCTCGGTCGGCGAGAACAGCGACTTCATCAGGTCCGCGCGCCGGTCGGCGGGCAGTTGCTGGATCAGGTGCGCGGACGCCTCGGTGACCGAGGCCCCGGCGCCGGTGAACCGCTGGCCCCGGCTGCCGGCGTCGACCCGGATGTCGACGGGCTGGACGGCACCGTCGAAGGCGACGGTCTCGGCGCTGAGCTTCCTGGCCCCGTCGGGGGTGGTGACCCAGACCTGTGCGGTGGGGTCGGCGGCCCGGGCGGTGGTGGTGCCGGCGGCGAGGCCGGCCACGGCGAGGACCAGGGCGGCGCCCGCTGCGCGGGCCCGGAGCGTCGTTCTCGTTGACACGGTGCGGCTCTCCTTCGGTGGGGGTGACCTGTGACGAGGAGTGGTGCGCCCGGTCCGCCTCTCGACGCCCGGGGTCGGAAAGTGCGCGGCTCGCTGTGACGACGGCCACATGAAAGCACACCCACTAAGTACTTAGTAAGTGACCTGTGTCACACTTCCTGTCCCGCTCCACCAGGACGATCACCGCACCGGACGGGACACCTATGCTGTCGCGGGTGAGCAGGCACTCGGCAGGCCGACCGAACCGCGGACCCCGCACCCCGCGCAGCGCGGAGGCCAAGGCGCGGCAGCGGGAGATCCTCCACATCGCCATGGACACGTTCGCCGCGCGCGGCTACCGCAACGCGCCGCTCCAGGAGATCGCCGACCGCGCCGGACTCACCCAGGCCGGCGTCCTGCACTACTTCCGCACCAAGTCCCAGCTGCTCACCAGCGTCCTGGAACTGCGCGACCAGACCGACATAGAGCAGCTCGGCCCCGACCGCCCGCAGGGGCTGGAGTTCCTGCGCCACCTCGTCGACACCGCCCGCCGCAACGCCGAGCGCGAGGGCATGGTCCGCCTCTACGCGGTGCTGTCCGCCGAGTCCGTCACCGACGAACACCCCGCCCAGTCCTACTTCCGCGACCGCTACGCGGGACTGCGCGCCTTCGTCGCCGACGCCCTGCGCGAGGCGGCCGGCCTGCCCGCCGACGACCCCCGCGCCGAACCGGCCGCCAACGCGGTCATCGCCGTGATGGACGGCCTCCAGGTCCAGTGGCTGCTCGCCCCCGAGGCGGTGGACATGTCGGCGTCGACCGAACTCGTCCTGAACTCCCTCCTCGCCGGCCTCGCACCCCACCGGCCCCCCGCCGCGAACTGACCGCGCGCACCCGCGGCCCGACCGCGCGCACGCCCACAGCGCGACAGCCGCACGGAAAAGCGGCCAATCCAACCGGCGTACCCCGATGGGCCCGCATCCAGTCCAGTTGTCCGCGCACCGCCACAACACGCCCCGGACCGAGCCGGAATACGAGCCGAATCGATCAACAAGCTGTCACTCTGCGCCACTTGAACGGACACCAATCGGCTACAGAAGCGACGTAATCGGTGATTTGAGCAACTGGGTGTAGCAGTGCCTGCACGAAGCGTTATTCTCCTCAAACGCAATCCGATACCCCTCCGTCGCTACGACGGGTGAACGGTTGCGCACTGCTCGTGATGGAAGCTCTGCCTCTGGGAGTCCCGTGTACCCACACGTCGGGGTTGACGCCTCGGGCCTGGCTACGCTGCGCGCAACGGTCCAGGACCTGCTGCGCGGCTTCGTCCCCACCGCGTACGCCGTCCCCGCCCTCGCCGTGGCCGCCGCCCCCGTCGGCCCGTGCTACGCACTCGCCGAGGGCGGCGCCACCGTCGGCAGACGGGGGCGAGCGACCGGCGCCACCACCACCCGGCGACCGGCCGCCGACAGCGACAGCGCCCGGATGATGGATCTCGTGGAGCGGGCGCAGGCCGGCGAGGCCGACGCGTTCGGCCGGCTCTACGACCAGTACAGCGACACCGTCTACCGGTACATCTACTACCGGGTCGGCGGGAAGGCGACCGCCGAGGACCTCACCAGTGAGACCTTCCTGCGGGCCCTGCGCCGTATCGGCACCTTCACCTGGCAGGGCCGCGACTTCGGCGCCTGGCTGGTGACCATCGCCCGCAACCTGGTCGCCGACCACTTCAAGTCCAGCCGCTTCCGGCTGGAGGTCACCACCGGCGAGATGCTCGACGCCAACGAGGTCGAGCGCTCCCCCGAGGACTCGGTGCTGGAGTCCCTCTCCAACGCGGCCCTGCTCGACGCCGTGCGGCGACTCAACCCCCAGCAGCAGGAGTGCGTGACACTCCGCTTCCTCCAGGGGCTGTCCGTCGCCGAGACCGCCCGGGTCATGGGCAAGAACGAGGGGGCCATCAAGACCCTCCAGTACCGGGCCGTGCGTACCCTCGCCCGGCTCCTCCCGGACGACGCCCGCTGACCGGGCACGCTCCGTAGCACCCAACTCGCAATCAGTGAAAGTCCGTTGACTCCCCGATCCGATCATCCGCCGTGCGTAACCCAAGTGCCGCGACGCTCGTTGTGCGGGATGCAGGCTCCCTGTGGTCACAACCCGGCCGCCTCCGATCACCCGATCGTGTGGGCGCGGTCGGGGCGTGCAACCCTCAGGACCCCCTGGGGAGTCGACCGTCATGACGAGAGGAGGTGCCGCCAGTGATCGCGAACGTATCGGCGCACCGGCGGGCGAACGCCTTCGCCCAGGCCCTGGAGGAACAGTCCGACCGGGGCCCGGCGGCCGAACAGACCGAGGGGTCGACACCGGCCCCGGCTGCCGCGGAACAGACCGAGCAGGGCCGACTCATGGCCCTCGCGTCCGGTCTCGGCGAGCTGCCCAAGCCGGTACTGGACCCCGAGGTCAAGGTCGTCCAGCGAGCCCAGCTCGTGGCCGCGATGGAGGCCATGCTGCTGGCGGGCGCAGGAGGCGAGGCGGACACTTCGGTACCCGAGCAGCGATCCCACCGGGCCAGGGGCGCCCACCGGGCGAGCCCCCTGGGCAAGCTGCGACCGCGGTCCCGGCTCACCAAGGGCCTGGCCGCGGGCGGACTCAGCGTCGGCGTGGCCGCCGGAGCCTTCGGCGGAGTCGCCGCGGCCAGCGGCGACGCCCTCCCCGGCGACTCGCTCTACGGCCTGAAGCGGGGCATCGAGGACTTCAAGCGCGGACTGACCGACGGCGACAGCGAGCGCGGCCAGGCCTTCCTCGACCAGGCGTCCACCCGCCTGAACGAGGCCCGCCGACTGATGGAGCGCGGTCGGGGCGGCCACCTCGACCACGAATCCCTCACCGAGATCCGCCGCGCCCTGTCCGGCATGCACCACGACGCCTCCGAGGGCCACCGGCTGCTCTCGGCCGCGTACGCGGCCGACCCGGACTCCCTCGGCCCCATCCAGGCGCTCTCCACCTTCTCCACCTCGCACCGCGACACCTGGGGCGCGCTCCGCGACCGGCTCCCCGTCCAGCTCGGCGACGTCGGCGACCAGGTGTCGTCGGTCTTCGACGCCATAGACGAGGAAGTCGCGCCGCTGCAGTCCCTGCTGCCCGAGCAGCCCACCCAGGGCGACGGCGGCCGGCACCGCGGCGGCTCGGGACCCTCCGCCACCGACCCCTCCGGCACGGATCGCCGCTCGACCGCCCCGAGCAGCGGCGACAGCACCTCCGACCGGCAGGAGTCCAGCAGCGGCAGCCCCAGCAAGTCCGCGGGCGGCTCCGCCACCGAGGACGACGGGCTGCTCGGCGGCAGCACCGGCGGCCTGCTCGACCCACCGCAGGACGACACCGGCACCACGACCCCGTCCACCGGCACCACACCGGCACCGGAACCGGACGTGACACTCCCGCCGCTGCTCCCCGGCCTGCTCCCCGGGCTCGGCATCGACGCGGAGGACGCGAACTAGCGCGACAGCCGGATGGGGGGCGCCGTTCTCAGGAACGGCGCCCCCCATTTCCGTATAAACGTTTCTTCTGTCCAGGGCCGCGGTGGCGTCAGAAGAAGACCGACCTGCGCTGCACCAGCAGCTTGTACAGGGTGTGCTGGATCTGCTCCCTGACCTGGTCCGTCAGGTTGAACATCAGCATCGGGTCCTCGGCCGCCTCCGGCGGATAGCCGTCCGTGCGGATCGGCTCACCGAACTGGATCGTCCACTTCGTCGGCAGCGGGATCGCACCCAGCGGACCGAGCCAGGGGAAGGTCGGCGTCAGCGGGAAGTACGGGAACCCGAGCACCCGGGCCAGCGTCTTGGCGTTGCCGATCATCGGGTAGATCTCCTCCGCGCCCACGATCGAGCACGGGATGATGGGCGCGCCCTGCCGCAGCGCCGTGGAGACGAAACCGCCCCGCCCGAAGCGCTGGAGCTTGTACCGCTCCCCGAAGGGCTTGCCGATGCCCTTGAAGCCCTCCGGCATCACCCCGACCAGCTCGCCCTGGCCGAGCAGCCGCTCGGCGTCCTCCGCGCACGCCAGGGTGTGCCCGAGCTTGCGGGCCAGCTCGTTGACCACCGGCAGCATGAACACCAGGTCCGCCGCGAGCAGCCGCAGGTGCCGGCCCGCGGGATGGTTGTCGTGCACGGCGACCTGCATCATCAGGCCGTCCAGCGGCAGCGTCCCGGAGTGGTTGGCCACGATCAGCGCGCCGCCCTCGGACGGGATGTTCTCCACGCCCTTCACCTCGACCCGGAAGTACTTCTCGTACACCGGGCGCAGCAGCGACATCAGGACCTGGTCGGTCAGCTCCTCGTCGTAGCCGAAGTCGTCGACCTCGTAGTCCCCGGTGAGGCGGCGGCGCAGGAACGACAGACCGCCGGCGATACGCCGTTCCAGTCCACCGCCGTCCTGCTGCTTCTCAGGGGTCACAGGAACATCATCGTGCGAGGAGGCCCGGTCGGGCAGGGGCTGGACCTCACGGACCGGCGCGGGCTCCGTCCCGTGGCGCCGGCTCGCCGAGCTCCGGCGCCGCGGCGGCCGCGGTACGGCACCCCCGCGGGACCGGTCGTCGTCGAACGGAATGACCTTTGCATCCGCCATCGTTGATGCGCTCCTCAGTTGGCGCTCTGCGTCGAGGGGTGACCGCTGTCCGGGAGGGACAGCGCGGCGATCCGGTCGACGGCCCCCGCGAGGGCCTCCGGCGGAAGCAGTCCGGGGCCGCGGCCGCGGGCGAAGTCCGCGAAGGTCTCCGCGGTCGTGAATTTCGGCTGGAAGCCGAGGGTCTCCCGCATCTGGTCCGTCGCCACGACCCGGCCGTGGGTGAGCAGCCGGATCTGTTCGGGCGAGAAGTCCGTCATCCCGAGCGTACGCACCAGCGAGCCCGCCCAGGTGACGGCGGGCAGCAGCAGCGGCACGGTGGGCCGGCCGAGCCGCCGCGAGCACTGCGACAGCAACAGGACCCCGTCACCGGCGATGTTGAAGGTGCCGCTGTTGAGGGTGCCGCGCTCCGGCTCGTGCGAGGCGATCCGCAGCACCTCGATCACATCGTCCTCGTGCACGAACTGCAGCCGCGGGTCGTAGCCGAGGACGGTCGGCAGGATCGGCAGCGAGAAGTAGGCGGCGAGCGGCGAATCGGCCGCCGGGCCGAGGATGTTGGCGAACCGCAGCACGCACACGGCCACGTCCGGCCGCCGTCGCGCGAAGCCCCGCACGTACCCCTCGACCTCGACCGTGTCCTTGGCGAAGCCGCCGCTGGGCAGGGACTTGGCCGGGGTGGTCTCGGTGAACACCGCGGGATCGCGCGGCGCCGACCCGTACACGTTGGTGCTGGACTTCACCACCAGCCGCTTCACCGTCGGGGACTTCTGGCAGGCTCCGAGCAGCTGCATGGTGCCGATGACGTTGGTCTCCTTGACCGAGGTCCGACTGCCGCTGCCGAGCGCCGTCCCCGTCACGTCCAGGTGGACGACCGTGTCGGCGGCCGTCTCGGCCAGCACCCGCGCGATGGTCGGCTGCCGGATGTCGGCCAGGACGAAGTCCGCGCCGCCCAGATGGTGCTCGGGCGGCACCGCGTCCACGGCGACGACCCGGTCCACCTGCGGGTCACGCTGGATCCGTCGGACGAACCGGCCTCCCAGCTGCCGGGCCACTCCGGTCACGAGCACGACCTTGCCCAAGATCAGCGCCTTCCTTCCAGATCTCGTCCAGACCCGATGTACCGCTGCTCGTCACCCTGCCGGGTTCCCCGTCCGCGGCCAACCTAGCGGGTCGGTGTTGCGCTGTGATGACCGCCCAATGCACGAAGTGACGACGCCCGTGGACGGACGAACAGACCAAGCCATACCGGTGTCCGAAGCCACGCACGCAATCCGACCCGCCGCACACCGCGCGAAAAACGCGTATGGCCCCCGACCGAATCAATCCGGTGGGGGCCACACACACGCTCTCGCGGCTCGCGTCGCGAACTTACTTCTTGTTGCGACGCTGAACGCGCGTGCGCTTGAGCAGCTTGCGGTGCTTCTTCTTGGCCATCCGCTTGCGCCGCTTCTTGATAACAGAGCCCACGACTACCCTCGCTCACTTCTCATCACTCGGTGTTTGGGCGCCATGGGCCCACACGACCTACGAGGGGCTAGCCTACCCGCCCGAGCGCTGAGGTCGTAATCGAGGCGGTCGGGGGAGATCCCACGGTGCCCGGAGGATTCCCCCGCACCCCTTGCCGTCAGGCGGTTTCCACCCCCACATAGCTCTCGCGGAGGTACTCGTGCACCGCTTGCTCCGGGACGCGGAAGGACCGCCCCACCCGGATCGCGGGCAGATGACCGCTGTGCACCAGCCGGTACACGGTCATCTTCGACACTCGCATCACCGAGGCGACTTCCGCCACGGTAAGGAACTGAACCTCGTTCAGAGGCCTCTCGCCTGCTGCAGCCATGACACACCTGAACCTTCCGCACTCGACGGCCACCGGCTTCCCCTTCCGGTGACTCTTCGTCGTTGCGTGCTCACTCCCCAATGTAGGGGCGGGTGATGCGAGTGGGGAAGAGGTGCACCCATCGGCGGCCTACTGTGACAGACACGCTCGATTGAGTACGTAGCGGGTAAGCGGCCGGTAGTAATCGGACCGCACAGCGTCATCAAGTGGAACGGCCACGGACACGACCCCCTCGGCCTCACCCACGAAGAGCGCGGGGTCATCGGTATCGGCCAGACCAATGGCCTCAAACCCCAGCTGACCTGCTCCGCAGACCCACCCGTGGTCCCCGATCACCAGCTCGGGCAGGGGCCCGCCGGCCTCCGCGGCCGCCGCCAGCACGGTACGAACCGGGAGCGGCGAGTGCGTGTGTGCGCCGGGCTCACCACCGGAGCCCTCGGAGCCGGCTTCGCGTACCAGCGCGACTCGTCGTACGTAGTCGAGGTTGTGCGTACGTAGACCGAACCGGGTCGTTATGTCGACACAGCGACCCTGCGCGGGGGTGAGTACGGTACATCCGGCCGCCGAGAGAGCGTCCGCCAAGTCGGCGTAGAAACCGAGCAGTCGATGCGGGTGCCCGGTACCGAGCAGCACGGGTCCGCCGCGCCGGGCGACCGCCCCGATCCGGGCCGCGAACGCGTCCAGCGCGGTAAGCGTCCGCTCGGGATCGATCACATCATGCCCTTGAACAAGCAACGGATCGCCGGAGACCCCACACTTTTCGGCCATGAGCGCGACCAACTCCCGCGCTCCCCAATCCCCTTGAGGATCGATCCCCATCAACACCCGCGGATCACGGGCGGCGAAGAGCCGATAGCTCCGAAGACTGACCTCCCGAGAGGTGGCCACCCTCCCCGCCAGCCCCACCCCGACGAGGTGAGCACGCAAACCCCCAACAGAAACCACCCAACAAATCCTGACGCACCACCCCACCCCCCACAGCCCGTTTCCCCCCAACACCCCACGCTCGGCGTAACCCACACCAGCCCACCCGTCGCCTTTCAAAGCCCGCCCGGCCCAATTCAGCCCGTCCGACCCCTCCCCCAAGCCCGCCAAGGCCAAATCCAGCCCGCTCGGCCCAATTCAGCCCGTCCGGCGTTTGAGGACGAGGCCCTCCGGGCCGATCAGGGGGCAAGGGGGCGAAGCCCCCAAACGCGACCCGAGGGCACAGCCCCGAGGGGGTCAGGGGGCGCAGCCCCCGGGGCGAGGGGTCAGGGGGCACAGCCCCGAGGGGGTCAGGGGGCGCAGCCCCCGGGGCGAGGGGTCAGGGGGCACAGCCCCCGGGGCGGGGCCGAAGGGGCGGCAGCCCCTGGGGACGGGAAGGGAAGGGGCGGCGGGGGCGAAAACCCCTCACCAACAACCCCCGTCACGCCAACAACCCCCGCAACGGAAACACCGCCCGCCGAGCCGCCAGCACCGCCTGATCAACCCGATCCGCAGGGTCGTACCCCGCCTCCCACTCCCCCCACCGAACAGGCCACCGCCCATCAGTCATCCGCATGGGCGCCAACTGCCGAGTACGAGCAAACACCTCCTGCCGCCACCCCTCAGGAATCACCGTCTCGGGCGCGATCTCCCGCCCCGCAGCAACCCCCACCAGATGCGTCCAGGACCGCGGCACCACATCCACCACCGCATACCCCCCACCCCCGAGCGCCACCCACCGCCCCTCCGCGTACTCATGCGCCAACGCATGACAGGCGACCTGCACAGCCCGCTGCGCATCCAGCGAAACAGCAAGATGAGCCAGCGGATCCTCGAAGTGCGTATCGGCCCCGTGCTGAGTAACCAGCACCTGCGGCCGAAACTCCGCGATCAACTCCGGCACCACGGAGTGAAACGCCCGCAGCCACCCCGCGTCCCCGGTCCCCGCCGGCAACGCCACATTCACCGCGGACCCCTCCGCGCCCCCCGGGGCCCCGGTCTCCTCCGGCCACCCGGTCTGCGGGAACAACGTCCGGGGATGCTCGTGCAGCGAGATCGTCAGAACCCGCGGATCCTCCCAGAACGCGGCCTGCACCCCATCCCCGTGATGCACGTCGACATCCACATAGGCGACCCGCTGAGCCCCCAGCTCCAACAGCCGCGCGATAGCGATGGACGCGTCGTTGTAGATGCAGAACCCCGCCGCACCCCCGGGCATCGCATGATGCAACCCACCCGCGAAGTTCACCGCGTGCAGCGCCTCCCCCCGCCACACGGCCTCCGCCGCCCCCACGGACTGCCCGGCGATCAGCGCGGACACCTCGTGCATCCCGGCGAACGCCGGATCGTCGAGCGTCCCGATCCCGTACGACCCGTCCGCCGAACCGGGATCGGCCGAGGCCGCCTTCACGGCCGCGATGTAGTCCGGCCGGTGGACGAGCCGCAGGGTCGACTCCCCGGCGGCCTTCGCCGCGACCACGTCCACGTCCCGGTCGAGCCCGAAGGCCGCCACCAGGCGCCGGGTCAGCGCGAGCCGGACCGGGTCCATCGGATGGTCCGGGCCGAAGTCATAGCCCGTTACTGCCTCGTCCCACATCAGCTGTGCGCGGCCGCTCATGCCCGCCACCGTATCGGTCCGGTTGAGCCTCGAACGAGCGGGCGTACACGAGCGTCACCAGCACCAACACCATCGGCACAAGCATCGCCCCGCGGTAGCTCCACGCATCGCCCAGGGCCCCCACCAATGGCGAACCGATCAAAAAGCCCACATAGTTGAACACATTGAGCCGGGCAACGGCCGCGTCCGACGCCCCCGGGAACAACCGCCCCGCAGCGGCGAAGGTCTGCGGCACCAGCACACACAACCCCAGCCCGACAAAGGTGAACCCGAGCATCCCCACCCAGGCCCCGGGCGCGACAGCGACCACCGCGAACCCGACCGCGGCCACCACGGCACCCACCCGCACCACCACCGCGGCCCCGAGCCGCCGCACCCCGAAGTCCCCGATGGCCCGCCCCAGCAGCGTCGTCACCATGTAGACGTTGTACGGCACGGTCGCCAGCTGCTCACTGCTGCCCAGCACGTCCTGCAGATACTTGGCGCTCCAGTTGGAGACCGTCGAGTCCCCGATGTACGCGAAGGTCATCACCAGACACAGCGGCAGCAGCACCTTGAACCCGACACCGCTCACCGACCCCTTGCCGGTCTCCTCCCGCTCCGGCTCGCCCCCGGGCTCCCCGTCGGCATACCACCGGCTCCCCACCAGCGCGGCCGGCAACAGCACCACCACGACCGGCAGATACGACACGAACAGCGCGAAGTCCCAGCGCGCCCCGACCCACGCCAGCGAGGCCCCCACGATCCCGCCCAGGCTGTACGCGGCGTGGAAACTCAGCATGATGCTGCGCCCGTACGACCGCTGAAGGCTCACCCCGAGCATGTTCATCGAGGCGTCCAGAGCCCCCACCGCAAGACCGAACACCCCGAGGGCGACAGCCAGCTCGACCATCCGCTCCCCCGCCGCCACTCCCAGCAGCGCGAGGAACACCACCGGCTGGGACCAGCGCAGCACCACACTCGGCGGCACCCGCTTCACCAGCCGCTCGGTGGCCACACTCCCCGCACCGGCCAGGATCGGCACAGCCGCGAGGAAGGCCGGCAGCAGCGCGTCGGACACCCCGTACCGGTCCTGGATCGCCGGGATACGGGTCACCAGCAGCGCGAACGCGACGCCCTGGGCGAAGAAGCCGAACGCCAGCGAGGCCCTGCCGCGCCGCAGCACATCAGTCATGGCGGCGAGCGTAGGGCCCCGGCGTACCCGTGGGTAGATCCAGCCAAAAATGAATTTGTTTCAGCTTTCCGGTGCGGACCCCCGCACCGGCTCAGCTCAGCAGATCGAGCAACTCGCCCATGTCCTCGAAGAGTCCGGTGGCGTCCGCCAGCCGCGAGGCCGGCGTCATGGCCGTGAACCCGTAGACGTCCATCCCCGCGGCCACGGCCGCCTGGACGCCGAGCGGGCTGTCCTCGACGACGGCACAGCGCTCCGGCGCGACCCCCATCCGCTCGGCCGCGTACAGAAACAGATCGGGAGCAGGCTTTCCCCGCCCGACATCCTGCGAACTGAAGATCCGCCCGTCCTCGAACCACCGGCTCAGCCCGGTCGTCCGGTGCCCCACCCGGATCCGCTCATGGCTCCCGGACGAGGCCAGGCAGTACGGCACCCCGTCCGCGGCGAGCTTCGCCAGCACCTCCTCGGCCCCGCGCACGGGCTTCAGCTCCCGCTCGAAGGCGGCGAACACCCGGGCGTGGAAGACATCGTCGAAGTCCGCCGGCAACGGGGTACCGGTCCGCGCCTCCACGAGATCGTGCACCCGGTGCATCGCGGAGCCCATGTAGTCCCGGAGGGACTCCTCATAGGTGGTGGGATGCCCCAGCTCGGTGAGATAGCCGGCGAGCAACCGGTTGGAGATGGGCTCGCTGTCGACGAGCACACCGTCATTGTCGAAGATGACAAGGTCATAGCGCATGGAAAAGAGCCTAAACGCAGAAAACCCCGCACCATAAGGTGCGGGGTTTTCCCAAAATTTGTTCGGCGGCGTCCTACTCTCCCACAGGGTCCCCCCTGCAGTACCATCGGCGCTGTGAGGCTTAGCTTCCGGGTTCGGAATGTAACCGGGCG
>NZ_JBEPBM010000057.1:0-31752 GCF_040299205.1 Streptomyces sp. NPDC000983 | reverse complement strand
GCACCCGGAACGCGAGTGGTCATGACGGGTTCCCCTTCCGTTCGAGCACGTCTCGAATCTCGTGGGAACGCATTCCGCCGGTGATGCGGGCCTGGTTTCAACAGAAGGAAAGTTTTCTGAGCAGCCTCGTGGAGGTCCTCTCCACCGGGCGCACAGCCTGGTCCGTCTCACGCGCCAGGCGGGGTGTGGGACAAGCGGACGGGCAGGCCGAACCGCACCTGGACACCGGGAGCAAAGAGCACACTGTCGGGCTTGGCGCGCAGGGGTGTGACGCCTGCAGCGGTCACCAGGGACGCGTCCCAGTCAAGCGCGTCACAGCACCGAAAAGTCCACTCCGGGTGGGTCAGCCCCATGTAGTAGGTCCCCCCGAGGCCCTCTCCGTGGAGACCCCATCGGTTCGTCAGGAAACAGTCCAGCGGCCTGGGCGTCGCGATCTCCTCCTCGACGTCGACCCACACGTGGCTGCCGAGCCGCGGCTGCCTGCGGTCCTGCGTGCGGTACACCAGCCGCTGCCCGTACCAGTGGCGCGAGATACGCGACCAGCGGTAGGGCAGCCCGAACCCGAATCGCGCACCCACAGCGGGCAGGAGCCGGTCACAATCCAGCGAAAGGAAGACAACTCCGCGTCGGCCCAGCTCGTCGCGGCTGTACAGACGAACGTTGACCTCGTTGAACGTCCCCAGATACGGCAACGGCGGCACCGGCCCGAGCGCCAGGTCCCGCATCTGGAAGAACACCAGGCCCACGTACGTACGGCCGTGATGCAGATCCGGGACCGTGCCGGGCGGTAGGAGCCTGGCGACCTCGAAGGGATCCGCCTCCCAGTGCAGGAAGACCAGGTCGCGCCAGTACTGACGGAATAGGACACGTCGTACGCGGCGTGGAGCGAGAGGAGTCAGTGCCTCGGGAGCTCGACGATGCCGCATCACTCGCCGGGGCCCGCGGCGCTCACTCATCCGCCGCCTCCAAAAGCCGCAGCACACCGGCCGTCCGCCGGTGAGAAACGACCGCGTCGCTCATCACGCTGCCTTCCCTGAGACGGTCATGTACCGAGCCGGGTTCCTGGCGTCATGCGAGGTCCCGCCTCCCTTCAGATGCTTCAGCCGGACACCGTCTGACGGTTGCACCCCAGCGTGTGGGACCACAGGTGCCCCCACAGCCGCGCAATGGCCGGCCGGCGACACACGGCCCGCCTTGCGCTCAACAGGAGCAGACCGCGCGGCCTGCCATGGATCTCTTCGGTCGGCACACCGTGCCCTTGCACGGCCCAGTGCGTATGTATTGAGCAGCCACCCCCTGCACGCACGGTGCGGCTCCGCCATGCGACAGGGGCGGGCCATCGCACGACCGGCCCCGGTCGCCGTGGCTCCCCGGTCCACGGCGTGCTTTGCAAGTCGGTCAGCGGCTTCAAACGCATGCACTCGCGGTTCGTCGCCCTGCGCATCCGCCCAGCCGGACGCGCAGTCCGTCAGGCCAACGACGGCCCGGAGCTGCCCGAACGCCGGCTGCTGGCCGAATGGCCCGCCACCGAACCCGAACCCGTGCAGTTCTGGCTGTCCAGCCTGCCCTCCGGGATGCCCCTGGCGACGCTGGTGCGGCTGGCCAAGCTCCGCCGGCGCATCGAGCACGACTACCGCGAGATGAAACAGGCCCTGGGCCTGGCCCACTTCGAGGGCCGCACCTGGAACGGCTGGCACCACCACGTCACCCTCGTCTCCGCCGCCCACGCCTTCTGCACCCTGCAACGACCGGCACGAGACCCAAAAGACGCAGCGCAGGCCTGAGTCTCTACCAAGTCGTCCGCGACCTGCAGACACTCCTCGCTCTCTGGGCCGGCGCCTGCCCCACCTGCCACCAAGACATACCCACACCCCTACGAACCTGACCAAGCCCTACTGGTGGCCAGGACCAGGACGCGGCGGTGGCCGTCGCGCGTCATCTCGCGCAGGGTGTCGGTCAGGTACGGGGCCCAGTTGCGGTTGCCCCAGTGGACCGGCAGGTCGGGGCCGTGGTCGGCGAAGTCCTTGCGCAGGGCGTCGAGCAGCTCGCGGTTCTGGTCGTTGATGGGGCTGGCCCCGCCGTAGAGGAGATGGTGTTCGCCGACCTCCATCAGGCGTTCCCTGGGGATGCCCCGCCCGCGCGTCACGTTCTCAAAGAACGGGATCACGTCGTCCGGGCCTTCGGGACCGCCGAAGGCCAGCAAAAGCAGGGCGTCGTAAGGGCGGGGTGACGGCGTGGGGCGCATGATGCTCCTCATGGCTCCGTACACACGTCTGTGGGCCAAGAGGTTTCGACCGAGGTACGGGTCCGGCGTCCCCGGCAGATGCGGTATGGGAACGAGACGCACGGCACATGCGTGCAAGGCCTTCGGGCCGGTTGTCCGGGGCCTCACGGCCGACTCCGGACGACCGGCGCGAAGGTGGAGCACGGACAGCGTCAGCAGAGCCGGCTGCTCGTCCTCGTCCCCCCGTCCTGACGCGTCGTGCGGAAGTCGCAGGCGTCGAGGCCCGCTGCCCGGATGGAGTCCCGGACGGCCGCCCACTCAGTCGCGGTCAGCGTGACCGAGCGGGCGAGGACGAACCCGGACTTCCGATCGCTGTCAGTGACTACGGCCCAGCTGTACCCGGCGTCGAGCCCTGTCACGATGTAGTTGGGGTCACCGGTGTGGACGTAGGAACCGCCCAGTTTGAGAAAACTGACGTTGAGGCGGGCGTTGGAGGCGTCGAGTGCCTTCGCCTCACCTGTCACGGCACTGGTGGTGTTCCACCAGGTCGTGCAGGTGTTGCGAACGCCGACCGCGCCCGACGCCGTCAAGGAGTAGGCGGCCGTGACGTTCTTGGCACACTGGACCTCGAAGAGCTGAGGAACCGCCGCCACCTGGTACCAGGCCCCGAGATAGCGCTCCACGTCCACCATTTCGACCGCCCGAGGTTCCTCGGCGACGGCCGGCGTCGGCGCGGCCTGGGCCGGGGCGCCTGCGATGACGCCCAGCGAGCAGACTGCCGCCAGGGTGGTGACGTACTTGGAAAACGACACGCTGGTCCCTTCTTCTGCCGTTCATCACGGACACGACGGATACGGATGTGAGGCGTGGTGGCCACTGCGTCGTCCCGCGACCACCACTTGGCTTGTGCGGTGAGGCTTCTGCCGATCGTGGACGCATGGATTCACCCGGCCCTCGGGATGCGCCGGACGAGCAGTACGCGGGACCTGGCAGGCCCTCCGCCCCGGAGGGACCGGTCGGAGGTGCTCGCGGTCACGTTCCCCGGGGAGGATGCATCACCTCAAGCAGAGCTGTGGCGGCGTGGTCGGGGCCCAGAGCGTTGAGGGCGTCCTGCCACCTCTTCACTTCGGGCCCGGCCGTTGTGCCTAGGAGGTCGAGCGCCGAGCCGACCTGATGGTCGGTGAGACTGTTCGGGTCATAAACGATGCCGACACCGGCCCTTTCAGCATCTCGTGCGACGGCGAACTGATCGCTGGAGAAGGGCAGTACCAGCGCGGGAACACCGGATCGGAGACATTCGGTGAACGAGTTGCCGCCGCCGTGGTGAACCATGGCATCCATGTGCGGGAGCAGCGCCTGCTGCGGGACGGACGGCACCACCACCGTGAGGTCGTCGGCCACAGCGCCAACGACGTCCGTGCGCCGGCCCGCCGCGACGATCAGGGCGGTCGGGCGCGAAGCGGTCCGGGCGCCGGACACGACGGCGCGCAGGACATCGTCGCGGGCTGCGAGGAACGTGCCCAGCGCGACGAGGACGATCCGCTCCGCGCGGTCGCGCAGCCGTCGCAGGGTGTGCTGCCAGTGGTCGTCGAGCGGCTGGACCGAGCCCACCGTGTGACCGGCGAAGAGATGGCGGGGTCCTGCGGGGCGTGCCGACAGCCATGGCAGCGGCGGGTAGGCGTAAACGACCGCGTCCGGTGATGTCAGCGCGAAGGCGCGGCCCGGCCTGGGCGCCGCGGGTGCCCTGCTGGCGGCGAAGGCGTCGAACGCCGCGGTAAACGCTCGATCGTTATCGCGGGCCACGTCCAGCAGTTCGGCCAGACGGGTACGATCGGGGCGCAGTGCGCCAGGCCAGTCGTAGGGCACACCGAAGTAGCTGTCCTGGTCGCTGAGGACGTAGGTCGGATGTCCGGGGCAGAAAGTTGCGTAGCGCAGCCGCAGGCAGTGGAGGGCCAGTGTCACCGCGTAGCTGAGCTGGTCCACGACGTACCAGTCGGGTCTGAGGCGCTCGTCGAGGGACCGTAGGTCATCGAAGACCTTGTCCGGGTCGGCGAGCATGTCGGCCCGTCGGTGACGGGCCTGCGTCATGAGCGTCTCGACGGCTCCGTGCCGTGTCGCATCGAGGAACTCGTCCAGCCGCGCCGCCTCGGCCGCGTCCTGTTGCGTGGACTCGGCCACCCCCGTGTTGGCGTTGCGGGTCACTACCAGAGGCACGAAGGCGACACCGGCGTCGAGCGCGAGCCCTTCGAAATCCGGCGAGCAGGCGAAGAAGACTTCGGCGCCACGCGTCCGAAGGGCAGCGGCAAGGACGGACAGGGGCCGGGCGTGGGAGAAGAACGGTGGACTGACGATCACGATGCGTGGCATGCCCTCGCTTCCTGACGTAGCCCTTCCGTGGATGCGGGCCGCGGGTGCACGGCTCCGGACGGCGAGCGGCGCAGTCCGCCGCCCCCGGTCCCCTCACCGGTCGTGCCGGATGAGCCGCTCGGGCTGGTGCCGACGCTGTGGTGCATCCGCGCGGTGCCACCGGGCGGAAATCATCAGCGTCGTAGCTTCCCCGACCAAGGAGACCATGTGCTCGCCTCCTCCCCGCCACGGTTCGAGAGCACCGAGCAGCGTGCGTCGAAGGGGGATCCCGACCCGCTCGTCGCCGCGCGAGCGGCCTTCTTCAGCGGCTCGTACCCGGGTGGAACGGACGCCGTCCTTCCCCCGCGCACCGTCGGCGGACGGTCCCCCGGCCTGCTCGCGTCTCTCCTGGACGCCGAGTACGGCGGCCGACCGGTTGCCGCCAGTCCCCCACCGGGCCTCAGCCGCGGCGATACCGCGACCGCCTCGCTGCGCCGCGCCAGCCGGCTTGCCGTTCCCCTCACCCCCGAGGCGCTCCTGGCGCATGCCCGGGGCGGGCCGAGGCTCGCGGCGGTCATGACGGAGCTGTGGCCCGAATCGGTCCGCCACCACGGCACCACGTACGCGGAGGAATCACTGCGCCACGCGCTCGTCCACGAGGCATCCCACCCCTCGCGCACAGCCCTTCTGCTCGAATGCGCCGAGATCGCCGGCCTGCGGCCACTGTCCTGCGATGAGGCGGCGGAACGCGCCGCGAACGCCACCCGTGCCGAGCGGCACGCCCTGTGGCGCTACCTGCACGGGCTGCCGGAAGGCCCCGCCCTCCTGGCCGCCACCGCTCGTGCGGCTGACCCCTATGAGCGACTTCTCCTCAGTCCGCCCACTCGTCTGACGGCCGAAGGATGGCGCCCGAGCGGGATCGTGGTCGCGCAGACGATGCTCCTGGGCGACCTGCTGACACCGGGTGCGGGACTGAGCGGTGGCCTGTCCGTGCTGCTGGGCGGTCTTGGCGACCGGCTCGCCCGCAGCGAGGGCATCGCCAGCGTGATCACCGTCGTCCTCGCCGGCCATGACGGGCTGGCCCGGCACCCCGGCCTGCTGAGGGAGCGAACCACGGGCCACTGGGTGCTGAGCCTGCCGGTGGACGCACCCACGCCACCCCAGCAGAACGCACTCGCCGCGCACCGTGCCGCCCTCGCCTGGTGGGCCGCCCGTCTGCTCGGCGCCCTGCCCCGTGCCGTGGACGTGCTGCATGTGCGCTACGCCGACGACGGCAGCCTGGCCCTCGCCCACGCCGCTGCCCGTTCAGGCATACGGCTGTTCTTCACGGCAACGCCCGATCCGCACCGAACCGTCGCGCGAAACTACAGCGAGGCCGATCCGGACGACAGCGCAGCAGCGGACCGTCTGCGCGACGACCTGCATCGCATCTACTGCGCCGACCGACTCGTCGACCGCGCCGACACAGTGATCGGTATCCCCGGGAGTTCGGGAAGCCGGGAACTCCTGCGCCACTTCCCCGTGCTCAGAGCGCGATACGGTCCATCGGGTCCCGCCTCGCCGCCGGAGGGAATCGCCCCGTACTCGCCCGCACCCGACGAGACGTCACTGCAGCGCACGCTCCTGGCCGGTTTGTTCGCCAGCGGCACGTCCCCTGACTCGCTCGCGCCGGAGAGCCGTGACCTGCCGCTGCTGTTGTGCGTGGGCCGACTGAACCCTGTGAAGCAGCAGGATCTGCTGGTGCGTACCTGGCTCGCCACGGGCCTCTGGCGCGAGACGACCCTCGTGATCGTCGGAGGAAGCGGGGGCCGTCCCACACCGCCGGAGCAGCACATGCGTGCCGAACTGCGCACCCTGGCGGCGGGGCACACGAAAGCCGCCCGGCATCTGGCTATGCTCCCGGCCAAGCCTAACGACGAAGTCCGATGCCTGGAACACGCCTTGGCCGAACCGGCGAATGGGATGAGGGCGTGGTACGTGTGTCCGAGTATCAAAGAGGAGTTCGGCATCGCCATCCTGGAGGCGATGGAAGCCGGTCTGCCTCCCGCCGGGCCACTGCGCGGTGGGGTGGCGCACTATCTCCGTGACGGGCTCAACGGACTCCTACTGGACACCTCCTCCGCCTCCGGCCTCGCACGCGGCCTGCGGCGAATGGCGACCCTGCCCGAGAACGACAGGCTCCGTCTCGCCCAGGCCGCCCGTGCAACGGTCAAGGCCCGCTACTCGGTGACGGACATGGCTGACGCCCTTGCTGCCGAGTACCGGGCGGTCATGTCCTAGTGTGATGCGCCGGAAATCGCGGGCTTAAGTCTCTTGCTGGTTTTCGGTGGCTGGTGGAGTGACCTTGGTGAGGTAGTCGGCGAGGGATTTGAGGATCTCGTCGGCTGTCTTGGTCCAGGTGAAGGGTTTTGGGTTCTCGTTCCACGAGGTGATCCAGGCCCTGATGTCGTCCTCTAGCGCCTTCACTGAGGTGTGGACTCCGCGGCGGATGAGCTTGTCGGTCAGCAGGCCGAACCACCGTTCGACCTGGTTGATCCAGGACGATCCGGTCGGGGTGAAGTGGATGTGGAAGCGGGGATGCTTGGCGAGCCAGGTCTTGATCTCGGACGTGTTGTGGGTGGCGTAGTTGTCACACACCAGGTGCACGTCGAGTCCGGTGGGGACCGCCTTGTCTATCGTGACCAGGAACTTCTTGAACTCGATGGCCCGGTGACGGCGGTGCAGTTCGCCGATGACTGTCCCGTCGGCGATGTTGAAGGCGGCAAACAGGCTGGTGATGCCGTGCCGCAGATAGTCGTGGGTGCGCCGCTCGGGCATGCCGGGCATCAGCGGAAGTACCGGCTGCGAGCGGTCCAGGGTCCTCACTCCGGTTGGGCGCGTTTGAGTGAAAGGCGGATGCGGCGACGCTGGCGGTCCACGTCGAGGATGGCGACTCGGACCTGGTCGCCGACCGCGAGCACTTCTTGCGGGGACTCGACGTCGTGCTCGGCCAACTCGGTGAGGTGGACGAGGCCATCGATGGTCTCCTCCATCTGGACGAACGCGCCGAACGGCACCAGTTCGGTCACCGTCCCCAAGACCGTGGCCCCTACCTTGTGGGTATCTGCATAGTGCTGCCAGGGATCGGGCTGCAGCGCCTTGATGGACAGCCTCACCTGCTCCCGCGCGAAGTCGATGCTGATGATCTCGGCGCGGATTTCCCGGCCGACGGGGGCAATGTCGTCGACCGAGTCGAAACGGATCCAGGACATCTCGGAAACGCGGAGGAAGCCGAGGAAACGACCCAGATCGTCATCGAGGTGCACCTGCACCCCGATGTCATGGAGACCCGTCGCGACAACGCCGGTGACAGCCTCGCCCACACGCAGCGAGCCGAGGAACGTCCGCCGCTCCTCGGCCCGGGTGCGGTTGGTACGCCAGCGGGCCCGAAGGACACCGTCTCCGTCGGGCAGCACTGCCACGAGAAGAGGGCGGCGATCAACTCGTTCCAGCGGGACCAACGCCGCCCGGTGGCCCGGGCCGGATGCGATCTGGGGATTCGGCACGTCTGCGCGTCCCATGCCCGGTTCGGCGACACGCGCCCCCGTGAAACCCCCGCCCGGATACTGCCGCACGAGCAGGTGCAGGCCTTCCCCGCGCACGACGGCGGCGCGGACCGCCTCGACGTCGTCGGTGAGGTCCGGCCATACCGCCAGCCGCGCCCGTGGGGTCAGACGCTCACGCACAGCCTCAACCTCGTCAGTGGCCGTCAGGCGGTACCAGCGGTAGGCGTTGCCGGTCGGACGCTCCTCCAGCAGGACCCCGCCGCGGTCCGCGACCAGTGCGCCGACCTCGGACCAGAACTCCTCGTTCGCGGCCTGCGAGGCGTCGGTCTCGTCAAGGGCCGGATCATAAGGTGAGCCAGCGACCCCGTCGACGAACAGCCCAAGCATGCGGGCGCGGGACACGGCGCTCTCCTGGTCCCGCCCGCCGCCGACATATATGTCGTCCCGGTCGCCGACATGAATGAAGAATCCATCGTCCGCCTGCAGCCGGCACCAGGCCCCCTCGCGCAGCACCATCGCCCGCAGCAACCCGAGACCGGTGGCGAGCGGAACGCGCGCGCCATCGTGGAACCCGACGCTGTCGTAGGGGAACAGCCCGCTCAGCCCATGCCCCCCACTTCCCGCGAGGACGGAGAAGGAGAAGAACCCCTCTGTCATGGGATTGTCGATCGTCACCCGCTCGACACCGGCATCGAGCGCGAACCCGGCCACGGCCGCCACACAGGCAGCAGCGACGCGTTCCCTCGAGTCATACCCGATGCAGGTGCTGTCTCCGCCGGCCGCCGCGTCGAGGTCAGCAGGGCTGTACGGAGTGATGCGGTACACGAAAGGTGCCATGTCAGCGGCCCGGATGGCTCGTAGACGCCCTGAGGGCCCGTCGCGGCTGGACAAAGGGAGTGATCACCCGCGAACCTTACCGGCGCCAGGCCCGGCATGAGCAGAATTCATGCTCGGCAACAGCGCCCCGGATCGGGGCGCGCAGTCGGTGCGGCTTAAATACGGACATGGAATCCCCGATCTGGGCCGGCCTGTCGGCCGCCGAGCGCTCCGCCGTGGACAGCCTGATCCAGCAGGACCATCGGATAGCGGCAGTCGCCCGTATCCGCGCGGCATTCCCCGTCGGGTCCAGGCCGGGCCTGTACGACACACTCGACGTCGTTGCCGAGCGTTACCGGGAGCTGGGCCAGCGGTTCGAGCGCTATCCGACCGCTCCGCTGGACCTGGTGACGCTGGTGAAGACGGTGGAGACTCTGCCCGGCCGGGCGGTCGCCATCGAGGCACTGTGGGACGGTGACACCGATGGCTGGTGCGTGGACCTGATCGCACTCACGGACGACCCGGACGCGGAGCACCGGCTCGCCATCATTCGGCACGGCAGTGACATGAGACTGTTCAACGGCACGGTTCCGCCGTGGCCCGAGGCGCAGGAAGCAGAGACGGTCGGTCGCGCCCTGGCCGAGCGGTTCGCCGTGCCGTTCCACTTCGCCAGCCCCGATCAGCCCGACCTCGACGCTCCCCGCTGGAGGACAACCTCGTGAAACACGCTGCCACCCGGCCCGACACTCTCGCGGCTCAGACCGCCTCGGGGGCAGCCGGCCTCCCATCCTTTCTGGTGCCCCACCGTCCAGGCTGGTGCCGTTGGCATCGACAACCTGGTAATCGAGGACTGCCTTGACGGGGTGGGCGTCCTCATGGATCCGAACAGCAGCGCAGTCCGGGGACGTAGGCAGAGAACCAGACGACGCTTCCCTCAACCCGGGGGTCGGCCAGTAGTCCTCGCCACGGGGGTCGAGGAAGGGACACGGCGGACCTCGCCAGCGGCCAACTCACGATGGACCGCAGCAACATGGCCCTTCCGAAGCGCCGAAAGCCATGCATCCGCTGAGGTCGGCATCCCTCATGTGGCCGGGTGCTGAGCCGGGCACCCTCCATAGACGTAGGGTTCGATTTCGTTGCCTTGCCTGTCGCTGAGGTGGAAGCAGTGGCCGTTGACCCACACCGTGACCCAGTCAGGCCCATGACGAACCTCAAACGGCTCGTCCCCGAGCTGCGTCCCAGGCCAGGAACCATCTCCCGCAGAGGGATGAGTGACAACGACGCACGTCTGCTCAGGCGAGACTCGATGGACGTCACCCCAGGGCTCCAGCAACAGATCCAACGGCACCTCACCGTCGTTGCCCACGACCAGCCGTGCCGCTCTGCCCGCGAACATTCTCATCCCCCGGTATGACCCTTCAGGTAGGTGCGTGTGACTGCCGCCCTCCGCAGTGCGCAGACGGCATGATCCTCACACGCACGATCACCCGGACCAAGTGTCTACATCGCAGTTACTCAAGAGCCCCAGCAGGACAGAACGCTCCTCCACTGGGCGACGTCGACTCCGTAGCCACGAGCGAGGCTGGCCAGTCCATGGTCGCAACCCTGCCCGACGGCGCACAGCCACCACCCGTCGCCTCTGCGGCACAGCTCAGCGAGGATCACGGTTCGCTCGACGGTGGAGGCGTCCAGATGGCCCGCGCTGTCAGTGCCGCGCCGAACCGGCGGGACAAAAGCGCCTGGTGTCCCGTGATGATCCCGAGGTGCTGCGGCTACCGACGACCGCCCGCGACCGACCGGCGTCCCCGGGACGACACGTACGTGGGGAGCGGCAGAGTTGAAGCGCGGGACGCCAGAGGGCGCGGGCAGCGGGACTGCTGCCGGTCTAGTCAATGTGTGCGTTCGTTGTGGGCTTCTCACCCGTTTTGGCTTGCTCGGTGCGGTCGTGGAAGAGTTGGGCCGCTGCCCGGGTCCGTTGCTGGGTGGTGTGCTGTTCGGCACCGGCAGCAGTGACCCAGAGGATGGTGGTGCCTGCGCGGATCTTCGTCGAGGCTATCGCAACGGACCGTCCCCCCGTGCTCAAAGTTGTGTGTACGGCAGCCTGTTCGTCCCCCAGGGAACCCGGGAGGCGGGTCTTCGATCCGCTCAGAGTCAGTTCGGCGAAGAGTTCATGAGCAGTGCGCTCGCTGGTGCAGGAGTAGAGGGTGAAACTGATCTCGCCTCCCGTTTTGCTCATCTTCTCGCCTCGGAGGAACTTCGATGTCCCCATGGCGACAGTGGTGCGGCATCCGTTCGGTACTACTGTCTGGCACAAGAGGCGGTCCTTGGTGACCAGTGACCCAGAGGTCTCCCTCCAGCCGGGCAGCGCTGCCGCATCGGGCATGACGGCCTTCACGTCACGGATCTGCAGGACTTTCGCGCGGCCGGGGTCGGCAGCAGCGGAGGGGTCCGCAGGTGCCGAGCGGATCGGTCCCGGTGAACGGCTTCCGGACGCCGGCGCATCGGATCCACACCCACTGACCAGTACGCCCATCCCCAACACCACAGCCCCCGTCGCTGCGGACGCCCGCCCTCTGCCTCTGACACCTGCCATGCGCTGCGCCCCGCCCCTGTGGATCGTGCGGTAGGCGAAAACCGTCTCCCGTTCAATGTGCTCGGCCACCATCTCAACCGGCTCGCCAACGCCCCGAACCTGCTGCTGCGCCTGCTCAGACGCTGAACGCCAACGCAGCCCTCCAACACCCACTGCCCCACCCCTTGCTCACAAGATCACCACAGGTGAGCAAATGACAAAGCATGATCGGGCAACTGTCAAGCAGAGAGCCAAAGTTGCACCCACCATTACGGGACGAGGCACTGAAACAGCATCCGGGCCCACAGGAAAGTTCCGCAGTACAGCATCCGAGCTCGACACGCCTCAGAGGCAGCCCCCAGGCCCCAGTTCCGCGGGAAAGCGTTGGCGCTCCCCGGAGCGAGGAGGGCTCCCACATCACCCGCCTTCGGCCGGTGCAGCAAACGCCGCCAAGAAACCCAAGTTTCCCCAGCTGAGAGCGTCCGCTGCCTGCCTGGGCTCCTCGAAGAGTCAGAGGAGGTCCCGCCAGAAGAGGGCCGTCGCTTGCGGGTTCCAGCTGTCGTCGACCTCGCCTCGCGCCTCGTCGAACTCCTGGTGCATGTAGTCGGCCAGGTCCAGGCCGTAAAAGATGATGTCGGTCTGCCACATCGAGAGCACCGGATGCCCGAAGCTTCCCCGGCCGGCAGGCAGGTATCGGTGGGCATACACGGGCACCATCACCGGCACCTCCGCCAGATGACGCCGCGCCGTATCCAGTGCCGCTGTTCCGTTGGCTGGACGCTCACCCCAACCCTCGTACCAGAACGCGTTGTGCTCAACGCCGAGCAGAACACCTTCGACCGGCCAGTCGAGCTGTCGACGCAAGCTGTCCAGATCGCCGCCGCGCCACTCCGGCCAGGGCCTGGACCAGGTCTGCCCGTCCTCGGGAGGGATGTTGGTCGGGAGCCCGGCCGCAAGGAACGCTCGGTGATCGTCCGCGAACTCGAAGCCGTACTCGCGCTCGATGCGCGTGAACTCGGCCTCCGTCAGCCCCGCCTCGAACTCATAGAGACCCGTCCGTGCCAGGCAATGCGCGGCCTGCGCGCCCAGGCGTATTCCTTCATTGCTGATCACCGCCGCACGCTAGCGCCGATCGCGCCCAACCGTCACCCGAGTTCTGCACGGACTCCGTCTCGGTTTCCTCCTCATTCAGGGCCGTTCAGGCAAGACCACGAGTCGACTGCAACTCACGAGCGGACGGGACCGCCACCCCAGTATCGACCGCCGTGAGACGGCGGCCGCCACCTGCACCGGGTGCTGCACATTGCCGTACGCGGCGCCTTCCGCTGTCGGGGAGGCGGTCAGTCCAGGGACGGCGCTTTTGCCTCCCTGCGGACACGCTGAGTCCGGTGTCGCCGAACAGGGCGTCGGAGCATGTGTTGACGATCCGCCCGTACCCGGCGGCGTGGTCCTTGGCGATGACCGAATTCCTGTCACCTCTTACGAACCTCTGCCCGACCTCCAGCCGGATCCCTTGACGCGCGGCCCGCCGCTCAGCAGTCAGGCCTCCACCATCCGCGTACCGCATGACACCGGCATACCGCAGGAATCACCCAACGTCACCGCCCGAAGGCAACCCGAAAGGTCAGGAGCTGTCCAGCGGGACCCAGGCTCGCTCTCCCGCGTCGTTCCTGCCGTACCAGTAGTGCGGCATGCCCTTGATGCCGGTGGTGTGGAACGGGCGGCCGTCGTCGTCGATGCGGATCGTGCCGGTGCGGCCCTGGGAGGACCAGTCGAGTTCGAGGTACCAGCGGGCGTTGTAGGCCTGTGTCGTCGCGTGGACCTCCAGCACCTCCGGGTCTTCGGCGGAGACACGGTACGGGAAGCGTACGGCCGGGATGGTGTGCCCGCTGTCGGCAGCGTTCGCGCCGTCCGACTGGGCCAGGGGTCGGTCCTCGTCGAGGTTCACGGTGAAGTGACGGGGAGTGAGATCGCTGCCGCAGCCCTGGCCCATGGAGTAGGCGTTCCCATCCGCGGGGGCGCCGCGGCTGACGACCCGGACGTGGATCGCCTTGAGGACCACAGCCGTGGACGACCGCCCCTGCACCGAGATCTGCACCTTCGTCTGTCGCCCCTGCACCGCGCCCTGCGTCGTCGCCCACATCTCGGCGTCTTGTGGGAACGGCGGCGGAGGCACCTGCGCGGACGGCTTGTCGAGGACGTAGTCGTGGTCGCAGCCCTTGTCCCAAACCAGGGGATCGACGCTCCAGGTGAGGGGCGGGTCGGCGGCGGGTTCCGTGGCGGATGGTTGCGCCGAGCGGCCGGGTGCGCCTGTGGCGGGTGGCCCGGTGCTCCCCCTGGGGATCATGGAGCGGGACGACGTCTGCGTCCTGGAGGAGTTCCCGTCCGGGAGGACGGACAGACCTGCGACGCTGATGACGAGCAGCGCGCAGACGGTGGTGGTGGACGCGAGGAACCGTCGACGGCGGTGTGGGGAGCCTTCGCGGTCGCCGTACCTGTCCCGCTCCCTGCCGCCGCCCCCGCCCCCGTCGGCGTCGGCGTCCGTTTCCGTGTCCGGTGCGGGTGACGGAATTGCTGCCTGCGGTGAGTCGGCCGTACGCACCCGCTGCCGGGCCGCCACCGCCGACAGCCACAGTCGGTGCAGTTCGAGCCGCTCCCGAGGCGTCGCCCCGCAGAAGGTCGCGAGCCGCTCGACGGGAGCGAAGTCCTGAGGAACGCCATCGCCCGCGCAGTACCGGTGCAGTGTGGAGGCGTTCATGTCCAGCTGGCGGGCGAGGGAGCCGTAACTCCGGCCAGTGCCGTCCTTGAGCTGACGCAGCAATGCCGCGAACTCCTCGGCATCGTCCCCAACCGACATCGTTCCCCTGTCGTCCGCCCGCGATTCCCCATCCCAGGCCCTGATATCACTGCACGTCAGGTGGGCATGGAATGGTTCCTTGTTGCCCGAAGGACGGCAGTCGTCGCGCCGGCCGCCGATGGTCGACGACGTCCGATACGCAGACGCCGGCGGTCGCGTTCATGACCGCCGCGCGCTGGCCTCGGCCGCTGCCCAGCCGGACGGGTGTCCCGTCCGGCTGGGCAGGGCTGGGCTGGGCAGGGCGGGCTCCGCCGTCAGTGGGCGCTCACGGTGGCGATGTCGCTGATGTGGTTGTACCGCTCCACCAGCACGAAGAGCCTGGTCTCTTGCGTGTTCGTCCCACTGCCGAAGGTCAGCGTGACGGTAACCTCGTGTGAGTGCCCCAGCGTGCCGTTGTCCTTCACCGTCCACCGCATGGGCACGTTCTGGGCACGCAGAACGCCGTCCACCCCGTTCGTCTCCTCCCAGGCCACCAGCCGCTCGGCGAAGTCGGGCGTCAGGTAGTGCGTGCGGAGCGCCCTGGCCAGCGCGGCGTCCGGGTTGTCGTAGTCGCCCTTCGCGTCGATGTACGCGCCGAAGAAGTCGGCGACCCGGGTCACCACGTGTCCGGTCGTACCGGTGACCGACTTCGGTGCCGCGGCGACCGACTTCACGGCCGTGGCCGACTCCAAGGCGGCGGCGGGCACCTTCGCAGCGGTATGGACGGACCCCTGCGCCGATCCCTGCGCCGACACGCCGAGCCCAACGGCCAGGACGAGGCCGGCGGCAGCCACGCGCAGGCTCCTCGGGCGACGGCGTGCGGGGGACTTCCTGTTCATGAGCGTCTTCTTTCTCTGATCCGTGTGTGATGGCTCACGGCAGGCTCCGGCTTTCACCCCGAAGACGTCTGCCGCCGTTCACCACCTCGTCCCGCGCCCGATCCCGATCCCGGTCGCCGAACTCCGCACCTCCGGTGCCCGGACACACAAGTGCCGGTGCGACAGTGCGGGGTGGATGTCGTCGCCGTGCCACTGCCTGCGCCTCGGCCGGTGCGACACCCAGAGCCTCCAGGACGCCCGCAGTCCCCCACAACAGCAGCCCCCGCATCCCCGACGGTCAAACGATCCCACCCACGTTGACCTGTGGAAAAGCCAGTACCGGGAATGCCCTGGGACACATGGTCAGTCCCCTGCGGGACCGCCCGACTGCATCTTCGTTCGGCTCACAAGCCGCAGGCCCTTCTCGCGGGCCCCCTTCGCTGGCCCCAGCCGCGTGCCGAGCGGCGCTATCCCGCCCCTGCCCACCACTCGCCCCAGCTCCCATCCCGTCTGCCGTCGACCCCCACACCGTGGAGCGGGCGTTCGAGCGCCAGGCGCAGACGAACCGGACCAAGAACTCGGATCTTCTGCGGTACTTGGGAGCGACGCCCACCCCGCAGCCCGCTGACAACTCGGCCAGCCGCTACACAGTCTTCGAGGACACGCTGGAGACCTACCTCGATCAGCACTGGCCGGCTTGGAAGGAGCGGCGACAGGAACTCGTCCGCACAGGCGAGGGCATCGACGGGAAGAACGCGGCCACGTATCTGGAGACGACCCGGACCGTCGCGACGGAACCGCCCTTTCTGCTGCATGCCTTGCTGGAAAACGTTCGGTCGGCGGCGGGACGGCGCTAGCCGAATGGTCGACTGGACGGCCTCGCTGCCCCCACGCGTGGTGGGGGCGATTGCGGGAGGCCGCTTCGGAGCTGCTCGCCGAGCGCGGCTCGAGGCAGCCTTCCTCGGCTCATATCTCCTGTGTGCTGCGAGGGCACACACAGGGGAGTTGTGAGTCTGTGTCTATCGCCCCTTGCTGGGGCAGTAATGCAGACAAGGTCAGGGCGTCAGGCGAGGGGCCCGATCTGGATGGCGAGGGCGCCAAGGGCTTCCTTCTCGGGTGAGTAGATGGCGCGGATGTTGGCGAGCTGCTTGTCGCGGGTGGCGGTGGGGTTGACGCTGGAGGGTCCCTCGCCGTCGAGCAGTGACTCGAAGTCGGTGTACTCGGTGACCCGGACGACCTTGACCTCGCAGGTCTCGTCAGTGCCCTTGATACGGAAGCGGATGGTGTCACCGACGGCGAGGTCGGCGAGGTGCGGGTACTTCACCCGTACCTCGATGGTCTTGGTGCCCGCGGCGACGAGGTCGAAGTATTGCCGGTAGAGGTTGAGTTCGCGGACTCGGGCGGTCGTGTCGGTCATGCGGCGGGAACGCTCCTGGAGGTTGGTGCGGTCATCATGCGGCTGATCTCGGTGGCCGAGTACGAGCGGTAGAAGTGGCGGGGGTCGGACAGCAGCGTCGCCGTCAGGGCCAGCAGTTGGTCGGCGTATTCGGCGATCGTGCCGGGCCACTGTCGGGCGTCCAGCCCGCCGCTCCTGTAGGCAAGTTGGTGTGCCCCTCGCGGATCAGGGACTTGGAGAGTTTCGCGCCGGTGTCGGTGACGACTTGGGGGCAGAAGAAGCGGGCGGGGAGCTGGGTGCGGGTGAGGTCGACGGCTTGGAGGGCTTCGTCGATGAGGAGGGAACCGAAGACCCAGTCTCCACCCTTGACCATGACGTGCAGGGTGCCGCCCTCGGTCGGCTTGGTGAGGGTGAGTTCCTTGACCAGGTTGCGGTACAGGGTGGCCAGGTCGAGGTAGACGCCGGCGGTGGGTGTGATGGTGGCCTGGTAGGCGCCGTGGTGCAGACAGACAGCGGCGACGGTGGCGCTGTGACGGTCGGCGAGGTGCACGCTGGTGCGCTCGGCGTGCTTCTCGGCCCAGCCGCAACCCGTGTGTGGGCAGGGGATGCGCAGGTGCGGGGTGCCGGTGGAGGGCGCGAGCCACCAGCGGGCGGCGTCGAGGCGGGGGAGGAGCCGCAGCCAGGTGCGGCGGAAGGGCCCGTCGGCCTGCTGTCGGCTGTAGGTGCCGCAGCAGCACAGCCCGGAAGCTCGGCGGTGCGGTGGCGCCAGCGGGAATCCGGGGAGCGGGGGGCTGCGCTGCGAGGGTCTGTGCGTTCGTGGTGCGGGAGACATCACGGAACCTGCGGGTGGACCATCGCCTGCCTGTCTCTGCAAATTGTCCGGCAGGCCGCCCGCACGGCGGGCTCGTCAAGGGCGCGCGCTGTGCGGGCGGGGCAGCGCCAAAGGGGCAAGCCGCCGGTGACACAGCCCGACAGGGCATGGACGTCGTCTCAACGCAGCCTCCTCGGCAGCGGTCGGCGCCAGACATCACGTCGCAGCGTCTGGTGCGGCAATTCCCCTCACCGCGGTCCGCCTCATGAGCGCCCGCCTTGGCTCGGCCCCGAAGCGGGGCCCCGGGCCGGCTCCTACCGGCCCTTCGCCCCTTCCTCATAGGGGCGTGGTCAAGCCGACTTTCGGTCACCCTGTCGGCTCATAAGGATTTAGAGTGTGCGCGTGACCGAGGAGAACAACGCACTCATCGCCGGCCGCTACCGCCTGGTCGAACCTATCGGCCAAGGCGGCATGGGCCGGGTCTGGCGCGGCCTCGACCAGCAGCTCTTCGGGCGCGAAGTCGCCATCAAGGAAATTGTCTTCCCTCCGGGCATGGACGAGGCCGACCGCGAGGCACTGCTCAGGCGGTTCACCGGCGAGGCACGCGCAGCGGTCACTCTCAGCCATCCGGGGGTCATCACGGTCCATGACGTCGTGGAGCACCGCGGCGCCCCCGTCATCGTCATGGAGCTGATCCGCGGCCGGTCCCTGGCCGCCGAGATCCGCAGCCACGGCCGGCTGCCCGTACGGCGGGTGGCGGAGATCGGCGCCGTCGTGCTGGACGCGCTGGCCGAGGCGCACGCGGCGCGGATCGTCCACCGCGACATCAAGCCGGACAACGTGCTCCTGGCCAAGGACCGGGTCGTCCTGACCGACTTCGGCATCGCCCACCTCGCCGACGCCACGACCAAGCTGAGCCACAGCGGGATCGTCATCGGCACCCCGCAGTACATGCCGCCGGAGCAGCTCGACGGCAAGCGCCCGACTCCCGCCAACGACCTCTGGGCGCTCGGCGCCACCCTGTACCACGCCGTCGAGGGGCATCCCCCGTTCGAGGCGGAGGGTCTCCACGCCCTCGCTGTGGCCGTGTTCAGCCGTCCGCACCGGCCGCCGGTCCACGCGGGCCCGCTCGCCCCGTTGCTGGACGCGCTGCTCGCCAAGGACCCGGCCGAGCGCGTGGGCGCCGCGGAGGCGGCCGATATGCTCAGGGCCGTCCGGGGCTCCGCCCCCTCCCCCACCGGTCCGGACCGCGGGCCCGGCCCCGCGCGGGAGGCCGAACCGGGCGACGGTCCGGGACCGGAATCCGCTTCCGACCCGAAGGCGGCTCCGACGCCGGACGTGCCCATGGAGCTGCCCTCCGCCCCGAAGACGCCCGAACAGGCCGACTCGTCGACACCGTCCGTACCGACCCCCACCGTCCCCGACTCCTCCGGGGGCGGCGCGGGCCCCGCGCATCACCGCGTACCCGACCGGCCGACCGGGCCGCCGGTCGTCATGACCCCGGACCAGCAGCTGCCCACACTCGACGCGACACCTCCGCCGGAGCGGAACGACCGGACGCCCAGGGGGCCCCGGGGCCTCACCCGGCGCTCCGCCGTCCTGGGGACGGCGCTCGCCGTGCTCGCCACGGGCTCGCTCCTGACCTGGTCCCTCACCCGCGACGACGACCCGCGGGGCGGCGGCGGGAGCGGCAGCGGGTCGACGGCCTCCTCCTTGACGGTGCGGATCGGGGTGGACGCGCCCCTCAGCGGCGGACTCTCGTCGATGGGCACCGGTATCAGGAACTCCGCCGAACTCGCGGTCCGGACCGCCAACGAGACCGGACACGTCCCCGGCGTGACCTTCGAGCTCACGGCCGTGGACGACGGGGCCGACCCCTCCAAGGGAGCGGCCAACGCGACCCGGTTCGTGTCCGACGACAAACTGGTCGGCGTCGTCGGCCCGCTCAACTCCGCCGTCGCCCGCACCCTGGTGCCCGTGCTCTCCGACGCGGGCGTGGTCAACGTGTCGCCGGGCAACACCGACCCCGCCCTGACCCTGGGCCCCGACTGGGCCACGGGCACCCGCGCCCGTCCTCACTCCACCTACTTCCGGACGATCGGCACGGATGTCGACCAGGGGCCGTTCGCGGCCCGGTACCTGCACGGCGTCGGGAAGACCAAGCTCTACGTGGTCGACGACGCGAGCCCTCACGGAACCGCCGTCGCCTCCGGCCTCACCGCCGAATGGAAGAAGCTCGGGGGGACCGTCGTCGGCACCGAGCAAGTCGATCCCGCGGAACGCGACTTCGCGGGCCTCGCCCGCAGGGTACGGTCCTCGGGCGCCGAAGCCGTCTACTTCGGCGGCTACTACGACACCGCGGCACCGCTGTCCCAGCAGCTCAAGCAAGCGGGCGTGACCATCCCCCTCATGGGCGGCGACGGCATCTTCGACCAGGCGTACCTCACCGAGAACCCCCGGGCCGACGGCGACCTCGCGACCCAGATCGGCGTACCGGCCACGGCGTCGGCGGCCGGACGCGACTTCCTCACCCGGTACGAGAAGGCGGGCTACGCGCAGCCGCCCGGCTGGTACGGCCCCTACGCCTACGACGCGACCTGGGCCCTCATCGAGGCGGTGAAGGCCGTCGCGAAGTCGGACGGCGGCACCCTTGTCGGCGACGTCCGCGCGAAACTGCCGCAGGCCCTCGAACACCTGGCCTTCGACGGCGTCACCGGCCCCGTCGCCTTCGACGGCGGCGACGCCGTCAACCGTCGGCTGACGGTGTACCAGGTGGACGGCGGAAGCTGGCAGGCCAGGACGAGCGGCTCTTCCACCCCGTGACAGGGCGCCCCTCGGTGGCCGAGGGACGCCGGCCGTCCCGACGCGGCGCTTACCGGGACTCTTGCGGAAAGCACCGGCGTTCACGCCGGGGATGAATGCATCTCAAGACCGCTCTGACGTGCACGTCAGAGCAGACGTTTTTGCTGCCCGATGTACTGGCGGACGATCGCCAGCGGTGCTCCGCCGCACGATGCGCAGAAGTATGAGGGCGACCACAGATGCCCGTGCATGATGGCGCGGTTGATGCGGCCGGTGAACTCCTGCCGGATTCGGCGGGCGGAGACGCCCTTGAGGCTGTTGACCAGCTTGGAGACGGCGACCTTGGGCGGGTAGTGCACCACAGCGCGACCAGAGGCGGCGGGGTCGTCGCCGCCATCGACGACGACAACAGGATCGGGGACGTCCAGGTCATTCCCGAGGGCAGTTTCGCCAAGGACTGGACGGAGGTCAGCGCGCTGCGTCCGCAGGAAAGCCGTCTCGCAGCGGGCCGCGCGGCGGCATCGCGCCGCGCCTGACCCTCCTTGTACACCTCGGTGTCCTGTGCCGGCGCAACGGCACAGGACACCGGCATGACGTCCCGCACACCGACAGGCCCCTCACGCCAGCAGCTGCGCGAACCCCGGCGCCGTCTCCCCGTACCGCACGTTCCAGCCCTCGACGACGGCCGCCTCCAGAACGCCCGTGTCCACGTCCTCCAGAAGACGCGGCGACGGCTGCCCCGGCGAGTTCTCGTAGTTGAACGCGATGACGTCCAGGAACACCGGGCGCTTCAGCCCCCTGCTGTTCAGCCTCAGCAGCAACGACTGGGCAAGTGCCGGATACGGCGTGAACTCGGGGTTGCGGAGCCAGTCGGCGAGGTCCGCCTCCGGCACGCTGTAGTCGACGGCCACCTCTCCCAGCGCGTCCATGAAGGCGCTGGGCGACGCCTGCGCCTGGAGCAGCCTGCTCAGCTCGCCGCGTCCGACGGCGTCGAGGTCCGGCGGCTGGGCGATCAGCCTGAACGCCTGCCTCAGCCAGGCCCGTTCGGCGATCCGGCGCGTGTTGAGGTCGCTCCACGGCGGTTCGGGCGTCGGCCTGCGGAACGGCGCGGGCATCCGCTGGTACCGCTGCGCGATCCGGGCCAGACAGTCACCGAGCTTCGCCACGTCGTCGGGGTGGATGCCCTCCACCCACCCCGGTGCCGTGAACACGGCCGTGGCGGACGCCGTCGTCCCGCCGCCGCTCACCGTCACCACCGCGGGCGTCTCGTATCGCTCCCCGCCGCGGGAGGTGAGCACCAGCTCGGCCGTCTCCGGCTCGATCGTGTAGTCGAGCGTGAACACCGCCCCGTCCACGGGCACGTCGACCGTCCCGCCCGGAGCTGCCGCCGGGACACCTCCTACGCTCCAGCTGACCGTGGGCTGCGGGTCGACGGGGACACCACTGCCGCCGAAGCCGGTGCTGCGCACGTCGAAAGCTGCGGTCGTGGCCGTGGCGAACGTCCCGCGGCGGACGGGATCGCCGCACGGCGTCCTGGTCTCCTGGAGGTCACCGACGGGACCCATCACTCCGTCGGTCTGGAGCCCCCGGACGATCTCGGCCGCGCTCGCCGCGCCGGCCGTGACCGACACGTCCACCCAGTGCCGGTCCGGATCGGCGGCCACGGTGCGCACGACGAGCGATGTCGTCGCGACGGTGACATCGGTGTCCGGTGAATGCGTCGGTACGGCCCCTCGATACCACACGCGCGGGCCCTTGTTGGCGATGTCGACGACCGAATGGACGACCACTCCCTCCCGCGAGAGGCTCGCCCCCAGCGGGTCCATGCCGGCGTCCCAGCCCTCGGGTACGCGGTACTCGACGTAGACGCGGCCCACCCCGTTGGCCGGCTCGCCGGGCGGGTGCAGCAGGAGCAGGCACCTGCCGTTCGACGCGGACGCCGGTACGAGACGGGCGGTGACCGGCACGCCCGGCTGCGGGAAGGACGCCTCGACCACCCGGCCGGCCAGCGCGTCCGGCATGAACAGATGCAGGTTCGCGCGCGCGAGGTGCGGGCCCATCGCGACGGCGCCCGGGTACGGCCAGCCGGGGACCGTCGGCCCGCTGAAGGTCGGCTCACCGGAGTAGGTCGGCCCCGTGCCGAGGAAGCGGCCTGCGAAGGTGGCCGACGACATGAGGTCGTACGGCGAGCCGTACTCCTGGCCCACGATGATGTCGGCGTCGCCCGGCGCCCAGTCGGTGCCGTTGTTGTCGAGCCCGAAGGAGTGGTCCAGGCCGAGGACATGACCGACCTCGTGGCACATGAAGGTGTGGTCGCTCGCCATCACCGGCAGCACGGCGACCGGCAGACCGTCGACAACGCTCGCGCCGCCGTCGAAGCTCTGCGTGATCGTGGGCGGCTGGCCCGGGGTCCCCGCCAGGGGGTTGGGCATGGTGCGCTGTCCCGGGTGGGTGAGGACGATCAGGCCGTTGAGGCCCGGCCACTCCGGGGGATCGGGGAACCGGGCGCGCAGCGCGTCGACGGCGGCGCGGGCCTGGGCCGCGCGGGAAGTGTCGGTCCCGATCGTCATGTCGACCCACGGGAACATCGTCGAGTCGACGAAGTCGAGATGTCCCCGGGTGGTGTTCTCCCAGAACCGCAGCACGGCGTGGTCGCCGGTCATGAGCACCGCGATGCACGCGGGGTCCGGGATGACGGGCACGGTGGTGTCGTGCCGGGCCCGGATGATGCCGAGGCGGACGGACTTGGCCATGATGTTCGGCTCCTTGTCGGGACTGCCGACGCGGGTGCGACCGATGGGAGTGCGCTGCGCCCCGGGGCGCACTCAGGAACCGGTCCTGACCCGCAGTTCCCAGTGGTGCAGAGTGCCGGCGGCGGGCTGCGCCGCGTCCGTGATGCGCAGCGCCCAGGGGCCCGCCACACCGGTCCCCACGAGTGAGGCGAGCAAGGAGGGCGGCTGGGAGTCCAGCGAGAGCCGCAGGTTCTTGCTGGCTCCGCCCGTGCGGTTGTGCAGCACCGCCCGCCGTCCGGTCGGCGACAGCAACACCACACGAAGGTCCCCGATGTGGGGATGCTCGATGTCGATCACGACCTTCAACTCACGCACGGTACCCGCGCCCTGGAGCGTGATGGCGTCGGTCAGACCACCGGGGTCCTCCTGCGGGATCGGCGCGTCCGGCGACGACTCTCCCGTGATGAGGGCCTGGGCGGCGTCGTCGTGCGTCCCGGCGTGGAAGGTGATCACCGGGCCCGGCTCGCCGATCTCGGAGATGGTGAGGCCCGATTCGCTGCCGTCCCACCACAGGGACGCGGGTCGGCTGCTGTGCGAGAGGGCCGTGCCGGGGCTGGGGCCGTAGAGGTCCGAGCCGTCTCCCTGGTTGCGGTTGGTCTCCAGGTCCAGATGGCCGTCGGCCTGTACGAGCGCGCACTGGTAGTGCTTGAGCAGCGTGCCCTGCTGGAACTCGTTGGAGCCCTTGACGTCGCAGTGGTAGACGGCGAGGCCGCTGGCGGACAGGGCCGAGTCGAAGCCGTGGCGGCTGCGGTTCTCGACGACGAAGTACTCGACGTTCGAGCGCTGCGGGTTGTCGTAGACATAGACCTTGTCGTACGCCCCGTGTTCGATGGCGAAGTCACCCTCGGCCGCGAGGTCGACCTCCTCACCACACCAGTCGACCAGCCGCCGCAGATACGCGCACACGGCCGACGGCGTACGGCCCCTGCCCAGATGGTCGCCCGCGGCCATCACGCAGTAGTTCCCG
This sequence comes from Streptomyces sp. NPDC000983, assembly GCF_040299205.1. Classification (NCBI taxonomy): domain Bacteria; kingdom Bacillati; phylum Actinomycetota; class Actinomycetes; order Kitasatosporales; family Streptomycetaceae; genus Streptomyces; species Streptomyces sp. NPDC000983. The sequence continues at coordinate 7,827 of NZ_JBEPBM010000057.1, read as the reverse complement.
AGGCCCGCGCTGGTGAAGTCGTCGCCCTCGCGTTCGATCGTCCCGTAGTCGTACAGGTCGGGCCAGCGGCACAGAAGGTGGCCGCTCTCGTGGCAGTAGGTGCCGATACTCAGATCGGCGGCGTTACGCCCCATGGCGGTGACGGTGTACAGCTCGGTCCGGGTACCGTCGACGACCCGGCGGTGCACCCAGTTGTGCGGCCACAAGTCGCCCACGTACTCGGTACGGCCCGCGTACATGATGTTCAACGAGTCGACGATGCCGCGCCCTTGCGAGTCGAACCGGCCGAAGTCCACTCCGTCGTCGACCGCCGCCTGGATCGCGTCCGGGACGAGGAGCCCTTCCGTGTTCGCGTACGCCAGCTTGGACCGGGGCAGCCGGTACGGCCCCACAACCTGGTTGGTGAAGTCGAGCCGGCCCGTCGACATCGTCTTGAAGAACTCGTTCACCGAACAGCGGTTTCCGTTGGCGTGGTAGTCCGGGCTGTTCAGCATGGCGATCACGTCGTCGGGCGTGACATCGGAGTCGGTGCCGGGGAAGGTGACGAGAATGGTCAGGCCGGCCACGTTCCCCTCGCTGACCCGGTCGCCGGGCAGCAGCCCACGATTGGCGCCGAAGGTGAAGCCGACGCCGGAGGGCATGCTTCCCCTCTCCTCCGGCGGCACCATCTTCGCGAAGCGGTCCCCCACCACGTTTCTGCGGTACTCCGAGCCCTCCTTCAGATGCCGGCGCAGTCCTTCGGGCGGCCGGTCCGAGAGGCGTACGCCCGTGGAACCGAAGCGCCGCCGGGGGCCCTCGCCGACCGGCTTCGCGTAGCAGTAGCCGTCGTACTCGGGGTCGTACACGACCGTGTAGCCGTCCAGCGTCTCGTACCGCGCGTATTTGTCGTCGCCGAAGGTGACGAGCTGTACGTCGCCGCCTCTGTGCTGGGTGAAGGTGAGGGTTTCACCGAAGATGGCACTCATCGCGCACTCCTCCCGTACGACAAGGGAGCGAAGGGCCGCCGACTTCAGTTTCCGCCCCCACGCGAATACCTGAAAGGGCAGGACCACCCCGGGCGGCAGGGGCAGAACTACCCCTTGACGATGTCGTGGGAGAGGGCGAAGCGGGTGAGATCGGCGCGCCGCCGGGACCCGATCTTGTCCCTGAGCCGGTCCAGATGGGAGTGCACGGTGTTCTCGCTGATGCCCAGGCGGACGGCGATGCCGCGATCCGTCTCCCCGACAGCCACCAGTTCCATGATCTCCCGCTCGCGTTTCGTGACACGGCAGGGCGGGTCGAGACACGGGCGCGGACCGACCGCGAGGACGGCGGAGACATATCGGCAGCCGGCGACGACGAGTCTGAACGCCGCCAGCAGTTCCAGCTCGCCGGCCTGCCGGCTCAGACAGCCCCGGGCTCCGGCGCGGATGGGCTCCGCGATGTCGGCGGGCGGCGCGGCGTACACCACCATCACCCGCACACCGCGCGCGGCGAGCCGCGAGACGGTCCCCGACAGGACGTCCGGCGGCTCCTGGAGGTCCAGGAGGAGCAGGTCACCGCTCTCCAGCTCCCCCTCGGCCTGCGCGACGGACCGCGCCCCAACGGCGAACTCCAGGTCGGGCGCGGAGTCGATGACACGGGCCAGCCCGTACCGATAGGCGGGGCAGTCACCGACCACGGCGACACGGCTCACGTCGGTACTCATGGGGACCCCGGGAATGCTGGTACCGGATGCACTTCCAGTGTTCGTCCCCCGCGTGGTTCCCGCACGCCGAGCGCGGGCAGCGACACCGGGCCGCAGGCCGGGCCGAGGGGCACCCGCAGGTCCGGGGGGCGGCTGCCTTGTCGTGCCCGGCGTCGACCCGTGCCGTGACGCCGGTCCCGACGAGGGTGCGGGGCGCGTCGACCGTGGTGTTCGGTGCCGTCGATGTCCACGATGGCGTCACCTTCGAGGATGGTCACGCTCTCGGGGCAGCTGGGGGTGTGCGGGGCGATGCCGCCGTCGCCCTCGCCATCGCCGTCACCGTCACCGTCGCCGTCGCCGTCGCCGTCGAAGAGGATCTGACCGGTGATGGGCGAGCGAGGCGCCCGCAACATGGTGCGGGCCCGCGCCGAGCTGGAGGTGGTCGTCGCCGGGCTGGCCACAGTCTCCGCATTGAGCTGTACCCCGAGCCAGCTCACTGACTACTGCAGTGGTTCACGCCAGGAGACGGGCGGCGGTACAGCGAGCATCCCTTCCGTGGCCTTCGCATGGCATGTCGATCCCCGTGGTGCCAGCATGGAAAGGGTGTTGGGCGCCGCTCCGCTCTCCTGAAGGGGGACGCTCATGACCAAGCGTCTAGTCGTCTGCTGCGACGGCACATGGAACTTCGCAGACCAGCCGAGCAAGACCAACGTCGCCAAGGTCGCCCTGTCGCTGCGCCCCGGTACCACCGCAGCGAAGGAGCAGCGCGTCTACTACCACAGCGGCGTCGGCACGCACCGACGGGAGCGCGTGCGGGGCGGCGCGTTCGGCGTGGGCCTGTCCCGCAATGTCGTCGACGCCTACCGCTTCCTCGTCGAGATCTACGAGCCCGACGACGAGCTGTTCCTCTTCGGCTTCAGCCGGGGCGCGTTCACCGCCCGCAGTCTGGCCGGACTGATCCGCAACGGCGGCATCCTGCGCCGTGACCACGCCGACCGGATCCCTCAGGCCTGGGCCCTGTACCGGGACCGGATCGAGCAACCCAACGGCGCCGCCGCCACGTTGTTCCGCCGCTCCTACGCGCGCGAGACGGAGATCCGCTTCATCGGGGTGTGGGACACGGTCGGTTCGCTGGGCATCCCGTACGCGGGACGGCTCAACCGCCGCTGGGCGTTCCACAACACCGAGTTGAGCAGCTGGGTCAAAGCCGCCTTCCATGCGCTGGCCGTCGACGAGCAGCGCTCGGCGTTCCGGCCGACCCTGTGGCACCAGCAGCCCGGGGCCGCCCAGCAGGGCCAGGAGCTGAAGCAGGTGTGGTTCGCCGGAGTGCACTGCGACGTCGGCGGCAGCTACAAGGAGACCGGGCTGTCCGACATCGCCCTGCTGTGGATGGTCGATCAGGCCCGCAGATACGGCCTGGAGTTCGACCTCGACGCCCTCAGCGAGGCCGGACCCAAGGTGATGCGTCCCGAGGAGAGCACCGACTTCCGTGTACGGCCGGACAGTTCGGGCCTGCTGCACTCCTCACGGACCGGCATGTACCGCCTGGCCAAGCCGCTGCACCGGCCGATCGGACATGCGGCGAACGGCAAGGGCGAACTCGACGGCAACGAGTTCCTGGCGGTACCGGCCAAGGAGCGGTACGACCGCGACACGGGCTACCGGCCGCCCCAGCTGGAGCGGTATCTCGCCGCCCAGGAGCGCGTGCGGCTGGAGCCCGTGCTGTTGCCGGACCTCGCCGCCGGACTGCCGCCCATACCCCCCGCGCCCTCCGGGCCGCAGGCCGCGGCGCCGCAGCCGCCCGAAGAGCTGCCCCGGACCCCGTGACACCCCGGTCCGGCACGCCCGAAGGGTAAGGAAATCCAGGATTCTCACCTGCACCCTCTTCGCCGGCAATGCGCTGCTGGAGGCCACCGCCAACGACCGGACGGGCACAGGCCGCAGGCGCGGAGACCAGCACGTCGGGACCGGAGGCCTGCGGACCGATGGGGCGGGGCCGAGCGCACTGCCGAGATCCGGCCGTCCGAGATGCTGTGGCAGGACGGGACCGACCGGCCTTTACTGGAAGGAGAGCATCACCGGTACAGGCGGCCAGTCATTTTGCCCGCCGCCGGGTACTTCGCCAAGGCAGGAGGTCGTGCCATGGACCCGCCTCAGCGAGAGCGCAGCTTGCCGCAACTCGTGGTCGACCGACCGGACCGGATGCGCGGCCGGGTCTTCGTCATCGACAACCAGCCGATGCTGGTCGGGCGGGACTCCGAATGCCAGATCCAGGTGGGCGATCCGAGTGTCAGCCGACGGCACGCGGTGGTGTGGCGGGCCTCGGGCCGGACCACCGTCGAGGATCTCCAATCCACCAACGGCACCATGCTGAACGGGCACCCGGTGCTCGGGCAGCAGGTGCTGCACTCGGGCGACGTGCTGGATTTCGGGCCCCTGGAGGTGCATTACGAAGAGCGGCGCTCCGCCGACCAGACCGTTCAAACCCCAAAGCCCGGGGCCGGCGGCACCCCGGACGGGAGTGAGGACACCATGCCGGGCTGGGGCCCCGCCCATGCGCCCGGGCCCACGCCTCACGGCGCTCCCGGCGCAGGGCCGCCACCCGCCTACCCGCCGGGCGGCCCGGCACCCCGCGAGGCCGGCCGTACGCCGCCGCCCGGCGGCGGGCGACAGTTCGACATCGGAGAACAGCAGGCCGACCGGCTGAGCAACATCGCCGGAAACCAGTACAACTACGTTCAGCAGGCGCAGCGCGAGAGCTTTTTCAAAGAGATCGCCGCGACCCGTACCAGGGCACGACACCTGATCCTGCTCGGCTTCCTGCTGTCTTTGGTCGGGGGCGGAATCTACGGCTGGGTGGTCATTCGATTCATTTCCAGCGCCGACGACGACATTTCGTCGGGGAGTTCGAACTTCGACTCTTCCCCGGAACTGCTCGGGCCAAAGGTGGCCGGGGTGCCGGTAGGGGCGGTCGGGTTCGCGATGGCGGCTGTCGGGACGGTCCTGATGGTCATCGGGATTGTTCTGCACGTCGTGGCGACGTCCCGACGCCGCCGTTTCGAGGATGCCGAGCGGCAGGCGTCCTGGCGGCAGCGGTGAGGAGATGAGGAGCCATGGCCTTCAACATCGGCAACCAGCAGGGCGGCGTGGTCAACAACGTCGCCGGGAACCAGACCGTTCACGATGGCCAGTCGGCCGCCTTCACAGCGGGCGGGCAGGAGGCGCGCAGCCTGGTCCGCGAACTACGGGCGTCCATCGAGCAGACGGCACTGCCGCCGGCCATCGAGCCCGAGGTGCGGGCCGAACTGGACTCGCTGGACGAGGAGGTCGCCCAGCCGGAGCCAGACCGAAAGGCGGTGGCGGGCCGGCTCGGCCGGATCACCCAGCTGCTGTCCTCGGCGGGTGCGCTGGCCACGGCCGGCACGAGTTTGATCGGGCCGCTTGGAGCGCTCGCGGGCTGGCTCGGCGCACTCGGCCAGCCGATCCTGCGGGCGATCTCAGGCTGATGGGAGGAGGCTACTGACGGAAAGGGCCATGACCCCGGATGTCGGACAGGGGTCACCTGTGCCGGACACCCGGGTCAGCCGCTCCCCACAGGGATCACCAAACGGGCAAACCCTCGGTAGCCACTATTGAAGCTTCCCCGTGATCTTGGACACTCGTCGGTTATGCCCGCGAGGGCGTGTTGATGCCACTGCCTGGTCTCGGCCGGGGTGAGGTAGCCGAAGGTCTTGTGCTTGCGGCAGCGGTTCTGGAATGTCCCGATGAAGGTGAGGACCTCGGCGCGGGCGGTGGCCCGGCCGGGCCAGATGCGGGTGCCGATCTCTTCCTTGAGCAGGGCCCGGAAACTCTCCGCGGCCGCGTTGTCGAAGCGTGATCCGGTGCGTCCGCAGCTGTTCCGCAATCCCAGCTCCCTCATTCGCTCGCAGAATTGGTTCGAGGTGTATTCGCTGCCGCGGTCACTGTGGATCACGCAGCCGGGCTCCGGGGTCCCTCGGCCGTAGGCCATGTCGAGGGCGTCCACGACGAGTTCTGCGCGGTGGTGATCAGCCATGGCATAACCGACGACCTCGCGGGTGGCCAGGTCCAGCCAGCAGGCGAGGTAGAGCCGGCCCTCGGCAGTGGGCAGGCAGGTGATGTCGCCGACCAGCCTGATCCCGGCCCGCTCAGCGTGGAAGTCACGGCCGATCAGGTCAGAAGCCGGCTTCGCCTTCTTGTCGGGCCTGGTCAACGAGCGGCGCTTGCGCCGGGTGACGCCTCGGATGTCGCGCTCGCGCATCACGCGGGCGATGCGCTTGCGGTTCACCCGCCGCTCCAGACGCCGCAGTTCGGCGTGGATGCGCGGGACACCGTAGGTGCGGCGGGAGGCGACGTGCAGCACCGTGATCTCGTGCGCGAGCGCGTCGTCGGCGGCCTGCCGGGCACGGCGGGCGGCCTCACCTCCGCGCCACGCGTAGTAGGAGGAGAGGAGGCGCGCAGCACCCGGCACAGCAGGACGATCGGGAATTCGCCTTCTCCGCATGAATCAACCGGCACAACTCGCTCACCGGTCGTTCTCCTTCACGAAGAAGGCGGTGGTGATCTCGATCGCCCGCTGCTGTTCGCGTTGGACCTCACCTGATGGTCGAGGCCGCGCCGGACGCCACCCGCGATGCAGGGCGGCGGACGGGGAACCCCGCACACTCACCCCCCGAACCGACTGGGACCGGACGATGTGCCACAGCGGTTCGGGAACCATCTCGACCGACTCGCCTTCAACAGCACCATCATCGAGACCGGCGCCGAGTTGTACCATCTCGCCCGGACCAAGGCCAAGGAGCAGCAAACGAAGCAGTGCTCCCGAGGCCGGCTGACCGGTGGAATCTAGCCCTTGCCGTCACGGGCCTGGCGGTCCAGGAACTCGATCAGCCGCGTTTCCGAACGTGCAAGCCTCTCCCGTAGTTCGCGGGGAAGTGCGGTGAGGGCGTCGACCAGGACCCTCTCTCGTGGAACGTGAACCATGTTGCCGGAGTAGATCCGGCAACTGGAACACCAGGCGAGTCCGATGCACCGCTCGAACATGGAGGACTCGGGCGGATGGCAGCGGTACTGGTACGAGCGGACGGGCGTTGTGCAGGCGACACAGCGCCGACGGTCCCCATCGAGGACCGTGTCCCAGATCCCTACCTTGCGCCAGGGCTGCCGCCCGGCCGGCACTCTTCAAGTCGTCATGCCCGGCATCCTCCCCCACAGCAATCCCCCCTGCACAGCCCTCCTGGCGAAGGCGGGGCCGGAGCAGACCTGGAGCCGGGGCGAACCAGGGCTGGACCAACCGCCGAACGGGCCCGCGCACACTACCCTCTCGTCCACGAACTCCGCGCCCAGGGCTTGGCCCAGCGCCCCATCCCCCGCCATCCGGGCCGAGGACGCCACATCGTCCAGCGGTACGCACGCGCCGCCCGCCGGCAGAACATGGTCAAGGGCCCTCTCGGCGGAGGCAGGCCCTACGGGCTTCAGGCGCCTCTTGACCGGCGCTCCCGCAGGACGGTTCGCGGTGGTGCATCCGCGGACGCAAGGCGAGGACCTTTTGTACGCCGAACGGGCGGTCTGCTGCCTTATGACCCATCCTGCGGGTCGGCGGCACCGAACTACGTGCAGGCCCGCCTACTGCAAGCGCGGGCCGTTCACCGAACGGAGATCTTCGTGCGTACACGCATCACCGCGGCCGCCGTCGCCGCCGCCATCGCCGGGCTGCTGGTCCCGGCCGTCGCTTCCGCGGAATCGGACGGCCCCGGCTTCTCCCCCGCCCACCGGGCGGCAGCCAACGGCGGGCTGATCAGTGTCGGGCTGACCGCGGACCAACGGCTGGTGGGCTTCTCCACCGCCCGGCCGGGCGACACCTGGTCCCTGGGCAAGGTCTCCGGCCTGCGCGGCGACACCGTCCTGGTCGGCATCGACTTCCGCGTCCAGAACGGAAAGCTCTACGGCGTCGGCGAGAAGGGCGGCGTATACACGCTCAGCTCCAAGGCCAAGGCCATGAAGGTCTCCCAGCTGACCACCGCTCTCCAGGGACGTCACTTCGGCGTCGACTTCAACCCCGCCGCCAACCGGCTGCGCGTCATCAGCGACACCGGCCAGAACCTCCGCCACAACATCGACGACCCCGCCGCCCCGCCGACCAC
>NZ_JBEPBM010000056.1:0-34163 GCF_040299205.1 Streptomyces sp. NPDC000983 | reverse complement strand
CGGTGCCCGCGGCGAGCTGGACTGGTCGCGGTGCGCGATCGACTCGGTGAACATGCGGGCCCTGAAAAGGGGGATCTGACGGGTCCGAATCCTGTTGACCGGGGCAAGTACGGATCGAAGATCCACCTGATCACGGAACGGTCAGGTCTGCCCATATCCGTCGCCATTTCCGGAGCCAACCTGCACGACAGCCAGGCCCTGATCCCGCTCGTGAAGGGCATCCCGCCGATCCGCTCGCGCCGCGGCCGACGACGGCGCCTGCCCGGCAAACTCCACGCCGACAAGGGCTACGACTACAACCACCTGCGGCGATGGTTACGCGAGCGCGGCATCACCCACCGCATCGCCCGCAAGGGAGTCGAGTCCTCGCAACGGCTGGGCCGCCACCGCTGGACCATCGAACGCACCATGGCCTGGCTCGCCGGATGCCGACGCCTCCACCGCCGCTACGAACGCAAGGCCGACCACTTCCTCGCCTTCACCAGCATCGCCTGCACCCTCATCTGCTACCGCAGACTCGCCAAATGAGATGACTTCTTATTCGAAGGCGTTTGGGCTGATCTGGCCGATGCTGGAGTGCCTCCTCCTGGTGTTGCAGCGGGTGGCCCATCGGAAGACCGCGAGGCGGGCCGCTCGAAGGGCGTCAAGTCTCGGACGCCGGATGCGCGGGGGTGTCGCGAGCCCAAGACGGCCACAATGTCTCTGATCGCGGGCCAGTCGCGAACTTCTCCGGGACTAATCCGTAGCGCTGCCAGTAGCTCCTGGGCCGTCTGTTCGGGCTGGCCCCACTGCCACCACGCACGAGCCAGTTCAGTGGGCATCCGGCTCTTGCGCTCCGCTATGGGAAAGAGTTCCGCTCGCAGTCCCCGCCCGACTTCGAGTGCCGCTCCGGCGTCGCCCAGGGCCCACTGCACTCCCACCGCGTAGAGGTCGATCATCGGCGGCGAGATCCGGAACAGCGGGTCTACGGGGGCCTCTGAACCGACCTGTAGCGGGGTCGTGACCAGCGAATCCGCAGCCCGTCCCGACAACTCAGACACTTCGCCGAGCATGGTCAGCGGCGCTGACAGCCGGGTTAGCAGGGGCTTAGCCCTCCGGCAGCTCCCATGAGGCGAACCAGTGGGGGAACGGTCCGGCGGAGGGCGGGAAGGCGAACGGCGGGGTGCGGTCGGTGAGCAGGCGCAGCACGAACTCGCCGGTGCCGCAGTCGAAGCGCTGCCACTCACCGCCCAGGTACTGCACCAGAACCGGCCAGTCGTCGGGATCGGCCGGTCCGGTCAGCCAGTGGAAGCTCAGCTCCTGCTCGGAGGTTCCCCATATGAGCACGCCGCCGGGCGCGGGGTGGACCGGATATGGCTGGTACAGGTCGGCGTACCGCGCCATGTCCTGGCCCCAGGAGACTAGATCCGTGCTCGGCGCACCTGGCACCAGCAGGTCCAGGTACTCGTCGAAGCTGCCCGGGCCGAAGGCGTCGACGATGTCCTTGTAGTCACCGGGCAGCGCGGTGCCCAGCGCTGCCTCCGTCGCGGCCCAGTCGACGCCGCACCGGTCGGGCTCCGTCCGTCCGGTGGCCTCCCGCAGCAACTCCACCCACCCGACCCCGGGTGGGCGGGTGAACGCGCGCCGGGCGAGGATCACGACGCGGCGCGGGCCATCGGTGGTGGCCGTCACGCCGTATCCGAACCAGTGCTCGGCCAGCACCCACCCGCGCAGTTCCAGCAGCCCGCTCTCCCCGCCGATGGGGAGCCCACCCTCCCCGCCCACCGGCGGACCGTCGGGCACCCCTGCCGCCCTGCCTCCGACGATCCAGGCACATACTGGCAGACCCGCCCCGTCAACCAGGTCCGCAGCGACGCGCTCCAGTTCGGCCAGATCCTCCGCGTCGCTGGGCACACAGACATGCCCTGCCCCATGAAGGGGCAGCGGGCAGTGCAGTTCGGGCGTGCGCCAGGCGTTATTCAGACGGGTGCGCAGAGTTGAGGTGTCCACGCGGCCAAGTGAACAGCACGGCACTGACATTGATTGAGCCCTTTCAACCTGCAGCACCGGGGGCCTCCTGCTGCTCTATGGATTCGACACCCACGAGCTGTGCAGGAGGCCCCCTCCCATGCGCGGCCGACCCGAAGATCACCGGACCGAGCCGACACCCTCGAACTCACGCCCGCCACGGGCGATACAGCAGCGGCTCCTCTGATGTTCGGGCTATGGGCAGAGGTTCAGCAGACGTCGACTATGTCGATCATGTTGTCCCAGGGGGTGTTCGCGAGGCTGTCCTCCGTGTGGTAGGCCGTGCTGCCGAACTTGTACACCTTGCGGCCCTCCCAGTTGTAGAACCGGGCCACCGTGCCGGTGGTCTGGTTGTTCTTGTACGAGGTGAGGGTGTCGTTGTTGAAGGCGTAGTTGTTCAGGTCGTAGTCCCGACACTGGTAGAACGACACCTTGCTGTCGGTCCAGTTGGGACCGGTCCACAGGCACAGGTACTCGTAGGCGCAGCTGGTGTTGGCCACGCCGGGCACGGACACCGTGATGATCGCGCTGCCGTCCTTCGCCCGGATCTCGTTGTACCCCACCTGTTCCGCCGGAACCTTGATGTCCGCCAGCTTGGCGTCCACCCGGTCCTGCACCTGGGCTGCCTGCCGGTTCGAAAGGCCCACCGCCTTCGCCTGCGCCGCGTACTTCGACTCGGCCGACTGCGCGGTGCGGTCCGTGGCGGCCGCGGCGGTGCTGCCGGCTCCGACTGCCAGCGCCATGACACACAGCACGGCTGAGACGGGCTTCGTGATTCGGAATCGGTACTTCATGGGGTTTCCTCCGTCTGTTGGTTTCGTTCTCATGAGCAGCTCTGGGCACATGCAGACAGCCTCCGGCCACTGATGCGGCCGGGCCCTGACTCCCCTGCCGGCCGACGAGACAGCAGGGTTCGCCAGGCCGCGTGAGGTGGGCCAGGTGCATGCGGCCAGGGCGGGATCTGTTGTTCCGCTGGAAGGCCGTGGGCATGACCGCCTCCCCAGCAGCAGCCCCATTCCTCGGTACCGCTCGCCAACCGATCTCAGCGGCCGGCCTATTGGTTGGCAGGGCTGTTCCGGCGACCATCCGACGCCGGTGGTGGGGGGAGGGCCGTGCTTCCCCGCCCGCGCGGGTGGTTATCGTCCGGCCTGCAAGGCTGCCCAGGTCTGCGGGCCGACGTCGCCGTCGACGCCGAGGCCGCGACTGGTCTGGTAGTCGCGCACGGCTTGTTCGGTGTTGGGGCCGAAGTCTCCGTCGATGCCCACGGTGCGGCCGAGTGCCGCGGTCAGTGCCCGCTGCAGTCGACTGACGTCCGCGCCGGTCGACCCGCTCTGCAGCGCCGGTGTCGAGCCGTACGACAGCAGGGCTGTCCAGGTCTTGGGGCCGATGTCACCGTCGGCCGTGAGGCCCCGGGCGGACTGGAAGGCCTTCGCCGCCGATACGGTGTTGGGCCCGAAGTCGCCGTCCGGTTCTCCCGGGTTGTGTCCGGCGGTGATCAGCCGGCACTGCGCCGCCTTGACCAGATTGCCGTTGGATCCCTGCTGGATGAGGGGGTACGCGGTGAAGTCGAGGTTGATACCGCTGCAGGTGGGCGCCGGTGTGCCGCCGCAGTTGTTGCTGGTGACGTTCCGCCAGGTCCGGCCGTTGGCCTGGCCGTACTCGACGCCGTTGAACCAGGGGCGGACCCGTTCGGAGGTGGAGTTGCCCCAGGTGGCGGATCCGTTGTTGTCGGCGTCGTAGGCGAGCTCGAAGTGCAGGTGCGGGTGGTTGTTCGAGGTGGGCCCCGTCTTGCCGACCCGGCCGATCAGCTGGCCGCGCTGCACCGTCTGCCCGACGCTGACGTCGCGGGTCTGCAGGTGCAGGTAGGTGGTGAAGTAGCGCTGCCCGTGGTTGATCTGGATCACGTTGCCGGCGTTGGAGTGGTAGAAGGACTGCCGGACCGTGCCGGAGGCCGGAGCCAGCACCGGTGCTCCTTCGGTGCCGGCCTGGTTGGGCTCGCGGACCATGTCGAGCGCGGGTGCGTGTGCCCAGGAGTCGAGTCGCCACTGCTGGCCGCAGGTGAAGGGCAGTTGGAAGGCGATGGGCGGGGCCGCCGCGGCGGCCGGCGGCGCGGCCTGCCAGGGCAGGACGACGAGCGCGGCAACAACCACGAGCAGTCTGACGAGCAGCCCTCCTGGGCTGAGCGTGCGGATGCGGGACGTCAACGTGTCTCCTTCTCCGGTGTCGAGTTCATGCGTGTCTGGGGCGGGATGTGCGGGCGGCGATGGGACGGCAGGTGCCCTTCCGCTGTGGCTGGGCGCTGCACGCGGTCGCGTTCGGTCGCGGTGCGTCGCCCGCATGGCGGTCACGATGAGGGCCGAGGTGGGCGCAGCCCTGTACGGCCCTCATCGTGGGTTCGCCGGCGGGGGTCGACCGGTGCGCTGAGCGTGCTCTCCGTCGGTATAGGCCGGGTATGTGCGAAGGTCACACGGGCGGTGGTGCCGGCCACGCACCGCCTGCCGAGGAGCACGCCGCACCGTCGGCGCGCCCAGGTCAGGGCCGCGGGCAGAGTGCGCCGGTGTCCTGGCCGGGGAGGTGGCGGTCGAGTTGCGCCGCGGTGGGCGGTGGGGCGGTGGCTCGGCAGATGCGGCGGATGGCTTCGGTCGCGGTGAGCGGCCAGTGGATGATGCGCTGGTCGGCTCCCGCGGACAGCAGGGTTCCGTCCGGGGTGAACGCCAAGCCCTGCACGTCTGCCGTGTGGCCGGTGAGGGTGGCGATGCGCCGGTGGGTTCGTACGTCCCAGACGACGATGGTGTGGTCCTCGCCTGCCGAGGCGAGGAGGCGTCCGTCCCGGCTGAAGGCAAGCGTGCCGACCGCAGCGGTGTGGCCGGTCAGGGTTCCCCTGCTTTTGCCTGTCCGGGTCGACCACAGGCGTACCGTGTGGTCCGAGCCGGCGGTGGCGATCAGATCGCCCGCCGGAGTGGCCGCGATGTCCTGCGTGGAGCCCTGCGTGGCCGGGAAGGCCTTGACCAGTCGGTCGTCGGCGGTGCTCCACACGGCGATGCCGCCGGCCGGTGTGCTCGCGGCGAGGAGGCCGCCCCGGGCGGGGTAGGTCATGGCGGTGGAGGTGCGCGGGCCTTCCGGCGCCGGCAGTGGACGGGGGTGTGCCGGGTCGCTGACCCTCCAGCGGAACGTTCCTCCCAGGGACATCACGGTGACCGTGCTGCCGTCCGGGCTGAAGGCGACGTCCGTGCCGGTGCCCATACCGGTGAAGGCGATGGTGGTGTGGCGCCGCCCGGTCGACGGGTTCCACAGGGTCAGGGTGTGGTCGCGTGTCACGGCCGCCAGCACGGTTGCGTCCGGGTTGAACGCGACCGCCTTGACATGGTCGGAGTGTCCGCCCAGCAGCCGTTCGGCAGCACCGGAGGCATTCCAGATCCGTACGGACCTGTCGTCGCCGGCGGAGGCGACGAGCCGGCCGTCGGGGCTGACGTCCACGTCGTTCACGGCGCCGCCGTGACCGCTGAAGGGAAGGGCCGTCCGGCGCACCACGATGGTGCGTCCCAGGCCGCCCGAGACCACCGTGCTCGCGTCCGGGGCCAGGTCCAGGGCCATGGTCTCCGAGCGGTAGCGGTCGGCGTGGCGGGCGATCTGCTCGCGGCGCCGGTAGTCCCAGATCGAGATCATGCCCTCTTCGTCGGCGATCGCGATCCGGTCACCGACCGGGGCGGAGATCATCCAGGGGAAGGCTGTTTGCACCGGGAGGTCGGCGAACTGGCGGGCCGAGCGGCCGGTCAGCCGCCAGAACCTGATGCCGTGTTCTTCGGAGGCCGTGGCCAGGACATCGGATGTGGAGCCGAACCGGGCCACCTGGGCGCCTTCGGTGTTCAGCTCGACGCGACGGCGACCGGTTTCGATGTCCCAGACGGCGACCGTCCCATCGGTGCGGGTGACGGCGAGCGAGCGCTGATCGCCGGCCAGGCTGAGTGCCGCGGGCATACCGGTGCGCAGGAACACGCCCTTGCCACCACCGCCCACCGTGGCGACCTGCGTGCCCTCGCCCGTGCCGTAGGCCACGACCGTCCCGTCGGCGCTGAAGGCCAGACCGTTGCTGAGGTCGCCGGACACGACCTGCTTGAACAGCACCTTCCTCGACCGGACCTCCCGCACGACGACCGAGCCTGCGGTCGGCTGCTGCGGATTGTTCACCCGGGCCAGGGACGCCAGCCGACTGCCGTCTGCGTCGAAGGCCGCCCTCAGCGCGAAGAACCCCTCGGGGAGCGGCTTGACGACATGTTCGGTGAAGGTGGTCAGCCTCTTGCGTCGTTTCGGATCCCACAGCTCCACGGTGCCGTCGCTGGTGGCCGCCGCCACCAACGAGCCGTGCGGGGACAGGGCCAGGCCGAACGAGGCGGGCCCGTTCGTGTTGAGTACGACGCTGGGCTGCGCGGACGCCGACGTACTGATCACCGCGCCCAGGGTGTCGGCGTCGGGATGCAGCCGATAGGCGGCCAGGGCGAGGGACCGGGCGACGTCCGGGTCGGTGGCGACCAGCGAGCGCGACGTGAGCGCGGCCTGATGGGCCAGGACGGTCAGGTGCTCGCGCTGTGCCACCTGCCGCTGCTGCCAGGCGGCACCGCCTCCGGCCACGGTCGCCGCCAGCAGCACCGCCAGCACCACCGCCAGGACCCTCAGCCGGCGGACCCGGCGCCGCACCGCAGCGAGTTCGGACTCGGCCAGCTCCTCGCTGGCGTCGAGGAACTCACGCTCCACAAGGTTCAACTCCGAGCGGTGCGGGCGCGCCTCGGCCAGCCCCGAGCCCCGGTAGAGCCCTCCGGCGTCCCGCCCGGACTGCTGCCAGACCCGGGCCGCGGCGGTGAGCCGCTGCCGTACGACCAGGCGCCGGCGGTCCTCGCTCAGCCAGGCCCGCAGTCTGGGCCACGCCACGATGAGCGCCTCATGGGCGATCTCCACCCGGTCCTCGTCCACGACCACCAGGCGCGCCGCCACCAGCTCGTCGACCACGTCCGCGACGGCCGCGGCCGGGCCCATCCCGTCGAGTTCGGTCTGCGGGACCCGCCTCCGGCTGTCCCGCACCCCGTCCTCGTCCAGGCTGATCAACCGCTGCATGAGCCGGCGCACCAGGTCCTGCTCGGCGGGTTCGAGTTCGGCGTAGAGGTGCTCGGCGGTCTGGGCGATCGCATCGTGCATTCCGCCGCCTGCCTGGTACGCGGCGAGGGTCAGGGTGCGGCCTGCCCGGTTGCGCCAGGTCTCGCGCAGCGCGTGGGACACCAACGGGAGTGCGGCGGCGGCGCCGGAGGCCTCCGCCACCACGGTGGCCAGCAGATCGGCGTCGACCGAGCAGCCCTCAAGATCCGCCGGCCGGACGATCAGCTCGCGCAGTTCCGCGGCCGACGGCGGACCGACCAGCAGCTGCGCCTCGCTCATCAGCGCCGGCGCCAGTTCGCTGAGCCCGGTCATCTGGACGAAGAAGTCCGCCCTGACACTGAGCACGACCTTCGTTCCGGCATGGGACGCCGCTAACAGCCCGGCGACGAATTCCTCCCGTACGGCGGGATCGGAGCACATGGTGAACAGTTCCTCGAACTGATCGACCACCAGCAGCGCCTGACCGGCGGACCGGTCGTGCTCGGCGAGCGCGGCCGCGAGCTGTTTCACCGGCTGGTCGGTCGGCGTCATCATGACCGGCTGCCACCGAGCGGTCGTGTCCCGCCGGATCCGGCCCAGTAGGCCCGCCGCCAGCAGCGAGGTCTTCCCCGATCCCGACGCGCCGAACACGACGACCACGGGGAAGCGTTCCACGCGCTCCCACAGCAGCCCGCACAGCCGGTCGCGGCCGAAGAACCGGTCGTGATCCGAGGAGGTGAACGCCGGCAGGCCCCGGTAGGGGTTGGCCCCGACCGGCACCCCTGCCGCGACAGGGGCCGCAGGGGGCATGAGGCCCTCGTCGCCGCGGAGCATCGCCTGGTGCAGGCGCTGCAGACCCGGGCCGGGCTCGACGCCCAGTTCGCTCCCGTACAGCGCATGGGTCTGCCGGTAGAGCTCGAACGCCTCGGCCTGCCTGCCCGAGCGGTACAGGGCCGTCATGAGCTGGCCGCGCAGCGACTCCCGGAAGGGATGCAGGGGCAACAGCTCCGTCAGCTCCGCGACCACTTCGGCATGCCTGCCCAGGGCCAGACCGCAATCGGCCCACCGCTCATGCACGGCAAGACGCAGCTCCTCCAGCCTGGCCGCCCGGGTCGCGACGGCTTCGGTATCCAGGAACTCCGCGAACGCAGGCCCGTTCCAGCACCGCAGCGCTTCACCGTGCAACTCCTGCGCGCCCGCTGTCTCACCCCGTCGCAGGGCCTCCTCCGCCTGGAGGGCCAGCCGTTCGAATCGCGTGGCGTCCAGCGCATCACCCGCCACCACGCGATAGCCGTCGCCCTGCCGCTCGATGCGTTCCGGGCCCAGAGCCTTGCGCAGCAGATGGACGTACAACTGCAGGTTCTTGCGCGCCGAGCGCGGCGGCCGCTCGCCCCACAGCGCGGTTATCAGGAGCTCCGACGGCACGGGCCGGTCTGGCCTGCTCAGCAGGACCGCGAGCAGCAGACGCACCTTGGGCGATCCGACGTCGACCGGCGAGCCCCCGCGCCGGACCGCCAGATCCCCCAGAATCCCCAACTCCACTCGGCCGCCCCCCAAGGCTGCACGCATCAACGTCGGCCGCCCGAAGGTACACCCAGCCCCCGAGTCTCGCGATCAGTGACGACGACGGCTTCGAAGCCCTCAAGGGCTTTCGTGACCGTCTGCCCCAGTGCACGATGCCGCACGTCGCTTCAGACCCTCCCGCGCGAACAGCGCCGCTCTGACAGGCCGTTCAGCGCAAGGGTGGCAGGTCGGCTCGTAGGCGGCGGGGGCCGATCAGGTAGGCGGCGTGCGGGCCCACGTAGAAGCGGTCGTGGCGGCCGTGGAGGATGTCTTCGGCGGTGACGAGTACGGCGCCCACGTCGTCGGGGTCGGCCGCGAGTGCGAGCAGGGCCTCGCGCAGGGTGATCGCCTCCGGGGTGTCGAGGTGGAGGTCGAAGACGTCGAAGAAGCGGATCTGGCGGAAGGCGCGGCCCGGCACCTTCAACGGGCCTTCCAGGACGTGCCGTACATGGGCGAAGCGCAGACGGGCGATGTCCGGTGTCAGCTCCGGGTGGCCTATCTCGGTCAGTTCCTCCGCCAGTTCACGGCGCACCGCCTCCAGGGCGGTCTCGCGGTCGCGTTCGGCGTCGAGCCAGCGGGAGAAGCGCGGGAGTGCCCTGGCGGGCAGGAAACCGCGCAGGTCGCTGCGCATCCGCTGATCCACCCGACCGTCTTCGCGGAAGCCCAGCCGGTCCAGGTCGGGACGGGCCGAGGGGTGGTACTTGAGCACGCCGCCCAGCGGGCCGTAGGAGTTGGGTCGGTAGGGCGAGTGGACGAGGAGGTGACGGTCGTCGTCCTGGATCCGCAGCAACGAGGCCACCGAGACCCGGACCTCACGGCGGGGCCGCAGTGCGACCGCGAGGAGGGACAGACGGCGCCGGTTGCGCCACAGGGTGGCGGCGAGCCAGCTCAGCATTGCGACGAGCAGACCCGTCCAGATCGCTTCCAGCATGCGTGTACCCGCCCCCCACGAGTGCTTTCGATGCGAGACTACCGGCACGCGAGCGTGCTGGGGGGCGAGAGGTGGAAGTGCGCTTCATGCCCGGCTGCGGGGTGGACGACGGCGAGCGGGCCGAGATCGAGTGGGTCCTCAGCAGGCTCGCCGTGGGCGTGGGACCGGGGCGTCTCGCACCACCCGTGCACAGGGTGGAGGTCGTCCGGCTGATCGCCGGTGGCCGCAGCGGGGCACAGGTACTGGAGGTACGGGTACAGCGCGGGGCGCCGGAGGTCACGGAGTGGCATGTGGCGAAGCTCCAGGACGCGGCGGCGGCGCGCGCCGAATGGACGGCGTACCAGGAGTACATGGCGCCTCTGGAGACTCCCTACCGCACGTCCGTCAGCGCGGTGAGCGTGACCGTGCTCGGTGCGGACGAGCCGCTGCCCGGCGACCGTGAGGTCGTCGTGTACCAGCACGTCAGCCAGCGGATCGGAGAGCCCGGTCGGCCCCTGGTGACGCTGGAGCAGCTCGCCGAGCAGGCCTTGGAGGGCTCCGGCGAGGCACTGCACAGCGCCCTGACGGCCTTGCGACGGCTGCTGCGGCAGCTCGGTGGCACCCTCTACCACGCATGGGCCCACGACACCCGGATCTCGCTGCGCTGGCTCAATCCCACCCTCGGCCCGGATCTGCTGGTGGAGGCCGGCGACGACGGAGCCCGGGCGGTACGGGTCTATCCGGCGGATCTGATCGCCGCCTCCTGCGCCGCCGACGACGACACGCGCGATCCGCGGTTCCGCGCCGGGGGACGGATCGCCGTGGAGGTCTCCTCGATCGCGGCCGACGACGACGGCAGGCTGTTGGCCCGTCCCTCGTCGGACACCTGTATCGAGGTGTGCCCCGGCCCCGGGGGCGAGCCGCCGCACCATGGGGGCGCGGCGAACGGTGGTCGGCTGTTGTACGCCACGGTGGTGGCCACCCGCACCGAACGGTACGGGCGGCTCTGCCATGAGGTGCTCGGGGATGCTCTCGTCCTCGAGAAATCCGTTGCCCGACTGGATGGTCGCGCGTTCGGGCATCCGTTCGCCCGGCTGCGGTCCGTCCTCGGTGATCCGGTGGAGGGCTGGGTCTCCTCGCCGGCCCATGGCGACCTCAATCCGCGCAACGTCCTGGTGGCCGACGACCAGCCCTACCTGATCGACCACGCGCGTGCCGCCGACCGGCAGCCGCAGATGGGTGATCCGGCCTGGCTGGAGATGAACCTGCTGCGCAATGTCGTCACTCCGAAGCTCGACTGGGGTGAACTCGTGCGGCTTCAAAGGGCGTTGACGGTCCGCTGTCGGCTCGGGCCCTCGTCGGACGATCCGCTGGGGGGCAGCGGAGCCGATGTGTGGCCGCTGGACGGCGAGTCCGCGCAGTTCGTGGCCGCCTTCCGGCTGTTGTGGCAGTTACGGGCGACCGCCCGTGACATCTACCCGGAACAGGGGCGCCTCCCCTGGTGGCGGGAGTACATGACCCAGCTCACCTTGGCGGCCTGCCGGACCCTGAAGTGGCCGGCCGAGGCCCACGACCGCTTCAGCGCGGGCGCGGCACTGGTGGCCGCGGGCGTGGCCGGTGAGTCTCTGGGGGATGACGGAGAGGGCGGGAAGCAAGGGACCTTCAGCTTGTGGCCGACCGCCGAACTGCGGTCTGCGGCGGCGTGGTTGCTGCCGCGGCTCGATCCCGAGAGGAGCGACGAAAGGGCGCTGCTGCTGGATCTGGTCGCGGCCCTCGCCGACAGCCGCGCGGGCACCCCCGACCCGCTCGCCGCCGCCCTCCAACAGGCCCGGCAGAGGGCCGTGCGCGCCCTGTGCGGCGCCGCCGTCGAACGTCGGCTGCACAAGCTGCGGCCCGGACGGTCGCCGTACATCGCCCTGCGGGCCTCCACCGGGGGCGGCACGAGGGAGGGCGACGCGCTGCGCCTGCTGGCCGAGGAGCAGGCGGCCGTCCTCGTGGGCAGCGCGGGGGCCGGCAAGTCGACCGTGCTGCGTGAGCTGGAGTACGGATACGCCCGCGCCGTCACCGGTGAGGACACGCAACTCCAACTCGCCGTACGTATGCCGCTGTTGCTGTCGGCGGCCGATATCGCCCGCACATGGCGCCCCGCCCTCCGGCACGACGAGCTGCTGGCCCTCACCTGCCCCGGCGCGGACCCGGCGGACGCCGCAGCCTATGGGGCGCTCCTCGCGCTCGACGGGGTCCATGTGCTGGTCGACGGTCTGGACGAGGTGTCCGAGCAGGCCAGGACGACCGTGTCCCTGTGGCTGGAGCGGCTGCGCGCCGACCATCCCGCCGTTCGGTTGAGCGTCTGTCATCGCACCTCGGCCTACCACGCGGCACCGGCCGAGATCCTGCGGCTGCCGACGGTGGTTCTGCATCCGGTCACCCGTGAACAGGCCCGCAGCTATACGGGCGGGCGGCTCGCCGGCCTGCTGTTCGACGACGAGGGCGACGCCGACACGGACGGCGGAGCAGGTGCGCCGGCCGGCCTGCGCCGGCTGATGGGCACTCCCCTGTTCCTGTGGATGGCCGTCGAAGCGCAGACCTCCCTCGACCCGCCGCCGCGCTCCGTCGGTGAGCTGTTCGCCGCCTTCACCACCTGGTACCTGACCGAACGGCACCATGAGGACGACACCGCCGACAGCCGCTTCCGGTACGGCCTCGAGGACAAGCTGCCGCTGCTGGAAGCCGTCGGCGAGCATCTGACGGAGCGCGGCAACCTCGCCCGCGTCCCGCTGAGCCTGCTCGGCCCTCGCCTCGCACAGGTACACCCTCACTGGCGAGAAGTGCTCGACGAGATGACCTCCTCCGAGTTCCTCACCGAGGAGCACGGATCGGTCGGCTTCTTCCACGAGTTGTTCCGGAGCTACTTCGCGGCGCGGGCGCTGGCCCGGTCGGCGGACACGGACCTGGACGGGCTGTTGCGCAGGATCCTGCGCTTCGAATGGCAGGAGGCGGCCCGCATGCTGGTCGGCCTCCCGTCGAACGACCGGGCCGGCGTCGTCCGACTCCTGGAGACGGCGGCCTCGGCGGATCCGCGCTACGGCGCCTGGCTCCTGCGTCACTGCCTGGCCCCGCCGCCCGACCTGATCCGGGACTTCGTCGCACGCCGTAAGGAGACGCTCGAGGACCCCGGCGCGGGGCGCACCGCCTGGCAGCGAGCGGCCACCGCGCTGGCCGTGCTGCGTCGGGAGCCCTCCTGGTCGGTCCTGGCCGACGTCGCCGCCGGGCCCGACCACCCGGCGGGCGGCCGGGTCGCCGCCCTGCGGGCCATGACCGATCCGCTGAGCCGTGACGCCGCGGCCGCCCGACGCGACGGCGACCGCGGTTCCGCCGATCTCGCCGCGCTACGGCAGGCCGTGGACGCCGTCCTCGGCGCACCGAATCCCGCGCCGATCGAGGTGAGGGTGGCCGCGCTGCGGGCGATCGGACGCGCGAGGCTGATCTCCCTCAGCGGGTACGCGGGCGAGCGTGTTGAGTCCGAGGCGCCCTGGCCACTCGTCCGGGAGGCGTGCGCGGCCCTGGCCGCCCTGGACATCGCCCTGACACCACGTCAGCAGGCCCGTCGCGAGGCCGCCTGCGTCAAGCGGCTGCGTGCTGCCGACGCCGAGGCGGACGGCACCTCGGTCGCCGCCGAGAGCGCCGCGCTGGTGCGGGAGCGGGCCGAACTGCTCGCCCTACTCGGGCAGTCATCCGATCCGTCGATGCTGGACCTGCTGCTGGAGCACCGTTTCCTGCCCGGCCTCGCCGATCTCCCCGACTGGTCGGGGTTGCTGAACGGTCCGGCCCGCGCCCGGCTGGCCGCCGACCCCGAGGATTCCGCAGCCTCCCTACTCCTCTCGGAGGACAAGACGCGGTCGGAGGCATTGCGGGTCTTCGCCGAGGGCGACGAACTGTCGGCGGTGGCCGCCGCGCACCGGATGCTGTCCGATCCGTCGGGGCCGCCCTGGGATCTGCTGGGGCTGATCTCAGCCGAGTCGTCCAACCGACGGCTGCTGGCGGCCGCCACCGCCATCGGCGGCCTCGGCCCGGGATCTCTCTTCCTCGCACAGCGAATCCTCCACCGGATCACCTCCGCGCCGGGGCCCGATCGGCTGGACGTACTGGCCGCCCTGGTCACCGCGGTCGGCCGCCATTCCCGTCAGCGCCGGGTCCGACTGGCGCACACCACCGCCCACGAGCTGGCACGGCACGGGGTGCGGCAGGCCATGCACGGCTCCTGGGCCCGGACCTTCTACGAGTCCGAGATCGACGACGACGTCCTCACCGAGTTGCTCGAGCGACCCGACGACGACAGCCTGGAGGAAGCCCTCGGCTACATGGGCGCGATCGACTTCCTGCTCACGGCCGGCGGACGACCGGACGGACTGACGCTCTCGCCCGACGCACGTCGGCGACTGCTGAGCCGGCTCCCCCACGAAGCCGAGGAGTTCGGCGAGCCCGAGGACCTGCTGCGGCGGGTGCTGGCCCTGTCGTACGCGGGGCTGCGGGGAGCATCGGGGTTCGTCGAGGCCGTCGCGGGCTCGACGACGGCCGCCGCCACACCGGTGCGTTACGTGCACTCCGGGCACGGCGTTCTCGAAGTGGCCCTGTCCGCCCATGCCGTGACCGCCGTCGGCTGGTTCGGGCGGCTCGCGGCGGAGAACCAGGACCAGCGCGCCATGCGTGAGGCCCAGGCATGGCTTCAGCGCCTGGACGTCGTGGACGGTCACCCCAGCCTGGAACGGGCGCGGTTGGTGGGACTCGGGCTGCTCGGTGTCTGGCGGCCGCTGCTGATCGGGCTCGTACCGGGCGACCCGGTGCTGCACGAGGCCGCCGCGAACGTCGTACTGGACTGGCTGCCGGTGCCGTACCCCACCGACACGCCGACCGATCACGCAAGCGTGGCCCGGTGGATCGGCCAGCGCCTGATGGCGGGGAGGGTGACCGACCCGGAGGTGCGGGAGGTCCTGTCCACCCTCGTGGCCGCGCTGGGGCAGCGGCTCGGGAGCTACGTCCATGATCCGATGCCGGCGACACCACCCACGGTGCCGATGCCCTCGATGCCGGACCTTGGGGAGCCGCGATGAGCGAACGGCCCGGCCTTCCCCGACAGGGTGACGGCCCTCGGCGGGAGGGGCCGACACGGCCACCCCTGTCCGACACCACGCGGGTGCGCGCGACGCTGCTGGAGCTGCTCGCGGCCGATCCCTCCATCGTCCGCACCACACACGTCTGGCTGGACGACGTGGAGCAGTCCCTGCAACGGCCTCTGCCGGTCGGCGGGGACGTGTCGGGGCCCCAGGCGCTGCGGGCTGTCGTCGACACCTGCCTGAGCGAACCGTTCGGCCTGCGGACGCTGGAGCAGGCGGTGACCGCCACGGCGGGAAGCCCCAGGACGGCCCGCGCACTGGCTCAACTCGCCGATGAGTGGCAGGCGTTGGAGCTGCTTCCCGGCGCCGACTGGAGTGCCTTGCGCGCTCTCCTCGGCGACCTGCGGTCGCCCGCGCTCCCGGCTCTGGGCCGACAGGCCGCCGGGGGCCGAATCGACGGACTGCCCGGTCACTGCGAAACGGCATGGTCGGCGTTCCTGTATCTCCTGGGCCTGAACGTGCCGGCGTCCGGTCTGCCGCCCGCCGCCGAGTTCCTGCTGCTGCTCTCCGAGGACGACCAGTTCCTTCGCACGCACGGCGCACAGGGGACCGGTCTCCTCGTTTCCTGGCTGGACAGTTGGGCGCGGGCCTGGTCGCTGGAGGAGGAGCTGGCCGACGCCCGGCGCACGGCGCACCGGACGGAGGGAACACGCGCGGAGCGGCTGCTGATGGTGCAACTGGCCCCCGATCTGCTGGAGTCCGACCGGTACACGCTGTCGCGGTGGGTGGGGTCCGGTCACGACCTCGTACCAGGCGACGAGCAGTCGGTCACCACCGGCGAGGTCGCCTCCGCGGTGGCGGCCGTGATCGCGGACGAGGTGCGGGCCGCCGCCGCGCCGCAAGCGCTCACCGCCGTCGAACTCATCCTGCCGCTGGCGCTGCTGAATCTTCCTGCCGCCCTCATGCGGGGCGACGACGTCACCGGGATCGGCATGCGCGACCGGCCGGTGGTCGTGCGCAGTCTGGAACGGCTGCGCAACCGGGGGTCGCACCGGCAATGGATGGACCGTTGGGATCGGCTCAACGCCTCTGAGGCCACCTCATCGGTGCGCTGGAACCGCCCGGACGACAGCGGAGAGGGACACCCCCTCCACGGGGCGCTGGCCTCGGACGCCGGGCTCGTGGGATGCGTACTGAGCACGCCGCCGGGGGCCGGAAGCCTCCACGGCCAACGGGAGGCCCGCACCGCCCTCCAACTCGGCATCCCCTTCCTGCTCTGGGACATCGAGGACTGTTCCCGCCCGGACTTCCGTGCCGCGGCCGAGGAGTTGCTGGCGCCGGGCCGGCTGGCCGACCTGCCCGACCGGCTCCTCGCCCTGCGCCGGCGGTCCCCGGCGGGCGAACGACTGGTCCTGCTCTGGGACGACCCCTACCGCCAGCCGGTGTGGAGCGGACTGTGAGCGGGGAGGCCGGGACGGCACCCGACGACGCCGAGGGGCCGGCCGCGCGTTCCTGGGTGATGGTCCGCGCGCTGGAGCGCCCGCCGTGGCCGCGCCCCGGCGCGCCGGCCGTGGGCCCGCTCAGCGAACGGCAGATCATGCGGGCGTTGCACGCACTGCTGGACGGCACCCCCTCGGACACGGTCGAAGACCAGGCGTTCCTGGCCGAGGAGCGCCATCACCGGGGTGCTGGAGCGGCGGGCCGTTGGGAGATGACGGTCGCGGTGGACAACGCGTTGTCCATGGAGGTCTGGCAACCGGTCGTGCGGGGCCTGGTCGAGCTGCTCATCCGGCTGGGGTTGTGCCGTCAGGAACGGGTCGTCGAGTTCGACAGCCACGGAGCGCGGCCCTCGGCAGTCGCTCCCGAGCGCGTCCCGCCCGGCCCGCTCCTGGTCCTGACCGACGGCATCGCCGCCGCCTGGCAGCTCGGGGCCCTGGACCGTTCCCTGCACGCCCTCGGCCAGGACCACTCCGTCGCAGTGATCCATCTCGTGCACGATCGGCTGTGGCCGAGCACGGGGATCCGGCCCGAGCCCTTCACCCTGCTGCGCACGGGCGCCGGCGGGGCGCCTTCCCGTCTGACCGGCTGGGAGGAGACCCGGGCGGGGGTGTTCCCGGTGCCCGTTCTCGCGCTGCGCGAGGACCATCTCAAGCAGTGGGCCGATTTCCTGACCGGGGGTGCGAACGGCTGGATACGGCTCCCGGCCGTACTGGTCCCCCGCGACCCGGCGGACACGGCTCCCGCCGCGCCGCAGGACGGCCCCGCGTCGGCCGCCGGCCTGCTCGCCGTGTTCGAGAACGCGGGCACGGAGTGGGCGCTGCGACTGGCCAGAGCCCTGGCCGCCGTACCACTGAATCTGCCAGTGATGCACCGCGTGCAGTCCCGGCTGATTCCCGGTTCCGCGCCGCACCTGCTCTCGGAGCTGATCATCGCCGGGCTTCTGGTACCGGTGGTGGGCCGGGAGTCGATACGCCGACACGACCGGGTCACCTTCGACTTCCCGGACGGCGTGAGGGAGTTGTTGCTCTCCGCGGCCACTCGCGCCGACACCGTCCGGCTCTTCGAGGACGCCGTGCGTTTCCTGGACCGGGACCTCGGAGTCGTCTGGCTGCGGGGGTGGGACAACCTGTCGACGCGTCCCACCCAGGAGGTCGTCGAGCCGGTCACGCCGGAGTCGGCGGCGTTCCACCGGGTCCGCGCGGCGGTCCTGGGCGCCGTGTTCGGGACGGCGCCCTCCGCGGCCTGGCGGGCCAGGGTGTCGCAGTCCACCGACGAATACGGCGGTTCCGCCGATCGTGGAGCGAATCTTCGCCAGGATGGACACACGACGTGAGCACCGCACCACACGTGCACAGCACCGTCCGGCCGCACCCCGGCCGGCGAGAGGGGGAACCGCGTGACCACTGATGTCTCCGACTACGGGGCCGCGAGTCCGTCCGACCCGGCGTGGGGGATCTACCGGGGCACGGGCGTGCCCCGGCCGGCCGGGATCGACGACCTCCCGCCCCCTCCCCCGTGGCGCACGTTCCACGGCGGTCCCGCACAGCCCCGCCCGCCCCAGGACGCGGACGAGATCCAACGACGCCTCGGGACGTACTCGCCGACGGCGCCGACCGACAAGGCGCAACTGGACGTCATCAACGCGGCGTTGTGCCTGCGGCGCCCCCTGCTGGTCACGGGACGGCCCGGTTCCGGCAAGTCCACACTGCCGTACCGGATCGCCCATGAGCTGGGCCTGGGACGGGTCCTGTACTGGCCCGTCACCAGCCGTACCTCGCTCCAGGACGGGCTCTACTCCTACGACGCCATCGGCCGCGTGCAGGCCACGGCGACCTGGCGGGCCATGATCGGTGTCGGGGGCGGCCCGGTGGTCTCCGACGGTGCGGCAGAGGCGCCCTCGGTCGGTGACTTCCTCAGCCTGGGCCCTCTGGGCACCGCTCTGTTGCCGTACGAACGGCCCCGCGTCCTGCTCGTCGACGAACTCGACAAGAGCGACATCGATCTGCCGAACGATCTGCTGAGCGTGTTGGAGGAGGGAGCGTTCGAGATACCCGAACTAGTGCGGTCCGAGGCCAGTTCGCCGTTGGTGGAGGTGCACACCGACGACCCCGATGCCAGGGTCTCCGTGCACGGCGGGCGCGTGCGCTGCCGGGCCTTTCCGATCGTGGTCATCACGAGCAACGGGGAGCGGGAGTTCCCCGCGGCCTTCCTGCGCCGGTGTCTGCGTCTGGACATACCGCAGCCCGGCGTCGAGGAGTTGGCGGCGATGGTGGCCGCGCACTTCTCGGCCGAGGTGGCGGAAAGGGCCCGTGACGTCATCGCGCAGTTCCACGAACGAAGCTCCAGGTCGGGCGGGTTGGCCGCCGATCAACTCCTCAACGCCGTGCACCTGATGACCTCCGGGGACCACCCCGCGCAGGGCGAGGAGTGGGACAGGCTGATGGCCGCCGTGTGGCGGCGACTGTCCGACTACTGACCCGCGAACGGGGCTGCCGACCCGGACCGGCACCGTCGGCCGGGGTGCCGCTGGTGATGTGGGACGTGGCGGTGCTGTTGGACGATCCCGACGGAGCAAGCCGGGACCGGAGCGAGGACGGACAGGACCCAGGACGGGGGGACACGAGCGATGACGCAGCAACGGCCCGAGCCCTCCGGCGATCTGACGGCCATGGAGATCGCCGAGGCGGTGTGGCTGGCGAGCGTGATCAGCCGACGGGGCGGCGCGCTGGACGGCCCGCCCGACCTCCGTGCGCGCTCGACGGACGTCCGCCCCGACTCCCCGGAATCAAGGCCGTCACCACCCGCCGACCATGTCCCCCCGCCGTCGGACGCCGAAGGTGAGGCGCGGCTGCCCGATGGTTCGGCCCCGGCCGTCGGCGGGCCCGGCCACCTCGACGCGGAGAGCGACACGCCCCGGCAGCAACGGTCGGCCGCACACTCCACGAAGGACGCCCCCGCGCTCGGTGGACGGCCCCGCACCCACACCCTGCCCGCCCTCTCCGACCCCTTGGCCCTCGCCCGCGCGCTACGGCCGCTGCGGAACCACGCCGCCGTCAGCCGCAATCGCCTCTTCGACGAGGCGGCCACCGCCCGGCGGGCCGCCGAGGACGACTTCTGGCTGCCCGTGTTCCGGCGGACGCGCAGCCGCCCCTGGGACGAGGCGACGCTGATCGTCGACGAGAGCCCGACGATGCGCATGTGGACCAGGACCGGCGCAGAATTCGCCGAACTACTGGCGCGCATTGACGCGTTCGCGACCGTACGGACGCTCAGGCTCGACACCACGACCGGTACCGACGGCCGCCTGCCCCTGCTGCGCAACCGGTCCGACGAGGTCTCGCCCCGCTCCCTGGGGGGCCCGGGCCGGCGCGGCGTCGTCCTGGTCCTCACCGACGGCGTCGGCGCCGCCTGGCGAACGGGGACGGCCCCTGCGCTGCTGCGCGACCTGGCGCGTACGCACACGACCGCGGTCGTGCATCTGCTGCCCGAGCGAGCATGGCCGTTCTCGGGGATCACGGCCCGGTCCGTACCGCTGCGCCTGGCAGCGCCGGGGCCGGGTAACACCGGACTTCTCGTATCCGGGCGGCAGGACGACGACATCCTCGACGAGTTGGCTTTCGACGAGGAGGGATGGGACACGGAAAGGCTGCCGCAGCCACTGGTGCCCGTCCTGGGCCTCCGCCCCGGCTTCCTCGGTCAGTGGTCGCGGTTGGCGGCCGGGCGGCGCACGTCCGAGCCGCTGAAGCTGCCTGTGATGCTCGACGTCGACAGTACTTCCGACGAACCCGGGGCGGCGGCACGGCCGGCCGCCCCGAGTGCCGAGCACACCGTCCGCCGAGCGCGTTCCGGTCTGTCGCGAACCGCGTTCGACGGGGCCGTCCGGCTGGCCGCGCTGCCCCTGTCAGAGGCCGTCGTGCACCAACTGCCTCTCCTGCTGGACCCGGGGTTCGAACTGGAACACCTCGGCGAACTCCTCGCCTCCAAGCTGTTGCTCATGGAGCCCACAGGAGCCGAGGGCGGCTTCGCGTTCGATCCCGGCGTCCGTGAAGAGCTGCTCGCGTACGGCAATCGCGCGGACACGTTCCATACCCTGCAAAGGGCGCTCCCGATCGTCGGCGACGGAGTGCAGCACGAGTTCCTGGAGTATCAACTACGGGTGTTCCGAGGCGAGGACGCGACATCGCCCGCAGTGACCGAGGCCAATCGTGCGCACATGACGCTGTCGACCACGGTGCTGCGTGCGGTGTCGGGACCGCCCGCGGTCACCGGCCTTCGCCCGGTGCCCGACGCGTCGGAAGTCCCACAGCCCGCGCCCGAAGAGATCGTGGCCACTGCGAAGGCCGTGACACTGTCCGCGAGCGCTCCGCCGGCCGGCGTGCGGTCGTATCGCCCCTCCAGCATCTGGTACGGCGTGCCGCCACGGAACGTGCACTTCTCCGGTCGCGTACGAGAACTCAAGACGCTCGAAGAGCGGTTGATGCCCGATGGACCGATGACGGCGGTCGACGCGTTGCTCGGGATGGGCGGCATCGGCAAGTCGCAGCTCGCGATCGAGTACGTGTACCGGCACAGCCACGCCTACGACGTCGTCTGCTGGATACCCGCGGGGCAGCCGTCACTTGTCGCGGCCGCCTTTCAGCAGATCGCCCCTCTTCTCGGCCTGCGGCTCTCCTCCGAGGCCCCGGTGAACGAGGCGGTGCCCGCGGTTCTGGAAGCGCTGCGGGCCGGGGACCTGTGGCAGCGATGGCTGCTTGTCTTCGACAACGCCGAGGCGGTGGAGGACGTGGAGCCCTTCTTCCCGCTGGGCGGCCCGGGGCGAGTTCTGATCACCTCACGCCATGCCCAATGGGCCCATGCCGCACGGGTGATGCGGGTTGATGTGTTCTCCCGGCAGGAGAGCCGTCAGCTACTGCTGCGACGTAACGAGCACATGAGTCCCGATCACGCCGATCTCGTAGCGGATACCCTCGGCGACCTGCCGCTCGCACTGGAGCAGGCGTCCGTCTGGATGCTCGAGACCGGCATGCCGGTGGGCGAATACCTCCGCCTGTTCCAGGAGAAGCAGGATGAGTTGCTCTCCGTGGACCCCCCACGGCACTACGACCTGCCAGTGGCCGCTGCCTGGAACATCGCGCTGGCCCGGCTCCGTGAGGAGTCGCCGCTGGCACTGCGCATCCTCCAGGTCTGCTCCCAACTCGCGTCGGTGCCCCTGCCCCGAAGCATGTTCGCTGCCGTCAACGGCGAGCATTCCGCTCCGGACGCGGTCCCCGTGACCGACCCCCTCCGGCTGAGTCGGGCGATCAGGTCACTGAACCGGTACAGCCTCGCGCGGATCGACCATCGCGCCAACACCATCCAGGTCCACCGGCTGGTGGGCGTCGCGGTGACCCGCGGCATGTCCCCGGCCGAGCGCGACGACGTACGCCGTACCGCCTGGCGACTGCTGGCCGCCCAGCCGCCGGGCGCGCACCTGACCGACCACCTGATCGCCTCAGGAGCCGCGGCGGCCACGGAGGAGTCGGTACGGGCCACCGTGCGCGCCCAGTTGGACTGGCTCGCCTCGAACGGCGCGACGGAGGACGGGCGGCGGCTGTCCCACGAGGTGCACGGCACCGGCAGCCCCTAGGCAGGGCTTGGTCCGGGCCGACGGGGCCGGACTACCACTGTCAAGGAGTTCCACGAGCACACCGGCCAGGAGTGCGACGACACCTGGTTCGGGAGATTTGGATCCGGATGCGAACGACGACAGCACGGGAGGGGCGGCGGAGCACTCGCGAGTGGCACGATCCGTGCCGCCTGACAGGTCGGCCACCACCGATGTGGCGGACCTGAGCTACCCCCGTGTCCTGCCCCAGGCCGGCCGACCAGGTGCTACAGCCTGATCACCGACACAGTGCCGGCGAAGAAGTTGGTCACATAGAGGCGGGTTCCGTCCGGGCTCACCGCCACGCCGCGGGGACCGCCACCGACAGGCATCGTGTCGACCACCTCGCCCCGCGCGGTGTCGATCACCGAAACGGTGTCGAACGGGAAGTGGGCCACGTACAGGCGGGCACCGTCCCGGCTCACCGCCACCCCGTACGGCCCGTCCGAGACCGGGATCGTCGAGATCACCGTGGTGCGCTCGAGGTCGACGACGGCCACCTGGTCGGAGAAGTAGTGGGTCACGTAGAGGTAGTTCTCGTCGGGGCTCACCGCTACGCCGACGGGGAAGTCGAGGCCGTGGACGGTGGCGAAGTCGCTCATGGCGAACTGGTCGGTGACCCATACCCGGTCCTCCAGCGCCAGCGCCAGATAGACGCGCCGGCCGTCGGGGCCGGCCGCCACCCCGTACGGAGCATGACCGAAATGGCTTGCGGAGACGTCGTCCGGCAACTCGACCTTCAGCAGGAGTTCCGTGTCGGGGACCGCGACGTGCAGCCGGGTTCCGTCCGGGGCAACTGCCGTGCCGTAGGGGCCGCCGTCGACCGCGATCGTGTCCACGATCTCCTCATCGGAGAGATCGACCACCACCACGGAGTCGGCCTTGAAGTCGCTCACGTAGAGCCGGGATCCGTCCGGGCTCACGGCCACACTGTGCGGGCTCTCCCCGACCCTGATGGTCGTGACCGTGACGGGGGCCGGGGGTGTGGTTGTGTTCGGCGTGCGGGTCACCTGCAGGCCTCGGTCGCGGGCCGCATCCAGAAGGCGGACCAGCGGCGTGTCGCCACGTTCGGCTGCCAGACGGTCCCGCCTGTCGTGTTCGGTGGCCATCACGGCATCTCCCAACTCCGGTTCATGGGCGGATGATTGTGCGCCGTTCGCACACAGCGCAGACAGGAGACGGCAGCGCCGCACCAGTGGAATCGGCGGACGCGGGCCGCGCAGTGCGTCATGGTCCTGCTCTTCAGTCTGGTGGAATTCCGGATGGCGTGCGACTCGGCCGCGTCCGCCCGTACTGGCGCGTGACACCCCCGGACGAGGGGTGTGGCCGTCTGACGGTCGCGTGTCACACACGCGCAGGAAGCGTGGTGGCGGGGTGAAGGAGGCCCGGCGCACGCGGGAATGGCGGCGGCATCGGTGCTCGGCCCGTCCGCGAACCGGACCGCGGTCCCGAATGGCCGCGACACGGTGCTCCTGGTCCCGCCACGCAACGGCCGGCCCTCCGAAGCGGGCGGCCCTGTGGATCGTGGACGACCGGCAGCCACAGGTTCAGCAGCCGGCCGCCACCTCAGTCACACCACGCCAGCAGGTTGTCGTACACGGGCTGGGTGATCCTCGTGCCGGAGTTGGCGGTCGCACCGCCGTACGCGTGCACCGCGACGCCGTAGCGGGTGCCCTGCGTGGCGTGGTAGACGGCACTGCCGCTCTGGCCGCCCATGGTGTCGATCTTGTAGTACACCTTCGTGGGGGAGACTGAGCTGATCTCTCGGCTGCCGTACCACTGGGTTCCGGGCGGCTTGTCCGCGGGATAGCCGGAGATCTCGCCGGTCCCTGCGAGCAGGTCCGCGTCGGGGAACACGGCGAAGCCCAGCCAGCCGGTGACCTTGCCCAGATCGGTGGGCAGGATGATGGCGCCGTAGTCGTAGTTTCGGTCCCCGTGCTTGGTCCAGGCTTCGGTCGACCGGAAGACGGTGCTGGTTGCGAAGCCGTAGGGCAGGCTCTCCCCGTCGCGGCCCGGCATGACGCGAATGCTGCGGACCCAGCCGTCGCGGCCAGGGACGCCACTGTTCTTGATGCACACGACATGGCCTGCGGTGGCAAGGGTGTGCGGTCCGATGAACCAGCCTGTCCCGTAGTAGAGGGCGCCGTCCGCGGCCGTGATCAGGAGCGAGGCATGCGCCCGCCACGGGTAGGCGGTGGTGTCGGTGATGCGCACCCGGTCGTCCGGCCCCATCGCGGACTCCGCCGTGGACGGTGGTGGACCGAACGACGCCGTGGCGATGTCCGGCAA
Source organism: Streptomyces sp. NPDC000983 (assembly GCF_040299205.1). Taxonomy (NCBI): domain Bacteria; kingdom Bacillati; phylum Actinomycetota; class Actinomycetes; order Kitasatosporales; family Streptomycetaceae; genus Streptomyces; species Streptomyces sp. NPDC000983. The sequence goes on along the minus strand of NZ_JBEPBM010000056.1, from coordinate 10,009 downwards.
CACCGCCGACGGCGCCCGCCACGCGTCACGGACGATGCGGCTGGTGTCCAGGCGCTGGAATCCCGGCACATCCTCCACGCCGTCGACGTTCGTGCGCGCGGGCACGCCTGGCTCGCCCTCCGACGGCTCCGACCGGAGGGTCGCAGATTTGGCCGGCACGAAATCGGGTTCGGGCTGATTGGAAACGGCTGTATGCGGGTCGGATAGCACGTCCATTTTTTTCCTCTGCCAGAACAGAGCGGAAAGGTTTCCCTGCCAGCATCGCAAATTTCTCGGGCATCGCAACCGGTCACCGGTTCGCGACCATTCGGGTGAGACGCTGCAGGTCAAACCATTTTCCCATTTCCTCCGTTCGGTGCACGAAATGCGCGTACGGGCCTGTTCTGATGGGCCAAGGAAGCGGGGAGGATTACGGTCTTCTTGACACCGGCCCGACCGAATAGCGGTCGGTTCCGTGGTGTGCGACAAGAAGGAGGTATTCCCATGGGTGACGAACCCGGCAAGTGCGGAATCTACATCAAGGCCGAATCCGAAGAGGCCCCCGAGTCCGCCGACGGCGGTGGCGGGAGCGACCCGACGAAGTGCGGCATCAACCTGGCGGCGGATGAAGCGCCCGAGGGCGTCATCGCGCACGCCGGAAGCACCGGCACGGGCTCCGCCACGGCCGCCTCCGGTGACCCGGTGGACAAGTGCGGAATCTACATCGCCGCCGAGTAGCCGTCTGACCCCACAAGGCCGGCCCGGGACGCGGCGCGAGCGTTCGTCCCGGGCCGGAAAGAGCCTCATACGAAACCCGGGAGCCTTTGCATGCTCGGCACGCGCGTGGACGACGTCGACGCCCCACGACTGATCAAGAGCCGGCACGGCTGGTGGTTCGTCGGAAACCAGACGTGGACGCTCATCCAACCGGACCACGTCCGCCCCGACGGGACCGTCAGCCCTGCCGTCGATGCCTATCTGCGCGACCGGGGCGCCTACCGCCCACGCACCCCCACCTCGTTCTCCCTCACCGTCCTGACCACCACCGCCTGCAACCTGGGCTGCGCCTACTGCTTCCAGAACACCGATCTCGACACAACCGGCGGCAACCGCCCCGCGCGCATCGACCGCCGACGTCTGAACGCGGACACCATCGAGCGCATCATCACGTTCACCGCCGACCGCATGGCCCGGAGCGACTCGAAAAAGCTGTCCCTGCTCCTCTTCGGCGGCGAGCCGCTCCTCAACCCCGACGGCTGCCTCAGGATGCTGCGACGCGCAGGTGCCCTGAACCTGTGCTCCGCGCACATGACCACCAACGGGGTCCTGCTCACGCCGACGCTCTCCCGCGACCTGGAGAAGGCCGGCCTCAGTGGCATCCAGGTCACCTTCGACGGGAGCCGTGAGGACCACGACCGCATCCGCGTCAAGCACTCCGGTGCCCCCACGTTCGACACCATCGTGGACAACATCGCCCGAGCGAGTGAGGTGACCCGCCTTCGCTGGAGCCTTCGCATCAATGTCTCGCACCACACCTTCGACCGGATCGGCGAGATCTTCTCCCAGCTCGAAGGACGTATCGACCCGTCCCGCTGCACCTTCTCATTCGCCTGGGTCGGGGACGCCGGCTTCGGCTACGGCAACGACCTGCGGCCCATCAGCGAGGTCGGCAACCGCTTCGCCGCCTGGAGCATCGCCGCCCTCGAGGCCGGCTACCACGTCGTACGCCCCAGCATGCGGACCACCTGCCAGATCTGCACCGAGCCCGGCGGCCGGTACGGGTCAGTTGTGAACGCCGACGGAACACTGTTCAGCTGCTGGCAGTCGGCCGGCAAACCCGGCTTCGAAGTCGGCACCGTCGACACCGGATACAGCGACCTCGACTCGGCATCGAACAGATGGGTCTCCTGCGGCTACGAGTACGACCAACCGGACACGCTCGCCATGGACGAACTCCAGGACACGGTCGACGGGGCGCTCCTCGACCACCTCCACGCCACCGGCCGGCTCTGAACAGCCCTCAGGAGCCGAGACCGTGAAAGTGCTGCTCTGCCCGCTCAGTGACCCCGGCTACCTGTACCCGGCCATCGCCGTAGGGCGCGAGCTGCACCGACGCGGACACCACGTCACCCTCCTCGCCCGGCACGGCGCCGGTGCCACCGCAGCCGCGGCCGGCCTCCCCCTGACCGCGGTCGAGGACGACGACGGGACGGGCCCGCTGTCCGTAACCTGCTGGTTCAGACACCAGACGGACCAGTACCGGACGATCCTCGCCGAAGCACGCCTGCAGCAGCCCGACGCCCTGCTCACCTCGGTGCTGGGCCATGGAGCACTCCTGGCCGCCGAGACCCTCGACCTACCGGTCGTCGTTCTCGGACTCGCCGCGCATCTGTGGCCCTACGCCGCAGGCGGCGAAGGCGAACAGGAACGCCCCGCACGAAGACAGTGGCGCCTGCACGAGACCATCGGCTTCTACAACGCGCTCAGGGAAGAGGCCGGATTCACGCCACTGCCCGATCCTGCCGCCGCACGCGCCCTCCTCGGCACCCGCTTCCTCCTGCGCGGCGACCCCCTCCTGGAACATCCCGGCGCCCGTCTGCCGCCCGGTGTGCACCACGTCGGCCCCTGCCTGTGGGAGCCGGACCCCGATCCCGAGGAACTCGGCCGACTGCTCCACACCCCATCCGGCGACCGCAAGCCGTTTGCCTACGTCCACCTCGGACGGACCTTCGGGGGCACCGGGCTGTGGCCCCGGCTCAACTCCGCCTTCACCGAAGGGCCGTTGCGAGCCGTCGTCGAACTCGGCCGCTCCGGCCCACCCGCCCCGCACCCGCAGGCCGCCCTCACGACCGTCCGACTGCCATGGATGGCACCCCTCGTCAAACACGCCGACCTCGTCATCACCAGCGCCACCTCGGCGCCGGTACTCACCGCACTCACCCACGGCCGCCCCCTGCTCGTCGCCCCGGCAGGATCCGAACAACCGCTGCTCGCCGCAGCCTGCATCCGCGCAGGCGTCGCCCGCCGACTGCCGGAAGGAGCAACCCCCGACCTCCTCCTGGAAGTGCTGGGCGACAACTCGATCCGCCGGGCCGCCAACGGCCTCGCCGCCAGCCTGCTCGCGGCAGGGGGAGCACACCAGGCCGCCGATCACGTCGAACGAGCCGCGCGGCACGGAACAGAGCACAACGAGCAGCCAGGACCTCTGCGAAGGCACGCCCGTCGGTCTGCCGAATTGCTGGTGGGCGGCGACGGCGACCAGAAGGTCGCGACAGTCCGTCCGGACGAAGCTTCGACGCCCGACCGTCTTGTGGTCCGCGTGGACGATGGGCCGGTAGATCAGCCGTAGGCGTTCACCTGCCTTGTGGCAGGCCAGGGCGGCAACGGAGATTCCGGCGCTGGGAGCGTCCCCCGAACAGATCCAAGGTCCTGGAGTTCTGCCGCTACCTGCGCTCGCTGCACCCGGCCCACGTGCGCATCGCCATCGGGTGCTTACGACCGGGTGCGGTAGCGGAGGTAGACCACTCCGTTGGTGAGCCGGCGTTCCTCCAGGAGCTCCAAGCGGAGCCGGGCCCCGTCGGGGAGGAAGGGCTTGCCGCCGCCCATCACGGCAGGGCCGACGAACAGGTGGTACTCGTCCACCAGTCCTGCGGCGATCGCGTGGGCGGCGAGGGCGGCCCCGCCGACGGTGAGGTCGCGTTCGGACGATGCCTTCAGCCGCCGAACCGCCTCGAGGTCGAAGTCCCGTTCGATCCGGGTCCGGGTGGTGGGGGCCGACTCCAGCGTGCTGGAGTACACGACCTTGTCGGCCGCCTGCCAGATCTCCGCGAACTCCCGCGCCCCGGGCGACTGACCCGCGATGGACGGGTCGGTCTCCCAGACAGCCATCATGTCGAAAAGCCGGCGCCCGTACAGGTAGGTCCCGACCGGCCGCAGCACGTCGTTGATGAAGGAGTAGTACTCCTCGTCCGGTACCGCCCAGTCGAAATTGCCGTCCGCGTCGGCGATGTAGCCGTCGAGGGACACATTGAACATGTAGATCAACTTGGCCATGCGAGGCTTCTCCCAGGTCGGGGCCACGTGTACGTCCCGCAGCACACTAGCCCGCGGCTGTGACAATGCCCGGCGACCAGCACCGTAGCCTGCGGCGCCGGTGAACAGCCGGTCCAGCGGGAAACCGATAGGGACGTCGTTCGCCGAGGCGCGCTTGTCCTCGAACTCGGTGCGATCCGGGTTGAGGTACTTCCACTCGATGCCAGCCTTGATCTCCTCCGGTGAGGTGACGCCTTCGGGTTGAACTTGACATCCTCCCCGTCCTAAAGGACGGGGAATCCCGCCTGGCTGCCGGTGGTATCCGGCGGGGCCTTCGGGTGGGTTCCCCGTTCAACGGGCCGTGCCCGGTGTGGGGTTTCCACTCCGGGACTGACCGGCCCTCCAGGGGCGTTCAGCCTCTCCGCCTGCCCGGCGGCGAGGATCACACGCGACGCATTGAGGTCACGATCATGCTCAGTCCCGCAGCCCTCGCACCGCCAGACGCGTACGTGCAGCGGCTTCCTCCCGTCCACCATCCAGCAGACCGAGCAGGTCTGGGAGGACGGCAGCCAGCGGGAGACGACACCGAGGTGCCGGCCGTAGCGGGCCGCCTTCTCCTCAAGCACCCGGCGGAACATGCCCCACGCGGCGTCGTGCACGGACTTGGCCAGGCGGGTGCGGGCCAGGCCGGAGACCGACAGGTCCTCGAGGTAGACCGCTTGGTTGTCGCGGATCAGCCTCCAAGCCTGCTGGTGGCACCAGTCCCTGCGCGCATCAGCCACCCGCGCATGCGCACGGGCGACCTTCAGCCGGGCCTTCGCCCGGTTCCTCGACCCCTTTGTCTTCCGGCTCAGCATCTGCTGCGCTTTCCGTAGCCGGCGCTCGGCCTGCCGCAGGAAGCGGGGATTGTCGATCACCTGCCCATCCGACAGCACGGCGTAGTGCGTCAGGCCCAGGTCGATGCCCACCTCCGCCTCCACCACAGGCAGCGGTTCGGGTTCGACGTCCACCACGAAACTCGCGAAGTAGCGGCCCGCAGCATCCCTGACCACCGTCACCGACGACGGGATGGAGGGCAGTTTGCGGGACCAGCGGACCCGCACCTCCCCGATCTTCGCCAGATATAGGCGGCCGTTGCCGCGCAGGCGGAATCCGTTTCTGGAGAAGCGGACGGCCTGCCGATTGTCCTTCTTCGACTTGAACGCCGGCAGTCCCACACGGCGTCCTCGCCGTTTGCCCGACAGCGAGGAGAAAAAGTTCGCGTATGCCGTATCGAGATCGCGAAGGGCGGACTGCAGGGCGTCGACCGACACCTCGGTCAGCCAGGCCCGCTCCGGTGTCCGCTTCGCGTCGGTGATCACCTGCTTCGCCAGAGCACCCGTCGCGATCCGCGACCCGTCCGCCCGGTAAGCGGCCTTCCTCGCCGCCAGCGCATCGTTGTAGACCACCCGGGCACAGCCGAACGTACGGGCCAGCGCGATGCGCTGACCCGGCGTCGGCTCGATCCGGAAGGAGTACCGCAGATGCATAGGAGCAACCTAGCGGCCGCCACTGACAACGCTGTTCCGCCCGGCGGGCGCAACAGCCCTCCCTGCCCTGCTCCGCAGGAGCTTCGCTTCCTCCCCGACCCAAAGGCCGCGGTATCCACAAAGGAGACACAATGAACTGATCATTGCCCGCCAGGGCCTCAACGGCACACACCGCCCGACGGACAAGCCCACAACGGGCTCTGACGAGACATGAGCGCTGGCCCCGCCAACCGGTTGCCGTCACCGACCAAACATCGCAGACGGCGCGCTCGGCCGGGCACCCGGGCCCACCGTCTCGCGGATCCGCTCACGCAGCCGGTCGTGGAATTCGGCGATCGAGGTCGAAGATTACCGGCGAACCCCGTCACTACCTTCATGCGGGCCAGCCCAGACCGACCCGGCCTCGTCGACCGCAGGGCATCGGCTCACCTGCCCGACTGGGGTACCACAGATCGGCCATCGTGGCGATGGTGCCGGGAGGGCCTACCACGAGGATGCCATGCCCCCGTTTTCCGTGACTACGGGTGCAGCTTCTCGCCCTTCGTTAGCATCGCCACGTACTTCTCGATCCGGCGCGCCCGGGTCTCGGCCTTCTTGGCGTCCTGGATGCGGTACAGGATCGCGAAGCGGTTCTGCCGGTCCAACGTCTCGAAGAACTCCGCCGCGGCCGAGTTGGCGGTCAGGGCCGCCGCGAGGTCGTCCGGCACCGTGATCTGAACCGGGCCGACGTCGGTCAGCACGGTCTTGGACCGGGCCCCGTTGCGGCTGTTGCCGCTGCCGGCACCGGCCGGATCGTGCTTCTCGTAACCGAGGTGGTCGGTGATTTCGCCTTCGAGGGCGGACTCCAGCACGCGCTTGGTCAGCTGCTGCAGCAGCCCGCCATCGCCGGTCAACTGCAGGCCGCTCGCGCGGGCCCGGTCGACCAGTTGCCCAATCAACTGGTCATCCAGCAGATCCGTCGGCAACTCGGCCGGGCGGACCTCTTCAACCGCCTCGGCAGAGACAGTCACGTCACTCATCAGGTGCTACTTCCATGATCGGGAGTTACACCGAAGACCGTACCCGTTGCTGGGACTGCTGCAGGGTTGGGTGACACCTGACCTGGCTTGCTGAGAGGCGGCCTGGAAGGATGTCGCAGTGCCCAAGCCCTATCCCAAGGAGTTCCGCGAGGACGTCGTGCGGGTCGCGCGCAACCGCGAGCCCGGCGTCACGCTGGAACAGATCGCCAGCGACTTCGGCGTCCACCCGGCCTCGTTGACGAAGTGGATCCGCCGTGCCGAGGCCGAAGAACGCGGCGAGCCGAGCCCGACCGCCCCCGGCTCCGGCGCCTCACGCAGTGAGTCGGCCGAGTTGGCCGAGGCCCGCAGGCGGATCCGGCTGCTGGAGCAGGAGAACGAGGTCCTCAGGAGGGCCGCGGCGTATCTGTCGCAGGCGAACCTGCCGGGAAAATGATGTACCCGCTCGTCCGTGAGCTGGCCGCACTGGATGCCCCTTGCCGGGTGCCGGTGGCGGTGACGTGCCGGGTGCTGGGGCTGGCCCGCCAGCCCTACTACCGGTGGCTGAAGAGGCCGGTCACCGACGCCGAACTGGCCGAGGCATACCGGGCCAACGCCCTGTTCGACGCGCATCGCGACGACCCGGAGTTCGGCCACCGCTTCCTGGTGGACGAGGCCCGGGCGGCCGGTGAGGAGATGGCGGAGCGGACCGCCTGGCGGATCTGCCGGGACAACGGCTGGTGGAGCGTGTTCGGTAAGCGGAAAGGCCGCGGCAAACATGCCAAGGTCGGCCCGCCGGTGCACGACGACAAGGTGCAGCGGGACTTCACCGCCCCGGCGCCGAACCGGCTGTGGCTGACCGATATCACCGAACACCCCACCGGAGAAGGCAAGTTGTATCTCTGTGCGGTCAAGGACGTCTTCTCCGGCCGCATCGTGGGCTATTCCATCGATTCCCGGATGAAGTCCCGCCTCGCGGTGAACGCCCTGCAGTCCGCGATAGACCGCCGCGGTCACGTGGCCGGATGCTTGGTGCACTCCGATCGCGGATCGCAAGGCGGATTCAACCGGTCGTCGCAACACCTTGATTTCGGAGGTGTTCAAGATCGCTACGGAGGACTGGAGCAGGAAGACCGGCGATGCGCCCGCGGAACTTCGGCGGCAGTGGCGTGCTGACCGGGCGCTGAGGCCGGCGATGCGCTCGCCTGGACGGCCTGATCCGTCTCGGGTGGTGCAGCGGCAGTTCTGGCGGCTGATCGCCACAGGCGTCACGACGGCTGAGGCATCGCTGGCGGTCGGGGTGTCGGTGCCCGTCGGTTCTCGATGGTTCCGTCACGCTGGCGGCATGCCGCCGATCTCTCTGGCCGAGCCCACCGGCCGCTACCTGAGCTTCGAGGAACGCGAGGAGATCGCGATTCTGCGCGCCCGGGACAAGGGTGTGCGTGAGATCGCCCGCGCGATCGGACGTGACCCGGGGACGATCTCACGCGAGTTGCGCCACAACGCCGCCACCCGCAGCGGGAAGCAGGAGTACCGGGCCACAGTCGCGCAGTGGAAGGCACAGCAGGCCGCGAAGCGCCCGAAGGCGGCCAAGATCGCAGGCAATGACAGGTTGCGTGAATACGTACAGGAGCGGCTCGCCGGCAGTGTCCGCCGTCCCGACGGCACGATCGTCACCGGGCCCACGACGCCCGCGTGGAAGGGCCTGAACAAGCCGCATCGCCAGGACAGAAGATGGGCGACGGCATGGAGCCCGGAGCAGATCTCGCGCCGGCTTCGCCTCGACTTCCCCGATGATGAGTCCATGCGCATCAGCCACGAAGCGATCTACCAGGCCCTGTTCATCGAGGGCCGTGGTGCGCTCAAGCGGGAGCTGGTCACGTGCCTGCGTACCGGCCGGGCACTACGGACTCCCCGTGCGCGGTCGCAGAACAAGCCGCAAGGGCATGTCACCGCGGACGTCGTCCTCAGCGAACGCCCTGCCGAGGCAGCCGACCGCGCGGTCCCCGGACACTGGGAAGGCGATTTGATCATCGGGACGGGCCGCTCCGCGATCGGCACGCTGGTCGAGCGCAGCAGCCGCTCCACGCTTCTCGTGCACCTGCCCCGGCTCGAAGGCTGGGGCGAGAACCCGCCGGTGAAGAACGGCACCTCGCTCGGGGGCTACGGCGCGATCGCGATGAACGCGGCACTCACCACGTCGATGGCGCAACTGCCCGAGCAACTGCGCAAAACCCTCACCTGGGACCGCGGGAAGGAACTCTCCGGCCATGCCCAGTTCGCTCTCGATACCGGGACGAAGGTGTTCTTCGCCGATCCGCACTCGCCCTGGCAACGACCGACGAACGAGAACACGAACGGGCTACTGCGTCAGTACTTCCCGAAGGGCACCGACCTCTCCCGGTGGTCGTCCGTGGACCTCGAAGCCGTCGCGCTGGCGATCAACAACCGGCCCCGCAAAGTACTCGGTTGGCGGACACCGGCCGAGGTATTCGAGGAACAGCTACGCTTCCTACAACAGCCCGGTGTTGCAACGACCACTTGAACTCACCCAATTTCGCGCCAGGAAATTCGTGTCTGTTCTGACCCGCAATGGCCTGGTCGGCTCGATGGGCCGGGTCGGGGCCGCCGGCGACAACGCGGCCATGGAGAGCTTCTTCGCGCTGCTGCAGAAGAACGTCCTGGACCGCCGGGCCTGGGCCACCCGGCAGGAACTGCGGACCGCGATCGTGACCTGGATCGAACGCACCTACCACCGGCGCCGACGCCAAAGACGCCTGGCCAGATTGACCCCCATCGAGTTCGAGACCATCATGACCCCACCCGCAGCACTCGCTGCGTAAACCCCGCTGTCACCTGATCACGCAGCAGTCCCCTCGTTACCGGTAGTTGGTGTGTGACTTCTGCTGCTGGTGCGTCAGTTCCTCGTCGGGGCCCGAAGTTGGAGCCGTTGCTGCTGTCTGCCGAGGAGCGGACGGAGTTGGAGCGGTGGACGGGCCGGGCGACGTCGGCCCAGACCCTGGCCCTGCGGGCGCGGATCGTGCTGGCGCGTGCCGGGCCTGAGATGCCGCCAATCGTCGCGGTCGCCTGGGAGCTCAGGGTGACTGCGGACACGGTCCGCAAGTGGCGGCGGCGCTTCCTCTCATGGCCGCCGCCATGTTCCTCACTCGTCCCGCTCCCGGAATCTCAGGGACCAGCGATCCCGACAGCCAGAAGTACGCTCTTCAAGTCGCCGTCCAGCGCTGCCTGAAGGAAGTCGGACACTGATAACCAGCGGTGGCCGAACGCGCTCCCACGGCAGCACCCGCCAAAGATCAGGATCGATGGCCGGAACAGTGGCGGCCGACCCGACGAAGCGGATTAGGGTCCTTCAATACAGTGAGCCGTTTCCATCTTGATCAGCTGGTGAGTTCGAGAGTGACGATGGCGCGGACGACGGTGGTGATCCTCGTGGTGCTGCAGCGCAGTTTGCGA
>NZ_JBEPBM010000055.1:0-35435 GCF_040299205.1 Streptomyces sp. NPDC000983 | reverse complement strand
GGTGATCTTGGTCGTGAACCCGTCTACCAGGAGCTTTCTTCATGCCCGCCGCCGGGGCCCGCAGCCCAACCACCCGTCAGGTTGGAAGGGGCTCATTGAAGGAGCCCTCTGTAAATCTCCCAGTTGGGCCGTCCTCGCGCCGAGTAAGGACTGGCGAGCGACGACTGCCGTTGGCAAACGATGACTGAGGGGGCGCGATCGTCGGCCGCACCCCTCAGTGCGTTAGCTGAGCTTCAGGCGCCCGGCTGCTCCTCTTCCACCGTGTGCTCGACATTGCCATCCTGGCAACCTTAGATGTGCAGCTGGATCACCGACCGCAGATCGACTCTGCTTCATACGTTCAGCCCGCGATAAAGATGCCAAAGTCCGCATACCCACATGTGCGAACCTCCGAAGGTTGAGTTGCTCCCGGGGTACGACGCAGGCCCGACCTACGTGATGTCTAGCACTGCACACGGCTCCGTCTAGCCGCAAGGGACTCGTGCAGCGCTGGGTTGTCAGTGGTCACAGGTACGCTCGCACAGCGCCGCACTGCATAGGGCGGCCGCTTAGACCGCCATCCTGATGCCCTGGAGACCACGTGCAGCCAGTCAAGATCGTCGACTTGTTTGCCGGACCTGGTGGCTTGGATGTGGCTGCGGAGAAGTTGGGAGTACCCACGGTCGGCATCGAATGGGATGCCGACGCTTGCGAGACCCGCCGCGCTGCTGGCCTGGACCCCATCCAGGGCGACGTGCGGCAGTACGGTCCGGCCGACTTTCCGGACGCAGACGTGTTGGCTGGCGGTCCGCCCTGCCAGACCTTTACAGTCGCAGGCAGTGGGGCGGGTCGTAAGGCCCTTGATGACGTTCTCAAGTTCGTCGACCGCATGACTGCTCGGGTCGACCGCGAGGAGATCGTCAGTGATCTCGCGAAACTGGATGACGAGCGGACCGGCCTGGTGCTGGAACCTCTTCGATGGATCTTGGAAGCCATCGACGTGCAGAAGAAGCCCTACGAGGCGATCATCCTGGAGCAGGTACCTGCGGTGCTGCCTGTATGGGAGGCCTACGCCCAAGTCCTCCAGACCGAGGGCTACTCCGTGGACTACGGTCTCCTGCTCACCGAGGCCTACGGCGTTCCGCAGACGCGGAAGCGTGCGGTACTGATCGCGCGGAGGGGGGAGCACGATGTGAAACTGCCTGCCCCCACTCATCGGACGTACCGCAAGGGGGTTCCGCGTGATGCCGGCGACGCCTCGAAGAAACCCTGGCGAACCATGGGCGATGTCATCGAGCGAGGAACACCCTTCGAGGTCATCTCGAACTACGGAACCGGCGGTGACCCCAAGCTGCGGGGGCGCCGGTCCTCCTCCCAGCCTTCTGCCACTGTGACGGGCAAGATCCGCCGCAACCGAGTTGTCTCCTTCGACGGGGTCGAACTGGATCGGTTCAGCCACTCCGAGGCCGGACGTCTGCAGACGTTTCCTGTCGACTACCCATGGTCGGGTCGCGACATCGGGCAGCAGATTGGGAATGCAGTTCCGCCGCGGCTGGCGGCGCATGTCCTGAGCGCCGCCTTCGGCTGGTCCCCGCCGAGTGAGGAGCTGCTGGCGAAGCTCGATTGGTGGCACCGTCTTCCGGGGCAAGCCGCGTCCGCGCCTGACGACGAGGTGCTGGTGGGGGTCTAGCGCTTTCACGGCCTCCTCGAATCGATCGAGGATGCGTCGCCCACCGGTTGCCGATCGCGCCCTTCTTGGGACTCGTCGAACCCGGTTGAGTGCCTGCTGCCAGACTGCAGCGCGTGACGATACAAGAGGGTCTGTGGCTCCCAGAGGATGCTGCTCCGGCTGGCTTGCAGGATTCGCGAGCGTTGGCGGCGAAGTACTCGCGCCGCAATTCGTACCGCACTTGGGATCTCCCGACCGAGCCCATGAGCAGGGTGCCGCGTGAGTGGCGGATCCAGTCCGGTCTTACCCAACCCGTCCCCGATGACCTTGCCCCGTTCGTGGATTGGTTCTACAGCCAGCCGGAGGCGCGAGAGCGCTTCCGATGGGCGCTCCGCGACTCCCTCGACGAGTTGCTCGATGGCCAGCGGACGGGGCGCTGGGCGTACCAGCACCTGACGAAGACGGAGAAGACGTATCTCGGCACGGCCGTAGAGGTGAACCTCACCAAGGAGTTCGCCATTGACAACGGCGCAGACCTCGACTGGTCCATTGCCGGGCTCGACATCGACTGTAAGTTCTCGAAGGATCTCGGTGGTTGGGAGATCCCGATGGAGATGTATCTGTGCGCCGACCACGGCGAGCGGAGTGGCCGTGCTGACCATGCTGCAGTCGTGACCTGGATAGACGACGACACGAGCCGGTGGGCCGCTGGCGTAGTGCGGATCACCGATGAGCGCTTGCGCTGGAAGAGAGCGCTGGGTGTAAACGGTGACCTCGTCCGCGCATACAACCGAGACAACAAGCGCAAGCTCTCCGACGGCGCCAAGTCCGATGTCTACTGGCTTTGGGGTGGGCTCCAGAGGGATCTGCCGACAAACCTGCTCCGCCACCTGGATCCCGAAACACGCGAGCGGATCCTCACTGCCCGACTGCCGGGCCGCCGATCCTCGTCGGGTCAGCAGCGGGTGAACCAGCTGTTCCGTGATGTGCAAGACCGGCTCGTTGGCCGCCAGGCCGTGTTGACCGTCGGCCAGCAGGACGACGCACCGAAGCGTGCCCGCGACGCCCGGATAAAGCTGCGCCCGGAGGGCATTGTCGTGCTGGGTCACCAAGGATCACACCCACACGCCGCCCGTGCGCTCGGATTGCCGGAACCGACCAAGGGTGAGTGGATCTCCACCAGCCTCGTCCCTGTCTCATCTGACGATGACCGACCGAAGTTCTCACTGGACGGCCAGTTCTGGGCGCGTGCTTGCGGGGAGGAGCGGTTGCATTCCGTTGCCGCGCCCGACCTACCTGATGGCCGCGAGAGCGCTTGGGTGCACCGCTTCGGGTCCGGTTTCACGGCGTAGCTCGGCTCTGATCCGGCATGGGTTCACGCGCGGAACTGCTGGCCGAGGCGGACCGAGACCTAGTGGCTCGGAAACGGGTGGGCCGGCGACGTTCCTCTGTGGAGTCGGGCGGGCGCTGCGCTCCCCACCGAGGGTGACCTGGAGTGATCGAGTAACTACGGAATGGGATCGAATCTCACTCCGTAGGGTTACTGCCAATGTGCACACAGTGGTTTTCGTCGACTTTTTTCAGGGTTCATCTCGAATGCTGGACACAGGCCGTCGCCGTGTCGCATGAATCGGCGCCGCGTGCATACTCTCTTTCGCACGACGGCGAAGCGCCCTGTCCCCAACATTCCACTTGGGGGTCAACAGGGCCCTGTCACCACCAGGTTGTCGTCGCTATGGAGTCCGGCAGGTATCGCGAAGAGGCTGCGAGACGTGCCTGGGGGGCGGCGGCAGATATAGCGCGGCCTCCCGCACCACACGGGAGGCCGCCTTCTATGGAGTCCAGCGGCCTCCCGGCCCTCAGAACTGAGAAAAGGGAAGTCGTGAACCCGACGAACAATACGGGCGGACCGCTGCGTCCGTCGAATGCTCAGATGGCGCCGATCTCCACGCAGGGACCCGCATCGGAACATTCGACTGACACGTCTACCCGACGGTCGCCCGTGGCAGCACCCAAGTCCCGGCCCAGCTGGAACGTCGAAGCGCCCTCCTTGGAGGCCACGGCCATCGTGACGATTGCCACGGCCGAGGCAGCCAACCTGGCGGGGTTTGCCGACGGCCCTGTCGCTGGACCGGTCGCAGGCGGCGCGATGGTGATAGGTGCCATCGTCTTCCTCGCGAAGAAGTGCATCAAGCGCAACCGCTAGCCACGCAACAGGGGTCCCGGCAGCCAGCCAGGGCTCCACTTCGGGGGAGGCTTTCCCCCCAGGCGTCCCCCGGAGAGGGCGGTAGCCAGGATATGCCCTGGTCATGAGCTAGATCATCGGCCCACTGTAAATCTGCCGGCTCAGCCTTCCCAGGTTCGAATCCTGGCGCCGCCACTTGGGGAAGACCCCCTGGGGATCGTGGAAACGCGATCCCCAGGGGGTCTCTTCGTATGTGCCCCCGCGACGCCCCCGCCACCCTCGTCCCGTTTCCAGGGAGACTGAGCCCATGTCCACTCGTCGCAGAAGGTGTCCCGAATGCCGTCGGGAGATCGCCGTGGTCGCCGGACGGTTCGCGCGCCACGATCCGCCCGGGGCGCGGGGCGGCGGCGGGCTCGTGTCGTGCGCCGGGTCGCGCAGGCAGGCCGAAGTCGGTGCGGCGCAACCCTCGTTGGACGGGTACGTCGTGCCCGATTTCCCCGGGCAGTTGCCGCTGTTCTGAGGCGGCGGGCCTCAGTTGCCCGCCACCGACTTCACCGCCACCGCCACCGGTGCGGAGCCGCTGATCAGTTCGAGGGTCAGGCCGGCCGTGGCGGGGGTGTCGACCAGTTCCGCCAGGACGGCGGCCACGTCGTCGCGCGGAATCGGCCCGCGGCCCGTGCGGGCCTCCAGGCGGACCAGGCCGGTGCCGGCGTCGTTCGTCAGCATGCCGGGGCGCAGGATCGTCCAGGCCAGCGCGTCCAGGCCGCTGACGTGCCGGTCCGCCTCGCCCTTCGCGCGCAGATAGACGTCGAAGACCTCGCGCCCCTCGTGCCCGGCGTCCGCGCCCATCGAGGACACGGCCACGTACCGGCGGACCCCCGCCCGTACCGCCGCGTCCGCGAACAGGATCGCGGCGTCCTTGTCCACCGTCTCCTTGCGGCCCGCCCCGCTCCCCGGTCCTGCGCCCGCCGCGAACACCGCCGCGTCCGCACCCTGGAGATGCGCCGCGACCTCCTCCACCGACGCCGACTCCAGGTCCAGCAGGACCGGTTCGGCACCCGCCTCCCGCAGATCGTCGCCCTGTTCGGCGCGGCGGATGATGCCCGCCACCTCGTCCCCGCGCGCGGAGAGCAGCCGCTCCAGCCGCAGCGCGATCTGTCCATGACCACCAGCGATGACAATGCGCATGTCTTCGACCGTACGCCGGGACGGCCCCATCCGCCCCACGCGCGAGATCCCCCGCACGCGCGAGCCCTCACCCACGCGCGAACTCCCCACCCCCGGGTTCCCCACGCCCACGCGCCCCCGTTCAAACCCCGTGTGCCGCCCCCGGCCCCCCAGCTCCGGGCCCCCGGTCAGGAAACCTCCCCCCGCCCCTGTCGCGGCAGCCCCAGTTCCGCCGCTGCCGCCGAGTCGCAGTACTCCCGTACCGCGCTGGTCCGTGCCACAACGCGCCCCCGGTGCACGACGATCCGGCTGTACGCCAAGGACAGCGCCCCCGCCAGCCGGTCCCCGCGCACCGCCAACAGGTCGGCCGGGAAACCCGCCTCCACCCGCACCTCGGGCAGGCCCAGCACCGCCCGGGCCGCCGAACTCACCGTGTCGTAGGCGTCCTCGGGGCCCAACCCGTAGCGGGAGGCCAGCAGATAGGCCGCTTCCAGCGGGTCGCCGCGCCCCACCGGGTTGGACACGTCCCGCAGCGCCCCGCTGCCCGCCGCCACCCGCACCCCGGCCGCGCGCAGCAGCCGTACCGGTGCCGTGCCCCGGCGGTCCACGCCGCCGCAGCCGCCCTGCGGCAGGCACACCACCGCCACCCCGGCCGCGGCGAGTTGGTCCGCCGTCCGGGACGCCGCGTCGGCCGGCAGGCGCCCCAGGCCGCCGCAGGGGCCGAGGGTCACGCCGGGGCGCAGTCCGCCGGCCATCGCGGCCAGCCGGGACAGCCGGGCCGGGTCGTCGGCGTCGGTGTGCAGATCGACGGGGCAGCCGTGCTCGGCCGCCAGTTCGAGGACCGTCTCCGCATACCCCGTCGGATCGGGGTCCAGGTCGGGACAGCCGCCGACCACCGACGCGCCCATCTTCAGCGCGTCCCGCAGTATCGCCAGCCCGTCTGCCCCGGCCACGCCGGTCAGCAGCCGGGGCATGGCCACGGCCGTCAGCTCGGTGAGTCCTCGCAGCGAGCGCCGGGCGCGCAGTACGGCGGCCAGTGCGCCGAGGCCCTGGACGTCGCCCACGCGTACATGGGCCCGTACCGCCGTGGCCCCGTGGCCGAGTTGGAGCAGCGCGGCCTCCGTGGCCCGGCGCTGCACGTCCTGCGGGTCGTCGGAGACGGGGCCGTCGGAGTCGGCGGAGAGGGCGCTGTCGCCGTGGGCGTGCGGATCGGCGGGGGCGGGGAGCAGGAGGTAGCCGCTGAGGTCCACGCGGGTGCCTCCCGCGCGGGAGGCACCGCCCGCCAGGCTCCCGGCCGTGCCCACCGCCTCGATGTTCCCGCCGCCCAGGCGCACGTCCACGGTGCGGCCGTCGATGAGGCGTGCCCCGCACAGCAGCAGGGCGGCACGCTCGGAGGGCCCCGGAGACGAGGACGACGAGGACGACGAGTGGGGCGGCGGGGACTGGCTGTCGGGCATCGCGCTCCAGGTGCTCGCTGCTCGGGACGGCGCCGCGGACCGCACCGGGGGTGCAAGATCACGCAGAGTGAGTCGAGCCTAGGGCGGTGATCCGCTCACGGCAGGGAGGAGCGCAATAGTCGTACCGGTGTGGCCCGGTGCGTGTGAGCGGTGCGGAGGAGGGTGCCGCGGGGGCGTCCGAGGCGGTCGGGAAGCCCGTCGGATCGGGGTGCGGCGGGGCCCGGGAAACGGATTTGGGTGAACGGCGGCGGACCGTGTAATGTCTTCATCGCTCGCCCCAATAGCTCAGTCGGTAGAGCGTCTCCATGGTAAGGAGAAGGTCTACGGTTCGATTCCGTATTGGGGCTCTGGTGTGAGAGTCCCCGCCGCGAGGCGGGGCCGATCACATCAAAGCGGTGTAGCTCAGTCGGTAGAGCAAGCGGCTCATAATCGCTGTGTCACCGGTTCAAGTCCGGTCACCGCTACTGACAGTAGCCGATTGCGGGGTCGGTCCTTCGATCGGCTACTCTTTTATGCGTTAAACCATCCCATCCGTTCGTCAAGGAGCACTCACGTGGCTGCCACCGACGTCCGCCCGAAGATCACGCTGGCCTGCGTGGAGTGCAAGGAGCGGAACTACATCACCAAGAAGAACCGGCGTAACAACCCGGACCGTCTGGAGATGAAGAAGCACTGCCCGCGTTGCAACGCGCACACCGCGCACCGCGAAACGCGATAACAAGGCTCGTACACGAGGCCGCCCCCGCAGTTCGGGGGGCGGCCTCGTGTCGTTTCGGCCGACCGGTTACCGGTCGGTTCGCAGGGAGCTCACAGACGGCTCGCGGCGAGTTCGCGGAGAGCTCGCGGAGCCGGCCGGAACCAGCAGAGTTCGCAGACCGCCGCCCGGCCCGTCCCGCGGAAGACCGCGACAGGGGCACCGGCCCTTTCCGGGGAACCGGAAAAGGATCACCGGCCCTTTCGGGGATTTCGTGAACGGGATCACCGGCCGGCCCCGGGACATCACCCGCAGACCCCAGGAGGTGCCGAGTCCATGGCGCTCGACCAGTCCTTCGTCGGGCGGAGCTATCCGCCCACCGACCCCTACGAGGTCGGCCGCGAGAAGATCCGTGAGTTCGCGGAGTCGGTGGGGGACGCCAACCCCGCGTACACGGACACGGAGGCCGCCAAGGCGCTCGGCCACCCCGATGTGATCGCCCCGCCGACCTTCGTCTTCGCGATCACCTTCAAGGCGGCCGGCGTGGTCGTCGCCGATCCGCAGCTCGGCCTGGACTACAGCCGGGTGGTGCACGGCGACCAGAAGTTCGCCTACACCCGCCCGGTGCGGGCCGGCGACCGGCTGACGGTCACCTCGACCATCGAGGCGATCAAGTCCCTCGCGGGCAACGACATCCTGGACATCCGCGGTGAGGTCCACGACGAGGCGGGGGAGCACGTCGTGACCGCCTGGACGAAGCTGGTCGCCCGCGCGGCCGAGGAGGCGTGAGCAATCCCATGACGGCGAAGATTTCGTACGCCGACGTCGAGGTCGGCACCGAACTGCCCGCGCAGTCGTTCCCGGTGACCCGGGCCACGCTCGTCCAGTACGCGGGCGCCTCCGGCGACTTCAACCCCATCCACTGGAACGAGAAGTTCGCCAAGGAGGTCGGACTGCCGGACGTCATCGCGCACGGCATGTTCACCATGGCCGAGGCGGTCCGGGTGGTCACAGACTGGACCGGCGACCCGGGCGCGGTCGTCGAGTACGGCGTCCGCTTCACCAAGCCGGTCGTCGTGCCGAACGACGACCGGGGCGCGGTCATCGAGGTCAGCGGCAAGGTCGCGGCCAAGCTCGACGACAACACCGTACGGGTGGACCTGACGGCGACCAGTGCCGGGCAGAAGGTGCTCGGGATGTCGCGGGCGGTCGTACGGCTGGCGTGACGCACGCGCGTGCGGTGAGGTGAGGTAAGGGGCGCTCTCCATGGCGGGGCGCCCCTTACCCATGGAGAGCCGACGCGGTCCGCTTGACTTAGTTAGTGATTGAGTACTAACTTTCAAGCATGGTCAGGATGAGCGCAGAAGAGAGGCGCGAGAGCGTCATCCGGGCGGCGACCACCGAGTTCGCCCGGGGCGGCTACCACGGCACGTCGACCGAGGCGATCGCCAAGCGGGTCGGGGTGTCGCAGCCGTACCTCTTCCGGCTCTTCCCGGGCAAGAAGGCGATCTTCCTCGCGGTGGCGGAGCGGTGTGTCGAGGACACCATCCGCACCTTCGAGGAGGCGTCCGCCGGACTGGAGGGCGAAGAGGCACTCCATGCCATGGCGAACGCGTACACCAGGGTCATCGTCGAGCACCCCGAGCGGATGCTCATGCAGATGCAGATGTACGTCGCCGTGGCGGCCGCCGAGGCCGAGGGCGACCACGAGTTCGGCGCCACCGTGCGCGACGGCTGGGTGCGACTGTGGGACACCGTCCACCTGCCGCTCGGCGCGGACATCGGCGAGACGACCACCTTCATGGCGATCGGCATGCTCATCAACTGCCTGACCGCCATGGGATTCCCGCCCGAACACCGCGTGTGGGCGGGGCTCTACCCGGACGTGCGCGAGAGCGGCCGGCTCCAGCACTGAAGCGGCGAGGAAGGCGTTCGGCGCTTTCCTGTGCCCTCGAAACTTAGTCATCAATAACTAACCAAGTGCCCGTGAACACCCTCTGGGGGAGAGATGTCACAGCAGAGCGCACCTCGTGGAGGGCCCGTCTGGGCCCTCGTCATCACCAGCGTCGCCGGATTCATGGCGGCCCTCGACAACCTCGTCGTCACCACCGCGCTGCCCTCCATCCGCGAGGACCTCGGCGGAGCCCTGCACGACCTGGAGTGGACGGTCAGCGCGTACACGCTCACCTTCGCCGTCCTGCTGATGTTCGGCGCGGCGCTCGGTGACCGGTTCGGCCGCCGACGGCTCTTCCTGGTCGGCATCACGATCTTCACCGCCGCCTCCGCCGGGGCGGCCATGGCCCCCGGCATCGACTCCCTGATCGCCGCCCGCGCGGTCCAGGGCGTCGGCGCGGCGATCATGATGCCGCTGACGCTCACCCTGCTGACGGCCGCGGTGCCCGCCGCCAAGCGGGGGATGGCGTTCGGCATCTGGGGCGCGGTCAACGGGCTCGCGGTCGCCTCCGGACCCCTCATCGGCGGCACCCTCACCGAACACATCTCCTGGCAGTGGATCTTCTGGCTGAACGTTCCGCTGGGCCTGATCCTGCTGCCGCTCGCCCGGCTGCGCCTCGCCGAGTCGCACGGCACGGGCGCCCGCCTCGACATCCCCGGCACCCTCCTGGCCAGCGGCGGCCTCTTCGGCATCGTCTACGGCCTGGTCCGCGGCCCCGCCGACGGCTGGACCGCACCCCTGGTCCTGACCGGCCTGTTCGCGGGCGGGGCGCTGCTCGCCGGGTTCGTCCACCACGGCATCCGCGCCAAGCACCCCATGCTCCCGATGCGGCTCTTCCGCTCCCGCGCCTTCTCCGGGATCAACGCCGCCAGCATGCTGATGTTCCTCGGCATGTTCGGCTCGATCTTCCTGCTCAGCCAGTACATGCAGGGCGTGCTGGGCTACTCGCCCACCGAGGCGGGCCTGCGCATGCTGCCCTGGACCGGTATGCCGATGCTCGTCGCGCCGATCGCCGGCATCCTCTCCGACCGGATCGGCGGCCGCCCGGTCGTCGCCGCCGGCCTCTTCCTCCAGGCCGCCGGCCTCGGCTACCTGGCCTCGGTCATCACCGCCGACGCCTCCTACGGCGTCCAGCTGCCCGGCCTGATCATCAGCGGTGTCGGCATGGCCCTGTTCTTCGCGCCGGCCTCCGCCCTGGTGATGTCCAGCGTCCGCGCCTCCGAGCAGGGCATCGCCTCCGGCGCCAACAACGCGCTGCGCGAGGTGGGCGGCGCCCTGGGCATCGCGATCATGTCGTCGATCTTCGCGGCGCAGGGCGGCTACGAGACCGGCCAGACCTTCGTCGACGGGCTCAAGCCCGCCCTGGTCACCGGTGCCGCCCTGGTGGCCGTCGCCGGAGTCGCCGCCCTGTGCATCCCGGGCCGCCGGAGCGCCGGGCCCGCCGAGACCCCGGACGCCCCCGCCCCCGTGCTCGAGACCGCCGGCCGCTGAGGAGAACACCGTGCCCACTCTTCCCTGGACCGTTCCGAACACTCCGCCGGCCGGTGCCGAGGTGCACGTCTTCGCCTCCCGGTTCGAGACCCGCAGCCACTGGGGCGCGCTGAAGTTCTTCCTCCGCACCCCGGGCGTGTGGCGGCAGGTCGGCCGGGCGCCCGGCGCCTACGGGGCCACTCTCAGGGCCCAGCCCCTGCGCCGTACCTTCTGGACCCTGTCCGCCTGGGAGTCGCCGCAGGCACTGCGCGCCTTCGCCCGCTCCGGCACCCACGCCCCCACCTCGCGGGGCCTGGCCCCCCGGATGAAGGACGCGAAGTACGTCACCTGGACGGCGAGGAGCGACGACCTCCCGCTCGACTGGGCCGAGGCGATCCGCCGCCTCGGCTGAGCCACGCCGGCCCCGCGAACGACATGACGAACGGCCCCGCCCGAACCGGCGGGGCCGTTCTCGTACCCTTGAGCCCGTGCAGGAACTCCACGACGCCCCGCTCGCCCCCCTGACCACCTTCCGGCTCGGCGGGCCGGCCACCCGGCTGGTCACCGCCACCACCGACGCCGAGGTGATCGCCGCCGTCCGCGAGGCCGACGCCGCGGGCACCCCGCTGCTGGTCATCGGCGGCGGCTCGAACCTGGTCATCGGCGACCGGGGCTTCGCCGGCACCGCGCTCGTCATCGCCACCCGGGGCTTCGAACTCGCCGGCACCCGTCTGGAACTGGCGGCGGGAGAGGTGTGGACCGACGCCGTCGCCCGCGCCGTCGAGGCCGGACTGGCCGGCATCGAATGCCTGGCCGGCATCCCCGGCTCGGCCGGCGCGACCCCCATCCAGAACGTCGGCGCCTACGGCCAGGAGGTCTCCTCCACGATCACCGAGGTGATCGCCTACGACCGCCGCAGCGGCGAGACGGTGACGCTCTCCAACGAGGAGTGCGCCTTCTCCTACCGGCACAGCCGCTTCAAGGGCGACCCCGAGCGGTACGTCGTCCTGCGCGTCCGCTTCGAGCTGGAGGACGCGGACGGACTGTCCGGGCCGATCAAGTACGCCGAGACCGCCCGGGCCCTCGGAGTCGGCGCCGGTGAGCGGGTGCCGCTGGCCGCGGCCCGCGAGACCGTGCTGAAGCTGCGGGCGGGCAAGGGCATGGTCCTGGACCCCGAGGACCACGACACCTGGTCCGCCGGATCGTTCTTCACCAACCCGATCCTCACCGACGCACAGTTCGCGCACTTCCACGCGCGCGTGCGCGAGCGGCTCGGCGACGGCGTGGAGCCCCCGGCCTACCCGGCGGGGGAGGGGCACACCAAGACCTCCGCCGCCTGGCTGATCGACAAGGCGGGCTTCACCAAGGGCTACGGCGACGGACCCGCGCGCATCTCCGGCAAGCACACCCTCGCCCTCACCAACCGGGGCTCGGCGACCACCGAGGACCTGCTGGCGCTGGCCCGCGAGGTCGTGACCGGGGTCCGCGAGGCCTTCGGGATCACCCTGGTCAACGAGCCGGTGACGGTCGGCGTCAGCCTGTAGGGCCCGGGCGCGCGGGGAAACCCCGTTGCGCGGGGCGCCGTCCGGCCGGGACCCTCGGGCCATGAGGCATCGCGCATGCGGCTGAGGCTGACCGAGTTCAGGCCCCGGACCGGACCCCACGAACACCGCGTGGTCCGGCCCAGGACCCCCTTGCGGCACACCTCACTGACCGCCCCCGACCCCGTCGGCATGCTGCTCGGCGACCACGACGGCCTGA
Source organism: Streptomyces sp. NPDC000983 (assembly GCF_040299205.1). Lineage (NCBI taxonomy): Bacteria > Bacillati > Actinomycetota > Actinomycetes > Kitasatosporales > Streptomycetaceae > Streptomyces > Streptomyces sp. NPDC000983. Next base: position 23,099 of record NZ_JBEPBM010000055.1, on the reverse strand, counting down.
ACCGGCTCGCGGGCCTGTTCTCCTTCGCCGCCCACTCCCCGCACACGGTCGTCCACATCCCCCTGCGCGACGGGACCCCGCCCGACGAGGGCGTCGGCGAGAGGGTCGACCTGGTACTCGCCCACCGCACCCTGGGCCTGCGCCCCAGCCAGTGGCCCGCACTCCGTGCCAAGCTGCGCGCGGGCACCCCGCTGACCGCCCGCACCGACGAGGCCCGCACCGCCCGGCACGCCGAGTCCTGGCACGCGGCGCAGACCCGGCCGGACCTGTGGGACGACTTCCGGCACACCACCCACGCCCGGACGCTCTTCCTGTTCGGCGGCCGGGACCTGTTCGCCCACACCGCCACCGAGTTCGCCTACACGGCCGGCTTCGGCCCGCGCCACAAGGGCGTCGCCAAGGGGCACGCGGCGATGATGTCCGGGCTGGCCCTGGCCCAGCCACCGGGCGGCGGCGGACACCCCTACGAGGTGCTGCTCTGCTTCAAGCCGTATCCGCCCTACGCCCACTTCAGGCGACCGGGCGGGTCAGCCACTCGTCCACCCCGGCCAGCAGCCGCGACCTGACCTCCTCCGGCGCCGCCGACGCCCGTACCGACTGCCGGGCCACCTCCGCCAGTTCCGCGTCCGTGAAGGCGTGGTGCTGCCGGGCGATGTCGTACTGGGCCGCCAGCCGGGAGCCGAAGAGCAGCGGGTCGTCGGCGCCCAGGGCCATCGGGACCCCGGCCTCGAACATCCGGCGCAGGGGTACGTCCTCGGGCTTCTCGTAGACGCCCAGCGCCACATTGGACGCCGGGCACACCTCGCAGGTCACCCCGCGGTCGGCCAGGCGCTTGAGCAGGCGGGGGTCCTCCGCCGCGCGCACGCCGTGGCCGATGCGGTCGGCGTCCAGGTCGTCGAGGCAGTCGCGGACCGAGGCGGGGCCGGTCAGCTCGCCGCCGTGCGGGGCGGACAGCAGCCCGCCCTCCCGGGCGATGGCGAAGGCCCGGTCGAAGTCCCGCGCCATGCCCCGGCGTTCGTCGTTGGACAGCCCGAAGCCGACCACCCCGCGGTCCCCGTACCGCACCGCGAGCCGGGCCAGGGTGCGGGCGTCCAGCGGGTGCTTCATCCGGTTCGCCGCCACCAGCACCCGCATGCCCAGGCCGGTGTCCCGGGAGGTCGTCTCCACCGCGTCCAGGATGATCTCCAGCGCCGGGATCAGACCGCCGAGCCGGGGCGCGTAGGACGTCGGGTCCACCTGGATCTCCAGCCAGCCCGAGCCGTCCCGCAGATCCTCCTCGGCGGCCTCGCGCACCAGGCGCTGGATGTCCTCCGGCTGCCGCACGCACGAGCGCGCCGCGTCGTACAGACGCTGGAAGCGGAACCACCCCCGCTCGTCCGTCGCCCGCAGTTTCGGCGGCTCCCCGCTGGTCAGTGCTTCGGTGAGCGCCTCGGGCAGGCGGACGCCGTACTTGTCGGCCAGCTCCATGACGGTGCCGGGCCGCATGGACCCGGTGAAGTGCAGGTGCAGATGGGCCTTCGGCAGCTCAGAGACATCACGTACACGCTCCATCCCGAAATCCTGCCGCACGGCACCGCCGTCCCGGTACCGCTTTCCCCGTTCGTGGTCTTGCTCGCACAAACGAACAGGGCGCCCGGGAAGTCCCCGGGCGCCCTGTCGGAGAGCGTTGCGGCTACTTGGCCTCCGCCAGCAGCTTCTGGATGCGGCTCACGCCCTCGACGAGGTCCTCGTCACCGAGCGCGTACGACAGCCGCAGGTAGCCCGGCGTGCCGAAGGCCTCGCCCGGGACGACCGCGACCTCGGCCTCCTCCAGGATCAGCTCGGCCAGCTCCACGCTGGACTGCGGGCGCTTGCCGCGGATCTCCTTGCCCAGCAGACCCTTCACCGACGGGTACGCGTAGAAGGCGCCCTCGGGCTCCGGGCAGACCACGCCGTCGATCTCGTTGAGCATCCGCACGATCGTCGTGCGGCGGCGGTCGAAGGCCTCGCGCATCGTCGCGACGGCGTCCAGGTTCCCGGAGACGGCGGCCAGCGCCGCGACCTGGGCGACGTTGGAGACGTTCGAGGTGGCGTGCGACTGGAGGTTCGTCGCGGCCTTGACCACGTCCTTCGGGCCGATGATCCAGCCGACCCGCCAGCCCGTCATCGCGTACGTCTTGGCGACACCGTTGACGACGACGCACTTGTCGCGCAGCTCGGGCAGGACCGCGGGCAGCGAGGTGAAGGTCGCGTCGCCGTAGACGAGGTGCTCGTAGATCTCGTCCGTCATCACCCACAGGCCGTGCTCGACGGCCCAGCGGCCGATCGCCTCGGCCTCCTCGGCGCTGTAGACGGCGCCGGTCGGGTTGGAGGGGGAGACGAAGAGGACGACCTTGGTGTTCTCCGTGCGGGCGGCCTCCAGCTGCTCCACGGAGACGCGGTAGCCGGTCGTCTCGTCCGCGACGACGTCCACCGGGACACCGCCGGCCAGCCGGATCGACTCGGGGTAGGTCGTCCAGTACGGGGCGGGGACGATGACCTCGTCGCCCGGGTCGAGGATCGCGGCGAAGGCCTCGTAGATGGCCTGCTTGCCGCCGTTGGTGACGAGGATCTGCGAGACGTCCGGCTCGTAGCCGGAGTCGCGCAGCGTCTTCGCGGCGATGGCGGCCTTCAGCTCGGGCAGACCGCCGGCCGGCGTGTAGCGGTGGTACTTCGGGTTCTTGCAGGCCTCGACGGCCGCCTCGACGACGTAGTCGGGGGTGGGGAAGTCGGGCTCGCCCGCGCCGAAGCCGATCACCGGACGCCCGGCGGCCTTGAGGGCCTTGGCCTTGGCGTCCACGGCGAGGGTGGCGGACTCGGAGATCGCGCCGATTCGGGCGGAGACCCGGCGCTCGGTGGGAGGGGTTGCAGCGCTCATGGCCCCATCGTTCCAGACCGGAAACGCACGCGGCACGCGGGTTTCACAGACTGAACAACGTCTGAACAACCGTCCGGTTCCACCCCCCACGCTGGGCGATCTTCCCTCCCCAAGGCTCCTACGGGCACTTTCTGTTCGACGGGGAGCCCCGGACCACGTACACTCACACCTCGTTGGCCTTCAGCAGCCCGCCTTCCTACGGTGCACACCGAGCACCCGTCCGGATGCGGTACGTTGGTGGACACACAAAGGGTCGTAGCTCAATTGGTAGAGCACTGGTCTCCAAAACCAGCGGTTGGGGGTTCAAGTCCCTCCGGCCCTGCTACACACATCATCGCCAGGATGTGTGCGCATGTACGTACAGAAATGCACCGCCGTGCGGCTCGAACCGGGCGCGGCACGGCCACGACCCGGAATCAGGTGAGGAAGAGTGACGGACGCCGTGGGCTCCATCGACATGCCTGATGCCGAGGACGAGGCGCCGGATTCCAAGAAGAAGACCCGCAAGGGCGGAAAGCGCGCCAAGAAGGGCCCGCTGAAGCGTCTTGCCCTCTTCTACCGCCAGGTCGTCGCAGAGCTCCGCAAGGTCGTCTGGCCGACGCGCAGTCAGCTCACGACTTACACGACCGTGGTGATCGTCTTCGTCGTCATCATGATCGGCCTGGTCACCGTGATTGACTATGGGCTCGACCACGCAGCCAAGTACGTCTTCGGCTGAGCCAGCAGCGAAGGGCGCCGCGGTTACCGGCGCCCCTTTTCGCATGTTCCACCCCTAGTACCCAGGAAGAAGCAGCCACCGTGTCTGACCAGAACCTGAACGACGCCGCCGAGCCGGACGAGACCGTGTCCGTGGAGGACGAGCTCGACATCGTCGAGGGCGCGGACGAGGACCTGGACGAGGTGGAGGCTGCCGACGCCGAAGCCGGCGAGCCCGCCGAGGAAGCGGCCGTTCACGTCGAGGACGAGGACGAGGCCGAGGACGCCGAAGAGGACGAGCTCGAGGCGGCCGAGGAGGCCGACGAGGAGCCCGCCGAGCCGGTCGACCCCATCGCCGCGCTGCGCGAGGAGCTCCGGGTCCTGCCCGGCGAGTGGTACGTGATCCACACCTACGCCGGCTACGAGAACCGCGTGAAGACCAACCTGGAGCAGCGCGCCGTCTCGCTGAACGTCGAGGACTACATCTTCCAGGCCGAGGTGCCGCAGGAAGAGGTCGTCCAGATCAAGAACGGCGACCGCAAGACGATCCGCCAGAACAAGCTCCCCGGCTACGTCCTGGTCCGGATGGACCTCACGAACGAGTCCTGGGGCGTCGTCCGCAACACCCCCGGTGTCACCGGCTTCGTCGGCAACGCCTACGACCCGTACCCGTTGACGCTGGACGAGATCGTCAAGATGCTCGCCCCGGAGGCCGAGGAGAAGGCCGCCCGCGAGGCCGCCGAGGCCGAGGGCAAGCCGGCGCCGCAGCGCAAGGTCGAGGTCCAGGTGCTGGACTTCGAGGTCGGCGACGCGGTCACCGTCACCGACGGTCCCTTCGCCACCCTCCAGGCCACGATCAACGAGATCAACCCCGACTCCAAGAAGGTCAAGGGTCTCGTCGAGATCTTCGGCCGGGAGACGCCGGTCGAGCTGTCGTTCGACCAGATCCAGAAGAACTAGTTCTCTCTGGCCGCACTGCTTCCGACCAGGTCAGGTGGGCGCTCCCGCGTCCCGCCTGACCTGCTCGGTTTTTGACCGCGCATCCATACCCGTTATCGTTGTGCGGTATGCCTGCGTCCGGGTGGTCCCCGTGCGTGGGCAGGACCCGAATCGAAAGGACCCGGAGAGCTATGCCTCCCAAGAAGAAGAAGGTCACGGGGCTCATCAAGCTCCAGATCCAGGCCGGTGCCGCCAACCCGGCTCCGCCGGTCGGCCCCGCGCTGGGTCAGCACGGCGTCAACATCATGGAGTTCTGCAAGGCCTACAACGCCGCGACCGAGTCGCAGCGCGGTTGGGTCATCCCGGTGGAGATCACGGTCTACGAGGACCGCTCCTTCACCTTCGTGACCAAGACGCCGCCGGCCGCCAAGATGATCCTCAAGGCCGCGGGCGTGGAGAAGGGCTCCGGCGAGCCGCACAAGACCAAGGTCGCCAAGATCACCGAGGCGCAGGTCCGCGAGATCGCCACCACGAAGATGCCCGACCTCAACGCCAACGACCTGGACGCCGCTGCGAAGATCATCGCCGGCACCGCCCGTTCCATGGGCATCACGGTCGAGGGCTGACGCCACCTTTCCAGCAGAAGTGGTGGGGCCTGCTCGGCCCGGTACCACGACTCCTAAGAAACCCCAGGAGCAGTAGTGAGCAAGCGCAGCAAGTCTCTCCGCGCTGCGGACGCCAAGATCGACCGGGAGAAGCTCTACGCCCCGCTCGAGGCCGTCCGTCTCGCCAAGGAGACCTCCACGTCCAAGTTCGACGGCACCGTCGAGGTCGCCTTCCGTCTGGGTGTCGACCCGCGCAAGGCCGACCAGATGGTCCGTGGCACCGTGAACCTTCCGCACGGCACCGGTAAGACCGCCCGGGTCCTGGTCTTCGCGACCGGTGACCGTGCCGAGGCCGCGCGTGCCGCGGGCGCCGACATCGTCGGCTCCGACGAGCTGATCGACGAGATCGCCAAGGGCAACCGCCTCAACGAGTTCGACGCCGTCGTCGCCACCCCGGACCTCATGGGCAAGGTCGGCCGCCTCGGCCGCGTCCTCGGCCCGCGTGGTCTCATGCCCAACCCGAAGACCGGCACCGTGACGCCCGACGTCGCCAAGGCGGTCAACGAGATCAAGGGCGGCAAGATCGAGTTCCGCGTCGACAAGCACTCGAACCTGCACTTCATCATCGGCAAGACGTCCTTCGAGGACACCCAGCTGGTGGAGAACTACGGCGCGGCCCTGGAGGAGATCCTCCGTCTGAAGCCGTCCGCCGCCAAGGGCCGCTACATCAAGAAGGCCGCCATCAGCACCACGATGGGCCCCGGCATTCCGCTGGACTCGAACCGCACCCGCAACCTCCTCGTCGAGGAGGACCCGGCCGCGGTCTGAGCCTGACGGCCCACCGAAGTCGGTCACGGGCCCCGCACCTTCCCAGGTGCGGGGCCCGTTCCCTTTTCCCGGCCCCTCTCCGGGCGGCCCCAACGCCGCCCGCACGCAACGGAATTGAGAGGACCGCTTCCCTCGTGATCGGTTACGCTCTCGGCTCCGCTGTGAATCGCTCATGTGTTCCTTGGGGGGAATCGATGAGGTCTTCCGTACGCCGTTCCACGCACCGCCGCGCCGTCGGCGCCGGACTCGCCGCCGTGGCCCTCGCCGCCGGCGCGGTGAGCTGTTCCAAGGGTGACGCCGAGGAGTCGCCGAAGATGACGCCCGCGGCCGCCGTGGCCGCCGCGGCGAAGAACTCGGACGACATCACGTCCCTGCGCTACAAGATGTCGGGCGAGGTGCCGGAGCAGGGCCGGGTCAAGGCCGAGGCCAGCATGAGCATGGAGCCCGAGCTGGCCATGAGCATGAAGATGACGGCCCTCGACGAGGGGGCGGACGGCACGGTGGAGATCCGGCTCGTCGACAAGGCCATGTACCTCGGCGGCAACCCCGAGATGGCCAAGGAGATGGACGGCAAGAGCTGGATGAAGTTCGACCTGTCCGCGCTCGGCGACGAGGCGCTCGGCGGGGGCGCTCCCGGCGCGAGCCAGGCCGAGCAGAACCCGGCGGCGGACTCCCAGCTCCTCACCGGCTCCAAGGACCTGGAGAAGGTCGGCACCGAGACCGTCGACGGCGTCGAGACGACCCACTACAAGGGCACCGTCCCCCTCGACGCGCTCCGCGACTCGCTGAAGGGCGAGGACAAGGACGTCCGCAAGAAGCGCGAGAAGAGCATCAAGCAGTACGAGGACATGGGCATCGACACGCTCACGATGGACATGTGGATCGACGGCGACGACCACACCAAGCAGTTCCGGATGAAGGGCGAGGCCGACAAGGGCCCCCTCGACCTGACCATCACCTTCCTCGACTACAACAAGCCGGTGACCGTGAAGGCGCCGCCCGCGAAGGACACCTTCGACCTGGCCGAGATGATGAAGGAGCTGGAGGAGGGCTGAGCCCGGGCCGACCCCCGTAGGAGCGGATTTGCACCGTCGGGACCCGGTCCCGTACTCTCCTTGAGAAGCCCAAGACCGCTGGTCGTTGCCGTCTCCTCGCAAGAGGGTGCGGTGGCCGAAGGATCCGCTGAACTGCGGACGACCCGCGCAGGTGACTGTGGAAGTGCTCCTGGATCGGTTCCGTTCCAGCGGAATCCCATCCGGTTGAGCTACGCCCCGTGCGCCTGCGCCGGGGCGTTTCGTTTTCCCCAGTCCTCCTTCGGGTCCGCGCGGTCCGAATCACCCGGAAGGAGGCCGAGGCTCTATGGCGAGGCCCGACAAGGCTGCCGCGGTTGCCGAGCTGACGGACAAGTTCCGCAGCTCCAACGCCGCCGTGCTGACCGAGTACCGCGGTCTCACCGTGGCGCAGCTCAAGACGCTGCGTCGTTCGCTCGGTGAGAACGCCCAGTACGCCGTGGTGAAGAACACGCTGACCAAGATTGCGGCCAACGAGGCCGGGATCACGCTGGACGACCAGCTCTTCGCTGGTCCGACTGCCGTCGCCTTCGTCACCGGTGACCCGGTGGAGTCGGCGAAGGGTCTTCGTGACTTCGCCAAGGACAACCCGAACCTCATCATCAAGGGCGGTGTCCTTGACGGTAAGGCGCTGTCCGCCGATGAGATCAAGAAGCTTGCGGACCTCGAGTCCCGCGAGGTTCTGCTCGCCAAGCTGGCGGGCGCCATGAAGGGCAAGCAGACGCAGACTGCGCAGCTCTTCCAGGCGCTTCCCTCGAAGCTCGTCCGCACCGTGGACGCCCTTCGCGCCAAGCAGGACGAGCAGGGCGGTGCCGAGTAATTCGGCTCGCATCATGATCGCCGCCTGAGGCCCAGCGCCAGGGGCAGCGGTCGTCGCGGGCCGAATGTACGCCCGCCATTCATGTACATCCGGCACCAGCCGAATTAGTGGAAGGAAAGCCATCATGGCTCTCACCCAGGACGAACTGCTCGCCGAGTTCGAGACGATGACCCTCATCCAGCTCTCCGAGTTCGTGAAGGCGTTCGAGGAGAAGTTCGACGTCACCGCCGCCGCCGCGACCGTCGTCGCCGGTCCGGCCGGCCCCGGCGCCGCTGCCGAGGTCGAGGAGGAGAAGGACGAGTTCGACGTCGTCCTCACCGCCGCCGGTGACAAGAAGATCCAGGTCATCAAGGTCGTGCGCGAGCTGACCTCCCTGGGTCTGAAGGAGGCCAAGGACCTCGTGGACGGCGCCCCGAAGCCCGTTCTCGAGAAGGTCGCCAAGGACGCCGCGGAGAAGGCCGCCGAGGCCCTCAAGGGCGCCGGCGCGTCCGTCGAGGTCAAGTAAGACCTCACGGGTCCACAGGGACTCGTTGCGAGCTGATTGCCGCCCGACAGGGCTGTAACGCGAGTGCATCGAAGAGCGATCATCCATCCGGGTGGTCGCTCTTCGGCGTTCCTGGAGGGGCGGTCGCGGTTGCCTTGCACGCGAGGTCACGAGGGGTATGGTGATCTTCGTCGTGTCTCCGGCGGGACCCCGTATCGGCAAGACAGGTCTTGACGAACCGCACGCAGCGCGCAATTCTCAGGACGCGTCGTCACAACGGTCCGAATCCGAGGCATGGATCGACGGCGAAGAGGGCAGTATCAACGTGCATCGAGGGCGGGCATGCCGAGGGCGTTGAGGACGACGAGGGTCGCTAAGAGGGTTCCGAAAAACCCGCACTGGACATCAGTGTGCCAAGTGGCTACACTGACCCTTTGCGCTGCCTGTTAGCTGTCCCCTGCCCGTCACCAGGGGCATGCCCTCACCTGAGCACAGACGATCGGACCATCCCTGACCTGGCCAAACGGCCATCCGAGGGAAAGCCCGTCCGTTGTGTCCCGGAGAGGGGCCGGTACGCGCGTAGTGAGTCCGAGCCCTCGGAAGGACCCCCTCTTGGCCGCCTCGCGCACTGCCTCGACCGCGAATACGAACAACGCCGCCAGCACCGCCCCGCTGCGCATCTCCTTTGCAAAGATCAAGGAGCCCCTCGAGGTTCCCAACCTGCTCGCGCTGCAGACCGAGAGCTTTGACTGGCTGCTCGGGAACACCGCCTGGCAGAGTCGGGTCGAGGCGGCTCTGGAGTCAGGTCAGGACGTCCCCACCAAGTCCGGTCTGGAGGAGATCTTCGAGGAGATCTCCCCGATCGAGGACTTCTCCGGGTCGATGTCGCTGACGTTCCGCGACCACCGCTTCGAGCCGCCGAAGAACAGCATCGACGAGTGCAAGGAGCGCGACTTCACGTACGCCGCCCCGCTCTTCGTGACGGCTGAGTTCACCAACAACGAGACCGGCGAGATCAAGTCCCAGACGGTCTTCATGGGCGACTTCCCGCTCATGACCAACAAGGGCACCTTCGTCATCAACGGCACCGAGCGTGTCGTGGTGTCCCAGCTGGTCCGCTCGCCCGGTGTCTACTTCGACTCCTCCATCGACAAGACGTCCGACAAGGACATCTTCTCGGCCAAGATCATCCCGTCCCGGGGTGCCTGGCTGGAGATGGAGATCGACAAGCGCGACATGGTCGGTGTCCGCATCGACCGCAAGCGCAAGCAGTCCGTCACCGTCCTGCTCAAGGCGCTCGGCTGGACCACCGAGCAGATCCTCGAGGAGTTCGGCGAGTACGAGTCCATGCGCGCCACCCTGGAGAAGGACCACACCCAGGGCCAGGACGACGCGCTGCTCGACATCTACCGCAAGCTGCGTCCGGGCGAGCCCCCCACGCGTGAGGCCGCGCAGACGCTGCTGGAGAACCTGTACTTCAACCCCAAGCGCTACGACCTGGCCAAGGTCGGCCGCTACAAGGTCAACAAGAAGCTGGGTGCGGACGCTCCGCTGGACGCCGGTGTCCTGACCGTCGAGGACGTCATCTCGACGATCAAGTACCTGGTCAAGCTGCACGCCGGCGAGACCGAGACCACCGGGGACAGCGGCGGCACGATCGTCGTCGAGACCGACGACATCGACCACTTCGGCAACCGTCGTCTGCGCAGCGTCGGCGAGCTCATCCAGAACCAGGTCCGCACGGGTCTGGCTCGTATGGAGCGCGTCGTGCGCGAGCGCATGACGACCCAGGACGTCGAGGCGATCACGCCGCAGACCCTGATCAACATCCGGCCGGTCGTCGCCTCCATCAAGGAGTTCTTCGGCACCAGCCAGCTGTCGCAGTTCATGGACCAGAACAACCCGCTGTCGGGTCTCACCCACAAGCGCCGTCTGTCGGCTCTTGGCCCGGGTGGCCTCTCCCGTGAGCGGGCCGGCTTCGAGGTCCGTGACGTGCACCCCTCGCACTACGGCCGCATGTGTCCGATCGAGACCCCCGAAGGCCCGAACATCGGCCTGATCGGCTCGCTCGCCTCCTACGGCCGGGTCAACGCGTTCGGTTTCGTCGAGACCCCGTACCGCAAGGTCGTCGACGGCCAGGTCACCGACGAGGTCGACTACCTGACCGCCGACGAGGAGGACCGCTTCGTCATCGCGCAGGCCAACGCCACGCTCAACGACGACCTCCGGTTCGCCGAGCCCCGCGTCCTGGTCCGCCGCCGTGGCGGCGAGGTCGACTACGTCGGTGGCGAGGACGTCGACTACATGGACGTCTCGCCGCGCCAGATGGTGTCGGTCGCGACCGCCATGATCCCCTTCCTGGAGCACGACGACGCCAACCGTGCCCTCATGGGCGCGAACATGATGCGTCAGGCCGTGCCCCTGATTAAGTCCGAGTCCCCGCTCGTCGGCACCGGCATGGAGTACCGCTCCGCCGTCGACGCCGGCGACGTGGTCAAGGCGGAGAAGGCGGGTGTGGTCCAGGAGGTCTCCGCGGACTACATCACCACCGCCAACGACGACGGCACGTACATCACGTACCGCCTGGCCAAGTTCGCCCGCTCCAACCAGGGCACCTCGGTCAACCAGAAGGTCATCGTCAACGAGGGCGACCGGATCATCGAGGGCCAGGTCCTGGCCGACGGTCCGGCCACCGAGAACGGCGAGATGGCGCTCGGCAAGAACCTGCTGGTCGCGTTCATGCCGTGGGAGGGTCACAACTACGAGGACGCGATCATCCTGTCGCAGCGCCTCGTGCAGGACGACGTCCTCTCCTCGATCCACATCGAGGAGCACGAGGTCGACGCCCGTGACACCAAGCTCGGCCCCGAGGAGATCACCCGGGACATCCCGAACGTCTCCGAGGAGGTCCTCGCCGACCTCGACGAGCGCGGCATCATCCGGATCGGTGCCGAGGTCGTCGCCGGTGACATCCTCGTCGGCAAGGTCACGCCCAAGGGTGAGACCGAGCTGACCCCCGAGGAGCGCCTGCTGCGCGCGATCTTCGGTGAGAAGGCCCGCGAGGTCCGTGACACCTCCCTGAAGGTGCCGCACGGCGAGATCGGCAAGATCATCGGCGTGCGCGTCTTCGACCGCGAGGAGGGCGACGAGCTTCCCCCCGGTGTGAACCAGCTGGTGCGCGTCTACGTCGCGCAGAAGCGCAAGATCACCGACGGTGACAAGCTCGCCGGCCGTCACGGCAACAAGGGCGTCATCTCCAAGATCCTGCCGATCGAGGACATGCCGTTCCTGGAGGACGGCACCCCGGTCGACATCATCCTCAACCCCCTCGGTGTGCCGTCCCGAATGAACCCGGGACAGGTTCTGGAGATCCACCTGGGCTGGCTCGCCAGCCGGGGCTGGGACGTCTCCGGGCTCGCCGACGACTGGGCCCAGCGTCTGCAGGTCATCGGTGCCGACTCCGTCGCGCCCGGTACCAACGTCGCCACCCCGGTCTTCGACGGTGCGCGCGAGGACGAGCTGGCCGGTCTGCTCCAGCACACCATCCCCAACCGCGACGGCGAGCGCATGGTGCTCCCGTCCGGCAAGGCGCGGCTGTTCGACGGCCGTAGCGGTGAGCCGTTCCCGGACCCGATCTCGGTCGGCTACATGTACATCCTGAAGCTGCACCACCTGGTCGACGACAAGCTGCACGCCCGGTCGACCGGTCCGTACTCCATGATCACCCAGCAGCCGCTGGGTGGTAAGGCTCAGTTCGGTGGCCAGCGGTTCGGCGAGATGGAGGTGTGGGCGCTGGAGGCTTACGGCGCCGCCTACGCCCTCCAGGAGCTGCTGACGATCAAGTCCGACGACGTCACCGGCCGCGTGAAGGTCTACGAGGCCATCGTCAAGGGCGAGAACATCCCCGAGCCCGGCATCCCCGAGTCCTTCAAGGTGCTCATCAAGGAGATGCAGTCCCTGTGCCTCAACGTGGAGGTGCTGTCCTCGGACGGCATGTCCATCGAGATGCGCGACACCGACGAGGACGTCTTCCGCGCTGCGGAGGAGCTTGGCATCGACCTGTCCCGGCGCGAGCCGAGCAGCGTCGAAGAGGTCTGACGGGAGTCCGGGGGCCTTCACCACGAAGGCCCCCGGCCCCAGGACCCCCGTATCAGACCCCATGACTTACAACCCTGAGAGGGATTGACGCATAGTGCTCGACGTCAACTTCTTCGACGAGCTCCGGATCGGTCTGGCCACCGCTGACGACATCCGTCAGTGGAGCCACGGCGAGGTCAAGAAGCCCGAGACCATCAACTACCGCACCCTCAAGCCGGAAAAGGACGGGCTCTTCTGCGAGAAGATCTTCGGTCCGACCCGGGACTGGGAGTGCTACTGCGGCAAGTACAAGCGCGTCCGCTTCAAGGGCATCATCTGTGAGCGCTGCGGCGTCGAGGTGACCCGCGCCAAGGTGCGCCGTGAGCGGATGGGCCACATCGAGCTGGCCGCGCCCGTCACGCACATCTGGTACTTCAAGGGTGTCCCGAGCCGGCTGGGCTACCTGCTCGACCTGGCTCCGAAGGACCTCGAGAAGGTCATCTACTTCGCGGCGTACATGATCACGTTCGTCGACGAGGAGCGCCGTACGCGCGACCTGCCCTCCCTGGAGGCGCACGTCTCCGTGGAGCGCCAGCAGATCGAGAACCGTCGCGACGCCGACCTCGAGGCCCGCGCCAAGAAGCTCGAGACCGACCTGGCCGAGCTGGAGGCCGAGGGCGCCAAGGCCGACGTGCGCCGCAAGGTGCGCGAGGGTGCCGAGCGTGAGATGAAGCAGCTGCGCGACCGTGCGCAGCGCGAGATCGACCGTCTCGACGAGGTCTGGACCCGCTTCAAGAACCTCAAGGTCCAGGACCTGGAGGGCGACGAGCTCCTCTACCGCGAGCTGCGTGACCGCTTCGGCACGTACTTCGACGGCTCGATGGGTGCCGCGGCGCTGCAGAAGCGCCTGGAGTCCTTCGACCTCGACGAGGAGGCCGAGAAGCTCCGCGAGATCATCCGTACCGGCAAGGGCCAGAAGAAGACCCGTGCGCTCAAGCGCCTGAAGGTCGTCTCCGCGTTCCTGCAGACCAGCAACAGCCCCAAGGGCATGGTGCTCGACTGCGTGCCGGTCATCCCGCCGGACCTTCGCCCGATGGTGCAGCTGGACGGTGGCCGCTTCGCGACCTCCGACCTGAACGACCTGTACCGCCGTGTGATCAACCGCAACAACCGTCTGAAGCGCCTGCTCGACCTGGGTGCTCCGGAGATCATCGTCAACAACGAGAAGCGCATGCTTCAGGAGGCCGTTGACGCCCTCTTCGACAACGGTCGTCGTGGTCGCCCGGTCACCGGTCCCGGCAACCGCCCGCTGAAGTCCCTGAGCGACATGCTCAAGGGCAAGCAGGGTCGATTCCGTCAGAACCTGCTCGGCAAGCGTGTGGACTACTCCGCGCGTTCCGTGATCGTCGTCGGTCCGCAGCTGAAGCTGCACCAGTGCGGTCTGCCGAAGGCCATGGCGCTGGAGCTCTTCAAGCCGTTCGTGATGAAGCGCCTGGTCGACCTGAACCACGCGCAGAACATCAAGAGCGCCAAGCGCATGGTGGAGCGCGGCCGCACGGTCGTGTACGACGTCCTCGAAGAGGTCATCGCCGAGCACCCGGTGCTGCTGAACCGTGCTCCCACCCTGCACCGCCTCGGCATCCAGGCCTTCGAGCCGCAGCTGGTCGAGGGCAAGGCCATCCAGATCCACCCGCTCGTCTGCACCGCGTTCAACGCGGACTTCGACGGTGACCAGATGGCCGTGCACCTGCCGCTCTCCGCGGAGGCGCAGGCCGAGGCCCGCATCCTGATGCTGTCCTCGAACAACATCCTCAAGCCCGCCGACGGCCGTCCGGTGACGATGCCGACCCAGGACATGGTCCTCGGTCTGTTCTTCCTCACCACCGACGGCGAGCTGCGTGACACCAAGGGCGAGGGCCGGTCCTTCGGCTCCACGGCCGAGGCGATCATGGCGTTCGACGCCGGCGAGCTGGCCCTGCAGTCGGCGATCGACATCCGCTTCCCGGTGGGCACCATCCCGCCGCGCGGCTGGACCCCGCCGGTGCGCGAGGAGGGCGAGCCGGAGTGGCAGCAGGGTGACAGCTTCCGTCTGAAGACCACGCTCGGCCGTGCGCTCTTCAACGAGCTGCTGCCCGAGGACTACCCGTTCGTCGACTACTCGGTGGGCAAGAAGCAGCTCTCCGAGATCGTCAACGACCTCGCCGAGCGCTACCCCAAGGTCATCGTGGCGGCGACGCTCGACAACCTGAAGGCGTCCGGCTTCTTCTGGGCGACCCGTTCCGGTGTCACCGTGGCCATCTCCGACGTCGTCGTTCCCGAGGCGAAGAAGGAGATCGTCCGCGGCTACGAGGCGCAGGACGAGAAGGTCCAGAAGCAGTACGAGCGCGGTCTGATCACCAAGGAAGAGCGCACTCAGGAGCTCATCGCGATCTGGACCAAGGCGACCAACGAGGTCGCCGAGGCGATGAACGCGAACTTCCCCAAGACGAACCCCATCTTCATGATGGTTGACTCGGGTGCCCGAGGAAACATGATGCAGATGCGGCAGATCGCCGGTATGCGTGGTCTGGTGTCGAACGCCAAGAACGAGACCATCCCGCGTCCCATCAAGGCGTCCTTCCGTGAGGGCCTGTCCGTGCTGGAGTACTTCATCTCCACGCACGGTGCCCGTAAGGGTCTGGCGGACACCGCCCTGCGTACCGCCGACTCGGGTTACCTGACCCGTCGTCTGGTGGACGTCTCGCAGGACGTCATCATCCGCGAGGAGGACTGCGGCACCGACCGCGGTCTGAAGCTCGACATCGCCGAGCGCGGTGCGGACGGCGTGCTGCGCAAGGCGGACAACGTCGAGACGTCCGTGTACGCGCGCTGCCTCGCCGAGGACATCGTCGTCGACGGCAAGGTGCTGGCCCCGGCCGGCACCGACCTCGGTGACGTGCTCATCGACGAGCTGGTCAAGTACGGCGTCCAGACGGTCAAGACCCGCTCCGTCCTGACCTGTGAGTCCGCCGTCGGCACCTGCGCCATGTGCTACGGCCGCTCGCTGGCCACCGGCAAGCTGGTCGACATCGGTGAGGCGGTCGGCATCATCGCCGCCCAGTCCATCGGTGAGCCCGGTACCCAGCTGACGATGCGTACCTTCCACACCGGTGGTGTGGCCGGTGACGACATCACCCAGGGTCTGCCGCGTGTCGTCGAGCTCTTCGAGGCCCGTACCCCGAAGGGTGTCGCCCCGATCTCCGAGGCCTCCGGCCGCGTGCGGATCGAGGAGACCGAGAAGACCAAGAAGCTCGTCGTCACCCCGGACGACGGCAGCGACGAGACGGCGTTCCCGATCTCCAAGCGTGCCAAGGTCCTGGTCCGCGAGGGCGACCACGTCGAGGTGGGCCAGCAGCTCACCGTGGGTGCCACCAACCCGCACGACGTGCTGCGCATCCTGGGGCAGCGTGCCGTCCAGGTCCACCTGGTCGGCGAGGTCCAGAAGGTCTACAACTCGCAGGGTGTGTCGATCCACGACAAGCACATCGAGATCATCATCCGGCAGATGCTGCGCCGTGTGACGATCATCGAGTCCGGCGACGCCGAGCTGCTGCCCGGCGAGCTGGTCGAGCGCTCGAAGTTCGAGACCGAGAACCGTCGTGTGGTGCAGGAGGGCGGTCACCCGGCCTCCGGTCGTCCGCAGCTCATGGGTATCACCAAGGCCTCGCTGGCCACGGAGTCCTGGCTGTCGGCGGCGTCCTTCCAGGAGACGACGCGAGTCCTCACGGATGCGGCGATCAACGCCAAGTCCGACTCGCTCATCGGCCTCAAGGAGAACGTCATCATCGGTAAGCTCATCCCGGCCGGTACGGGTCTGTCCCGCTACCGCAACATCCGGGTCGAGCCGACCGAGGAGGCCAAGGCCGCGATGTACTCGGCCGTCGGCTACGACGACATCGACTACTCGCCGTTCGGCACGGGCTCCGGCCAGGCCGTTCCGCTGGAGGACTACGACTACGGTCCGTACAACCAGTAAGCGAGCGTCCGCTTGAGTCGAAGGGCGGTCACCCTGCGGGGTGGCCGCCCTTCGGCGTTCCCCGGCGGTTCTCGGGGGTGGAATCCGGGTTTTCTCCGGGTTCGGGACCGGTGCCTGGAATGCCGGGACGGCGCATCATGGAGGGACTCCGGACAACTGCGGGAGGTGCTCCATGAGCCAGCCGGCGTGGCAGCCGTGGCAGCCGTGGCACGGTGGAGGGCCTGGGGTGCCCGGAGGGCCCGGTGGGCCCGGAGGAGTGGGCGGGCCGGGTGGGCCCGGTGGGCCGCCCCAGCCGTGGGGCGGCGGGCCGGGCGGTCCCGCGTCCATGCTCGCCTCGCACGCCGACCGGGAGCGGGCCGTGGACGTGCTGCGGGCCGGGTTCGGGGAGGGGCGGCTGGAGCGGGACGAGTTCGACAAGCGCGTGGCGCGGGCCTACACGGCCCGTACGGTGGGGGAGCTGGGTCTGCTGGTCGCGGACCTGCCCAACGGGCCCCTGCCGCACTCGGTGCCCTTCGTGGCCGTGCCGCACGGGATGCCCTACGTCGCCCTGCCGCAGCCGCGCACCAACGGCAAGGCCGTGGGTGCCGGGGTGTGCGGAATGCTGTGTCTGGTCAGTTTCGGGCTCACAGGCATACCCGCGGTCGTTCTGGGGCACTCGGCGCGGGCGGAGATACGGCGGACGGGCGAGGCCGGCGACGCGCTGGCGCTGACCGGCCTCGTGCTGGGCTGGATCTCCACGGCCGGTTGGGCGCTGTTCCTGGCGCTGCTGATGGTCGCCGCCGCGGTGTCCGGGGCGTAGTTCGCCGGGATCCGGGGTCGTGGATTCCAGGGTGAGGATCGTGGAATCCAAGATCGATCACCGCGGGTGGGCTTGACATGACCCGTGCCGGGATGTGAGCGGGCCTCATTTGTTTTGACCGCAGCGAATGAGGTAGGTACGCTCAGACCTTGTGCCTGGGGTGTGCCCTGGCTCTCGTGCGTGCCTTCGACCGCATGGCGAGCCTCCACCGGCCACCGCAATCTGCGCCCTTTCCGCCTCACGGCGGGAGTCCGCCGGATTCGACACACCCGACCGCGTGGGTCGGCGACGTTCCAGGTTAGCTTCACCATTCGGCACACAGAAACCGGAGAAGTAGTGCCTACGATCCAGCAGCTGGTCCGTAAGGGCCGGCAGGACAAGGTCGAGAAGAACAAGACGCCCGCACTCGAGGGTTCGCCCCAGCGTCGCGGCGTCTGCACGCGTGTGTTCACGACCACCCCGAAGAAGCCGAACTCGGCCCTGCGTAAGGTCGCGCGTGTGCGTCTGACCAGCGGGATCGAGGTCACCGCTTACATTCCGGGTGAGGGACACAACCTGCAGGAGCACTCCATCGTGCTCGTGCGCGGCGGCCGTGTGAAGGACCTGCCCGGTGTTCGCTACAAGATCATCCGCGGTTCGCTTGACACCCAGGGTGTCAAGAACCGCAAGCAGGCCCGCAGCCGCTACGGCGCCAAGAAGGAGAAGTAGAAATGCCTCGTAAGGGCCCCGCCCCGAAGCGCCCGGTCATCATCGACCCGGTCTACGGTTCTCCTCTGGTGACCTCCCTCATCAACAAGGTGCTGCTGAACGGCAAGCGCTCCACCGCCGAGCGCATCGTCTACGGCGCCATGGAGGGTCTGCGTGAGAAGACCAGCAACGACCCGGTCATCACGCTGAAGCGCGCGCTGGAGAACATCAAGCCGACCCTCGAGGTCAAGTCCCGTCGAGTCGGCGGTGCGACGTACCAGGTTCCGATCGAGGTCAAGCCCGGTCGTGCCAACACGCTCGCGCTGCGCTGGCTGGTCGGTTACTCCCGCGCCCGTCGCGAGAAGACCATGACCGAGCGTCTGCTCAACGAGCTTCTCGACGCCTCCAACGGCCTGGGTGCCGCTGTGAAGAAGCGCGAGGACACGCACAAGATGGCCGAGTCCAACAAGGCCTTCGCGCACTACCGCTGGTAGTCGCTCCCCCCATCGAGACCGAGAGAAGACCGAAGCCTTATGGCTACCACTTCACTTGACCTGGCCAGGGTCCGCAACATCGGGATCATGGCCCACATCGACGCGGGCAAGACGACCACCACCGAGCGGATCCTCTTCTACACCGGCGTCAGCTACAAGATCGGTGAGGTCCACGACGGCGCCGCCACCATGGACTGGATGGAGCAGGAGCAGGAGCGTGGCATCACGATCACCTCTGCTGCCACCACCTGTCACTGGCCCCTCGAGGACAACGACTACACGATCAACATCATCGACACCCCGGGTCACGTGGACTTCACGGTCGAGGTGGAGCGTTCGCTCCGCGTCCTCGACGGTGCCGTCACCGTGTTCGACGGTGTCGCCGGTGTGGAGCCGCAGTCCGAGACGGTGTGGCGTCAGGCCGACCGCTACGGTGTGCCGCGCATCTGCTTCGTGAACAAGCTCGACCGCACCGGCGCCGAGTTCCACCGCTGCGTGGACATGATCAAGGACCGGCTCGGTGCCGTTCCGATCATCATGCAGCTGCCGATCGGTGCCGAGCTGGACTTCAAGGGCGTTGTGGACCTGGTCCGCATGAAGGCGCTCGTGTGGTCCGCCGAGGCCGCCAAGGGCGAGATGTACGACGTCGTCGACATCCCGGCCACGCACGCCGAGGCTGCCGAGGAGTACCGCGGCAAGCTGGTCGAGACCGTCGCCGAGAACGACGACGAGATCATGGAGCTGTTCCTGGAGGGCCAGGAGCCCACCGAGGAGCAGCTGTACGCCGCGATCCGTCGCATCACCATCGCGTCCGGCAAGTCCGACGGCGTCACGGTCACCCCCGTGTTCTGCGGCACCGCGTTCAAGAACAAGGGCGTCCAGCCCCTGCTCGACGCGGTCGTGCGCTACCTGCCGACCCCGCTCGACGTCGAGGCCATCGAGGGCCACGACGTCAAGGACCCCGAGGTCGTCGTCAAGCGCAAGCCGTCCGACGAGGAGCCCCTCTCGGCGCTGGCGTTCAAGATCATGAGCGACCCGCACCTCGGCAAGCTCACCTTCGTCCGGATCTACTCCGGTCGCCTGGAGTCCGGCACCGCCGTGCTGAACTCCGTCAAGGGCAAGAAGGAGCGCATCGGCAAGATCTACCGCATGCACGCGAACAAGCGTGAGGAGATCGAGTCGGTGGGCGCCGGTGACATCGTCGCCGTCATGGGCCTGAAGCAGACCACCACCGGTGAGACGCTGTCCGACGACAAGCAGCCGGTGATCCTGGAGTCCATGGACTTCCCGGCGCCGGTCATCCAGGTCGCCATCGAGCCCAAGTCGAAGGGCGACCAGGAGAAGCTGGGCGTCGCGATCCAGCGCCTCGCCGAGGAGGACCCGTCGTTCCAGGTCCACTCGGACGAGGAGACGGGCCAGACCATCATCGGTGGTATGGGCGAGCTGCACCTCGAGGTGCTGGTCGACCGTATGCGCCGTGAGTTCAAGGTCGAGGCCAACGTCGGCAAGCCGCAGGTCGCCTACCGTGAGACGATCCGCAAGGCCGTCGAGCGTCTCGACTACACGCACAAGAAGCAGACCGGTGGTACCGGTCAGTTCGCCAAGGTGCAGATCGCGATCGAGCCGATCGAGGGCGGCGACGCCTCGTACGAGTTCGTGAACAAGGTCACCGGTGGCCGTATCCCGAAGGAGTACATCCCTTCGGTGGACGCCGGTGCGCAGGAGGCCATGCAGTTCGGCATCCTCGCCGGCTACGAGATGACGGGCGTCCGCGTCACGCTTCTCGACGGTGGCTACCACGAGGTCGACTCCTCCGAGCTCGCGTTCAAGATCGCCGGTTCGCAGGCCTTCAAGGAGGCCGCGCGCAAGGCTTCGCCCGTGCTCCTCGAGCCGATGATGGCCGTCGAGGTCACCACGCCCGAGGACTACATGGGTGAGGTCATCGGCGACATCAACTCCCGCCGTGGCCAGATCCAGGCCATGGAGGAGCGGGCCGGTGCCCGCGTCGTGAAGGGCCTCGTGCCCCTCTCGGAGATGTTCGGCTACGTCGGCGACCTGCGCAGCAAGACGTCCGGCCGTGCGAGCTACTCCATGCAGTTCGACTCCTACGCCGAGGTTCCGCGGAACGTCGCCGAGGAGATCATCGCGAAGGCCAAGGGCGAGTAACGCACCGCGTTCACACGCTTTAGGCTTGACTCCGGAGCCTCGTGGGGCATTCCACCGCAATCGCGGTGAGAGTGCCCCCGGGCCCGGGCATTCCAGCAAAGATCACCTGGCGCCGATGAAGCAAGGCGTTCAGAACCACTCCACAGGAGGACCCCAGTGGCGAAGGCGAAGTTCGAGCGGACTAAGCCGCACGTCAACATCGGCACCATCGGTCACATCGACCACGGTAAGACGACCCTCACGGCCGCCATTACCAAGGTGCTGCACGACGCGTTCCCGGACCTGAACGAGGCCTCGGCGTTCGACCAGATCGACAAGGCTCCTGAGGAGCGCCAGCGCGGTATCACCATCTCCATCGCGCACGTCGAGTACCAGACGGAGACCCGTCACTACGCCCACGTCGACTGCCCCGGTCACGCGGACTACATCAAGAACATGATCACGGGTGCCGCCCAGATGGACGGCGCCATCCTCGTGGTCGCCGCCACCGACGGCCCGATGCCGCAGACCAAGGAGCACGTGCTCCTGGCCCGCCAGGTCGGCGTTCCGTACATCGTCGTCGCCCTGAACAAGGCCGACATGGTGGACGACGAGGAGATCCTGGAGCTCGTCGAGCTCGAGGTCCGTGAGCTGCTCTCCGAGTACGAGTTCCCGGGCGACGACCTGCCGGTCGTCAAGGTCTCGGCGCTCAAGGCCCTTGAGGGCGACAAGGAGTGGGGCCAGTCCGTCCTCGACCTGATGAAGGCCGTCGACGAGAACATCCCGCAGCCCGAGCGTGACGTCGACAAGCCGTTCCTGATGCCGATCGAGGACGTCTTCACGATCACCGGTCGTGGCACCGTCGTCACCGGTCGTATCGAGCGCGGTGTCCTCAAGGTCAACGAGACCGTCGACATCGTCGGTATCAAGCAGGACAAGACCACCACCACGGTCACCGGCATCGAGATGTTCCGCAAGCTGCTCGACGAGGGCCAGGCCGGTGAGAACGTCGGTCTGCTCCTCCGTGGCATCAAGCGCGAGGACGTCGAGCGCGGCCAGGTCATCATCAAGCCCGGTTCGGTCACGCCGCACACCGAGTTCGAGGCCCAGGCCTACATCCTGTCCAAGGACGAGGGTGGCCGCCACACGCCGTTCTTCAACAACTACCGTCCGCAGTTCTACTTCCGTACGACGGACGTGACGGGCGTTGTGACCCTCCCCGAGGGCACCGAGATGGTGATGCCGGGTGACAACACCGAGATGAAGGTGGAGCTCATCCAGCCCATCGCCATGGAAGAGGGCCTGAAGTTCGCCATCCGTGAGGGTGGCCGGACCGTCGGCGCCGGCCAGGTCACCAAGATCAACAAGTAAGTCCGTTGATTGACCTGGTAGACCCCTAGGTCTCCGGAAGGGGCCCGTACGACTTCGGTCGTGCGGGCCTCTTCGCGTTCCCGTGGGGTGCGGTGCCCCGGCCGTCCCGCAAGATCACGGAGTTGAGTACGCTGCTGCTCTTTCCGCACCGCATCACCACACGAGGTACGTATGAGATCCGGCAGACCCACGGCTGTCGTGGCCGGGCTGACGGGCGCTCTCGCGCTCTGTCTGCTCAACGCTCCGGCGGCCCAGGCGCAGGACACCGGGATCACGGTGTCGAACATCGTCGTCAACGGCGGTGAGCCGATCGTGGTCGGCACGACCAAGGAGGTCGAGCCTTCCTTCAGCTTCAGCTACACGCTGCCCTCGGGGTACAGCACGGACGACCCGTTCCGGTACGACGCGCATCCCTTCCTCTACCGCGGTGACATCAACGACGCGGCCGACACCGGGGAGAACTTCATCGACCCGGGCTCGTACACCTGCTACGAGCAGAGCACCAAGAAGGCCGACTGCGAGGGGAACCTGTACATCGATCCCCACCCGAGCCAGGAGCACGTCGACTCCAACAGTGACGCCACCACCTGGAAGGTCGGGGTCTCGCTGATCCTGTTCAAGGCCAACGGCAACCTGGCTGCCGCCGAGCGCGAGAAACGCTCCATGACCGTCCAGCTCAGGCGGGCGTCGAAGCTCACGGTGGACGCGACTCCCGAGCCGGTCGCCAAGGGCAAGACGATCACCGTGACGGGCAAGCTGACCCGTGCGAACTGGAGCACCAAGAAGTACGACGGCTACGGCGGCCGTACGGTCAGGCTCCAGTTCCGCGAGAAGGGCAGTTCGACCTACCGGACGGTCAAGACGGCCACGTCGGGCAGCACCGGCACGGTGAAGTCGACGGTCACCGCCTCCGTCGACGGGTACTGGCGCTGGCTCTACAACGGCAACACGACGACGGGCACGACGAGGACCGCGGGCGACTACGTGGACGTGCGCTGAGGTCCGCCGCCATCCTTTTCGCCATCGCGTCGAACTGAAGTGCCGTGTAAGTTCACGTGTGCATACGGGAGTTGACCATGTGCGCGTGACGGGGGTTGCGGTATGGCGGGGCATCGGCCGACGGACTGGCATGTGCTGGATCTGGAGAGGGATCCGGTGCCGGGGGATCCGCAG
>NZ_JBEPBM010000054.1:0-35586 GCF_040299205.1 Streptomyces sp. NPDC000983 | reverse complement strand
GAGGTGGGCATCGACCTGGGCCTGACGCACTACGCCGTGCTGTCGGATGGGCAGGTGATCGACAATCCCCGCTTCCTGCGGCAGGCCGAGCGCCGCCTCAGGAAGGCGCAGCAGGTGCTGAGCCGGAAGGCGCGGGGGTCGAGGAACCGGGCGAAAGCGCGGCTGAAGGTCGCCCGTGCGCATGCGCGGGTGGCCGATGCGCGCAGGGACTGGTGCCACCAGCAGGCTTGGAGGCTGATCCGCGACAACCAAGCGGTCTACCTCGAGGACCTGTCGGTCTCCGGTCTCGCCCGCACCCGCCTGGCCAAGTCCGTGCACGACGCGGCGTGGGGCATGTTCCGCCGGGTGCTTGAGGAGAAGGCGGCCCGCTACGGCCGGCACGTCGGCGTGGTCTCCCGCTGGCTGCCGTCCTCGCAGACGTGCTCGGTGTGCTGGATGGTGGACGGGCGGAAGCCGCTGCACGTACGCGTCTGGCGGTGCGAGGGCTGCGGGACTGAGCATGATCGTGACCTCAATGCGTCGCGTGTGATCCTCGCCGCCGGGCAGGCGGAGAGACTAAACGCCCCTGGAGGGCCGGTCAGTCCCGGAGTGGAAACCCCACACCGGGCACGGCCCGTTGAACGGGGAACCCACCCGAAGGCCCCGCCGGACACCACCGGCAGCCAGACGGGAACCCCCGCCATTCAGGACGGGGAGGATGTCAAGGTTCTCCATGTGCGGGTTGAGGTGACCGCTCAGCCAGCACTGCGAACTCACCCGACGTGGGTGTCCGGTCGGGGCCGCTCTAGCAGTGCACGGCGGTGAAGGGGACGGACAGGCCGGTGCGTGCCGCGAGGTGGGCGGGCAGACGCACACTCAGAACGAGCCGTCGGTGAGCGCGCCCTGGCTATTGCCCCATAGGCCGCTCATGTTCATCATGTCGTCTGGTCGCTCTCCGCGCCAGTGTCGTAACCGAATTGCGCTTCGAGCAGGCCGCCGACGTCGAGACGGCAACGATCACTGACACCGGGATCACGCTCCACGGCGTCCGGTCTGCCGGAGGGGCCGAGCTGCATACCGGCATCCAGCGGGAGCATCTGCCCCAGGAACCAGGCTTCGTTCACTGGCCCGTGGGAGCGAGGGCCATGACGATCTCCCGGGTGATCGGCAGCCGTCCGTCATGGTGTGGGACGCCGGATCATCGAAGTGGGTTGCGGAAGCGACATGAACGAAGCCGAGCACGTCGTGGACTGGCTGCAGAGGTGGTACTCCGCGCAGTGCGACGAGCACTGGGAGCACGAGTGGGGCGTCAAGATCGACACGCTCGACAACCCTGGCTGGTCCGTCCGCATCGACCTTGAGGAGACCGACCTCGAAGGGCACGACTTCCCCCGCCACGACCTCGCGCGCAGCGATGACGACTGGATCATGGCCTGGACCCTCCGACATGGTCTTCCATGCCGCATGCGGACCAGCCGACCTCACCGAGGCACTCGCCCTCTTCCGGGCGTGGGCGGTGGAGAACGCCCCGACGTCGAAGTAGGCCGGCCCTGCCTCGATGCCCCTGGCCCCCTATGCCGCCCGCCCTGGCGGCATATGCGGTCAGCGGCGCTGGATGCCCCGGGGCATCCAGCACACGATCCCGGAGAAGACCCACAGTCAGGCTGCCCGTCGGCGCAGAGGCTCGCGGCTGAAGGCCACCGGGATTCGACGAAGAGCGGTACGACAAGCGCAACACCACCGAACGGGGCCATCAACAAGCTCACTCACGCCAGAGCCCTCGCCACCAGACACGACAAACGCGGCTACGTCTACCGCGGCACCGCAACCGCCGCGGCGCTGACCATTTGGCTCAGGACGTGAACCAGCGCAAGAACCAGACAGTGGAGTGACCTGCCGAGATCACCACTCGAAAGAAGAGTCATGCCCCGCAGGACGGCGGCTGCTCTACGTCTGGACGCTGTGTGCAGGTCCCATCTTCAGGACTACCGGCGCCGGTCCTCGCCGTTCTCACCCCATACGCGTCGCCGGGCGGCCCGGTTCGAGGCCGAACGCGGTCTTCCCGCCCGGGCGCTCGAGCACGCGGTCCAATGCTGGCGGAGCTTCGTGCGCCGTCCGGGATGGCCGCTCTATCTGCCCGAACCGCACCTGCCCGGCTACGACATCTGGGACGACCGTCTCCTGATAGAGCAAGCCATCGGCGCTCTCGACAGGCGAGCAGCTCGGGAAATCGCGTCGGCCGTCAAAGAAGCCAACGCCAACTTCCTGGCACGCACCCTGCCCGACCCTCACGCTCCCCATGCCTGGCCGTGGTGGCGCCGCAGATGCCACGATCTGGGCGATATCATGCACGTTCCCTCACAGGCGCATGAGCGACCGGACGTTCCTAGGACGACTCCCTTACCACCAGTTCCGTAGGCAGCGTCAACTGCCGTTCGGCGGAGGCGAGTTCGCTGATCTCGTCGAGCAGGATCGCCGCCATCATGCGTCCCAGTTCCTCGACCGGTTGGCGGATCGTGGTCAGTGGCGGGTTGGTGTGGCGGGCGAGGACGGAGTCCTCGAAGCCGACGACGGCGACGTCGCCCGGTACCTGCCGTCCCTGGCGTCGCAGTTCGCTCAGGGCGCTGACGGCCATCAGGTCGGACGCGGCGAAAACGGCGTCCAGGTCGGGCGCGCGTTCAAGAAGCGAACGCATCGCCCGGCGGCCGCCCTCTTCGGTGAAGTCGCCTACCTCTACCAGGAGTTCGTCGGCCTCGATCCCCGCCTCCTCGTGGGCGGCGCGCCAGCCCTCGAGGCGGCTGCGGCCGACGTCCATGTCGAGGGCGCCGGTGATGGTGGCGATGCGGCGTCGGCCGCGGTCCAGCAGGTGCCGTACGGCTTCGGCGGCGCCCCCGGCGTTGTCGGCGGTGACGTAGCTCAGCGGCTCGTTCTCGTCGCGGCGGCCGGCCAGGACCGTGGGCAGGCCCATCTCCTCGAGCATGCCGGGGAGTTGGTCGTGGGCGTGGACGGAGACGAGCAGGACGCCGTCGACCCGGCGGGTGGCCACCGACGCGGCCAGCTGGTCGCGCTCGGACTGGTCGCGGACGAGCATCAGCTGGAGCTGGGTGCGGGTCTCGGAGAGTGCGCCGCTCACGCCGCGGATCAGGGCGGCGAAGTAGGGCTCCGAGCCGAGCCGGCTCTCCGACTCGGGGATGACCAGGGCCACCGCGTTGGTGCGGTTGGTGACCAGTCCGCGGGCGACCGAGTTGGGGACGTAGTCCAGCTCCTTGATCGCGGCCAGGACCCGGGCCCGCGCGTCGGCGCTGACGAGTTCCGAGCCGTTGATGACGCGGGAGACCGTGGTCCGACCCACCCCGGCGCGGGCGGCGACTGTCTTGATCGTGGGGCGGCGGTTCCCTGTCATGTGCTCCTCCCGGCAGCAGCCGCGGCGGTACCGGCCGCGGACGTGACCAGCGGCAATTGTGGCAGACGCGGGGCGGGGGTCGGCACCCGCGCCAAAGTCACGAACCGAACACCGAACCAGGGCTTCTGACGCGAATTGTTTTCAAGTTATTGACATAGCCGATCCCTGCCACGAGTCTTCCATCCACCGGTGGGCACGTTCCCACCCCTCGGTGGGAACGTGCCCACCGACATATCGCCCACCCCGTAGATCGCGGAACCCGCTGCTCCGGTGCGTCAGCGCCGTCGCTTGGAGGAAGAAACATGGCAACTGTTCGAAGGTCATCCCGGACCAGAGCGCTCGCGGCCGTCGCGGCCACCGGCGCGCTGGCGCTCCTCGTCGGCTGCAGCGGCAGCGACGACTCCGTCACCGGCGGCAGCAAGAAGGACGGCAAGGTCGTCATCACCGTGGGCCTGTACGGGGTGATGGGCTTCAAGGAGACGGGCCTGTTCGAGCAGTACGAGAAGGAGAACCCGGGCGTCGAGATCAAGGCAGAGATAGCCGGTGACGAGCAGACGTACTACACCGCGCTGCAGACCCGGCTCGCGGCCGGCAAGGGCCTGAAGGACATCCAGGGCATCGAGATCGGCCGGGCCAAGGAGATCGTCGACACCCAGGCCGACAAGTTCGCGGACTTCTCCGACGTGGCGGGCATCGACCACTTCCTGCCGTGGAAGCAGTCCCAGATCACCACCGAGGACGGCAAGGTCCTGGGCGTCGGCACCGACATCGGCCCGATGGCGGTCTGCTACCGCAAGGACTACTTCGAGAAGGCCGGCCTGCCCACCGACCGCGACGAGGTCGCCAAGCTGTGGGACGGCGACTGGAACAAGTACGTCGAGGTCGGCCGCACCTTCAAGAAGGACTACAAGGGCGGTGACGTGGCGTTCATGGACGCCGCCAGCGGCCTGTTCAACGCCATGGTCTACGGCTACCCCGAGCAGTACTACGACGCGCAGGGCGAGCTGATCTACGACAAGAACCCGGCCGTCAAGGAGGCCTGGAACCTCGCCGCGGACGCCGCCGAGGACGGCCTGAGCGCCAAGCTGCGCCAGTTCCAGCCCGGTTGGGACCCCGGTCTGGCCAACGGCACGTTCGCCACGGCCGTCTGTCCGGCCTGGATGCTCGGCCACATCGGTGAGAAGGCCGGCGAGGCGAACAAGGGCAAGTGGGATGTCGCCAAGGCCCCCAAGGGCGCCAACTGGGGCGGCTCCTTCCTCGGCGTGGTCGAGCAGAGCCCGGTGAAGGAGGAGGCGAAGAAGCTCGCCGCCTGGCTGACCGCGCCGGAGCAGCAGGCGCACATCTTCGAGAAGCAGGGCAGCGTCCCCTCCTCGCAGAAGGCGCTGGAGAGCCCCGAGGTCAAGAACGTGACCTCGGAGTACTTCAGCAACGCCCCGATCGGTGAGATCTTCGGCGCTGCCGCGCAGGAGATCCCGGACAAGCAGGTCCTCGGCCGCAAGGACGGCACGATCAAGGACACCTTCTCCCAGGGCCTGACCCTCATCGAGCAGCAGGGCACCGCGCGCGACAAGGCGTGGGAGACCACCGCGGAGCGCATCGAGAAGGCGGTCGGCTGACCCGTCGACCGCTCCGGCCGCCCGGGCCCGCCCGTCCTCGACGGCGGGCGGGCCCGGGCCCGGCCCACTCATCCGCTCCCAAGGAAGGAAGTCCGGTGGCCACCTCCACCACCAAGGCCCAGGCCGGCGAGGACCGTCGGGGTCCGTCCCCGCGCCCCGGCGGCGAAGGCGCCGGCCGGCGCCGCGGCGCGCTGCTGCACCGCCTCGACGTCAAGGGCGCGCCCTACGCCTTCGTCGCCCCGTTCTTCGTCGTGTTCGCCGCGTTCAGCTTCTACCCCCTCGTCTACACCTCCTGGATCTCCCTGCACCGGGTGGAGCTCGCCACCCTGGACCTCATGGAGTGGGTGGCGTTCGACAACTACGTCGCGCTGTGGAACGACGACCGGTTCTGGAACGCGCTGGCCAACACCGTCACCATCGGCGTCATCTCCACGGTGCCGCAGCTGCTGATGGCGCTCGGCCTGGCGCACCTGCTCAACTACCGGATGCGCGGCTCGCTGTTCTTCCGGGTCGCCTCGCTCGTGCCGTACGCCACCTCGGTCGGCGCGGCCGCCCTGGTGTTCACCATGCTCTTCGAGCGTGACTTCGGCATGATCAACTGGGCGCTCGGCACGGTCGGCCTGGACGCCGTCGACTGGGAGGCCGACAAGTGGCCCGCCCAGATCGCCATCTCCACCATCGTCATCTGGCGCTGGACCGGCTACAACGCGCTGCTCTACCTCGCCGCGATGCAGGCCATCCCCGCGGACCGGTACGAGGCCGCCGCCCTCGACGGCGCCTCCCGCTGGAAGCAGTTCACCCATGTCACCGTGCCCGGGATCCGCTCCACGATCGTCTTCACCATCGTGCTCTCCACCATCGGCGCGACCCAGCTCTTCGGCGAACCGCTGATCTTCGGCCAGGGCCCCAACGGCGTCACCGGCGGAGCCGACAACCAGTACCAGACGCTGGGCCTGCTGCTGTACGAGGAGGGCTGGAAGAACTACCAGATGGGCCGCTCGGCGACCGTCGCCTGGGCGATGTTCCTGCTGCTCGTCGTCGTCTTCGTGGCGCAGCGCCTCTTCAAGTACCTGCGTGCCCGTACGTCCTGACCAGGAGTCGTGATGACCACCGAAAGCCTCCCGGTCCGGACGGACGCCACCGCCCGGACCCCCGCAACCAAGCCCGTCGCCCGCCGCAGCCTGCGGGTGTTCCGGCCCGGCGCAGGCCGCCAGCACCACGCCGGTCCGCTCTCCTACATCCTGCTCGGGATCGTCGCGATCCTGTCGATCTTCCCGCTGTACTGGACGATGGTGGCGGCCTCGACCGACAACACCCGCGTCAGCCAGACACCGCCGCCGTTCCTGCCCGGCCCCAACCTCTTCAGCAACCTCGCCCGCGCCTGGGACGAGGCGGCCATGGGCAAGGCCATGATCAACAGCACCATCGTGGCCGGTGTGATCGCCCTGTCCACCGTGATGTTCGCGACGCTCGCCGGGTTCGCCTTCGCCAAGCTGCGCTTCAAGGGCCGCAACGTCCTGCTCATGCTGGTGATCGGCACGATGATGGTGCCGCCCCAGCTCGGCGTCGTACCGCTGTTCATGATGATGTCCGAGCTGGGCTGGTCGCAGCAGCTGCCCGCCGTCATCTTCCCCACCCTGGTCAGCGCCGTCGGCGTCTTCTTCATGCGCCAGTACCTCACCGAGGCGCTGCCCGACGAGCTGGTCGAGGCCGGCCGGGTGGACGGCGCGCACTCGCTGCGCATCTTCTGGAGCATCGTGCTGCCCGTCGCGCGCCCCGCGATGGCCGTCCTCTTCATGATCACTTTCGTGCACGCCTGGAACGACTTCTTCTGGCCCTTCGTGGTGCTCGACATGAGCAACCCGACGGTCCCCGTCGCGCTCACCCAGCTCAGCGCCGGCTACGTCCGCGACCAGTCCCTGATCATGGCGGGCGCGCTCCTCGGCACGCTCCCGCTGCTGGCGATGTTCATCGTCTTCGGCCGGCAGATCGTCAGCGGCATCATGGCCGGCGCGGTCAAGGGCTGACCCCCACTCCTCCCACTCCCACCGATCCCCCCTCTGTTCCGAAAGGACCCCCGTGGTCACCGCAGCACGACAGCAGACCGCGTCCGCCCCGGACGCCTCCCGCACCTTCCCGAAGGGCTTCCTCTGGGGCACCGCGACCGCCTCCTACCAGATCGAGGGGGCCGCCGCCGAGGACGGCCGCACCCCCTCCATCTGGGACACCTACGCCCGCACCCCGGGCCGGGTCCGCAACGGCGACACCGGTGACATCGCCACCGACCACTACCACCGCTGGCGCGAGGACGTCGCGCTCATGGCCGAACTCGGCGTCGGCGCCTACCGCTTCTCCCTCGCCTGGCCCCGCATCCAGCCCACCGGACGCGGCCCCGCCGTGCAGAAGGGCCTGGACTTCTACCGGCGTCTCGTCGACGACCTCCTCGACAAGGGCATCCAGCCCGTCGCCACCCTCTACCACTGGGACCTGCCCCAGGAACTGGAGGACGCCGGCGGCTGGCCCGAGCGTGCCACCGCCGAACGGTTCGCCGAGTACGCCTCCCTGGCCGCCGAGGCACTGGGCGACCGGGTGCGCACCTGGACCACCCTCAACGAGCCCTGGTGCAGCGCCTTCCTCGGCTACGGCTCAGGAGTCCACGCCCCCGGCCGCACCGACCCGGTCGCCGCCCTGCGCGCCGCCCACCACCTCAACCTCGGTCACGGCATGGCCGTACAGGCGCTGCGCGACCGCCTGCGCGCCGACGCCCAGATCTCGGTGACCCTCAACATCCACCACGTACGCGCGCTCACCGCGACCGAGGCCGACACCGACGCCGCGCGCCGCATCGACGCCCTCGCCAACCGGGTCTTCACCGGCCCGATGCTGCGCGGCGCCTACCCGGAGGACCTGTTCAAGGACACCGCCTCCCTGACCGACTGGTCCTTCGTGCACGACGGCGACCTGCGCACGGCTCACCAGCCGCTGGACTTCCTCGGCGTCAACTACTACTCCCCCACCCTCGTGTCCCAGGCCGACGGCACCGGCACCCACACCTCCGACGGACACGGCAAGAGCGAGTTCACCCCGTGGCCGGGCGCCGACGAGGTCGCCTTCCACCAGTCGCCGGGCGAGACCACCGCCATGGGCTGGGCCATCGACGCCAGCGGGCTGTACGAGCTGCTGCGCCGGCTGTCGTCCGACTTCCCCCGGCTGCCGCTGGTCATCACCGAGAACGGCGCGGCCTTCGACGACTACGCCGACCCCAAGGGCAACGTCAACGACCCGGGCCGGATCGCGTACGTGCGCGATCACCTGGCCGCCGTGCACGACGCCCTGCGCGACGGCTCCGACGTGCGCGGGTACTTCCTGTGGTCGCTGCTGGACAACTTCGAGTGGGCGCACGGCTACAGCAAGCGCTTCGGCGCCGTCTACGTGGACTACCCGACCGGGCGGCGCATCCCCAAGGCCAGCGCCCGCTGGTACTCCCAGGTGGCGCGCACCGGAGTCCTGCCCGGCGCCTGACCCACGCCCGGCGCGGCGCCCTCCAGCCCGCCCCGCACGGGTGCCGCGTCCCGCAGCCCGTCATGCGGCCCGGATGTCCGGGCCGCATGACGGGCTCGCGTGTGTCACTCCCCGGGGTAGTGCACCCCGGTGCGGTCGCGCACCCGGTCCAGGGTGTCCATCACGGCGAGGGTGTGAGCCAGGGGCAGCAGCGGTGACTGAGTCAGGCCCGCCCGCAGACAGCGCATCACCTCCCGGGCCTGGTGCCCGTAGCCGTTTCCCTCCTGCGGCGCGGCGGTCACGGTCTGCGGCTCGTGGCCCTCGCGATGCAGGACGAAGGAGCGGGGGTTGTAGAAGTCGGCCGGTATGACGATCCGGCCGGCGGTGCCGTACACCGTCGCTCGGCGCTCGTCCAGCGCGAGCAGCCCGCACGTCAGTACGGCCATCGCGCCGTCCCGGTAGCCCAGCAGGATGCCCGTCTGCTCGTCGACACCGCGCGGTGACAGCCCCGCGTGGGCGGAGACCGTCTCGGGAGCGCCGAGGATCAGGTGGGCGAAGGAGACCGGGTAGGTACCCAGGTCCAGCAGGGCGCCGCCGCCCGCCGCGGGGTCCCACAGGCGGTGGTCCTCGGGCGCGTCCACGCGGGAGCCGAAGTCGGCGTGCAGCGCGCGGACCTCACCGATGGCACCCTCGCCCACCAGCTCCGCGATGCGCAGGACGACCGGGTTGAGGCAGGTCCACATCGCCTCCATCACGAACAGGCCCTGCTTCTGGGCCAGTTCGGCCAGCCCTCGGGCCTGATCGCCGCTGAGCGCGAAGGGCTTCTCGACCAGCACCGGCTTGCCCGCCTCCAGACAGGCCGTCGCGGCGGCGACATGCTGGGCGTGCGGGGTGGCGACGTAGACGACGTCGACCTCCGGGTCCGCGGCCAGCTCCCCCCAGCTGCCGTGGGCGCGGGGGATGCCGAAGCGGTCCGCGAACGCCTGCGCGGACCCGGCCGACCGGGACCCGACCGCGGTGACCCGGGCGTCCGGCAACAGCAGCAGATCCTCGGTGAAGGCGGCGGCCATGCCGCCGGTCGCCAGGACACCCCAACGGACGGGCTGTTCGCTCACGTGCTTCTCCTGTTCAGCGGTGCTCGCGGTACACCCCGCACTCTATGGGCACGTTCCCACCTGCGGGGTGGCGCGGTCGTACGGTGGAGCGTTTGGGCTGCTTTGCCGAAGGGAGCCAGGGCAGGGCGGTCGCCTGTCCGGCCCCGGCGTCGGCTGATCGACGGCTTACGGTTTCGGGTACGGACTGGTGTTCCGTGGCGGGACGTGCCCGTCGAGCAGCGAGGTCTTGATCATTGCGAGACCCCATGTGAACAGGGCTTTCACACCAAGGGCCTCGATCGCTCGCTGATGTGCTCACGGGTGGCGTCGGTCGCGGCCGTGGAACGTGTCCGACCATGCGCGGTCGCTCATCGGGGCCTTGCTGCCCGAGCCACTGACACCTGCTCGCTGCTCACCCCGTCGCTTCCGCGGCAACGCCTCGCTGCGGCCGGGTCCGTGTGCCCCAGCGGGCGAGGGAGGGGCCGGCAGCGCCCAGTGCCGCGAAGAACACCGCGAGCAGCAGCCAGCCCGTCGTGCCCAGGCCGAGAACCACCGTGGTGAGGATCGCGGGGGCGAGAGCCTGGCCCGCGCCGAAGCCGAGACCGAGGACACCTTGGTACTGGCCCTGGGCGTGGTCGGGGGCGAGACCGAAGCCCAGGGCGAAGCCTGCCGACGACTCCCAGACCTCTCCGAGGCTGTGGACGAAGATGGCGGCCAGGACCAGTCCTGCCGCGGCCCAGACCGGGGCGTACGCCGCCAGCGCCATCATCGGGCAGCTGACCAGGAAGAGCAGCCCCGCCGTGCGAAACGCCCGACCGCCGTCGTACGGGGTCTCGATGCGCGACCCGATCCTGGTCTGCATCAGCACGCAGCAGAGGGAGTTGACGGCGAACAGCGCGGCCACCGTCCAGCGCGGCGATTCGGTGTGCTCGGAGATCCAGATCGGCAGCAGCAGGGAGACCACCGGGTACTGCAGTCCCATGGCCCCGTGGAGGGCGGTGAACGCCAGGAAGGGACGATCGGTGAGGGCGAGCCGGCGGCGCTGTCGCGGCGGTGCCGCCAGTACCGGATAGCGGGGCAGCAGGAGCAGGAGCAGCGCGCACAGGGCGAAGCTCGCCGCGTTGCCGAGGATCAGCGTGACGTACGCGCCGCGGGTGTCCACGGCCAGCGCCAGCCCCGCACCCACCGTTCCCAGGACGACGCCCAGGTTGACGAACGTACGCAGCTTCGCCCGGAACAGCGCCGGGCGCTCACCCCCGACCCGGACCACCAGAGCACCCCACGCCGCCCCGCCGACCGCCGCGGCGATCTGGTCGACCGTCGCGATGACCGTGAGCGCGGCCCAGCTGTCGACGAGGACGAGAGCCGCCATCGAAGCCGCCTGGACCGCGAGGGCCGCCATCATGATCCTGCGCGCCCCGCGTCGGTCGGCCAGCTGCCCGCCCGGTATCCCCGCGCACAGGCCGATCAACCCGGCGGTGGTGAGCGCGGCACCGACCTGCACCGCGGGCAGGCCCACGACCAGCGTGAAGTAGAGCGCCGACGCCGCGTTGAACAGACCGTTGCCGACTCGGTTCACGAAACTGGCGGCGATCAGCACGCGCTCCGGCCCGGTGGCCCCCGCCGCCCGGCCTATTCGACCCGCCAAGTCGCCCTTGATCATGGACGGCAGGCTAACAGCGGCCGTCGATCCGGCTGGTGGCACGCCGGGACGGCGGGCTCTGCCAGGAAGTGATCTTTGAAGACAGGTGGCCGTGCCCGCACAATCGCGGCATGACCCCTACAGTCGAAGCGGCCTGGCACAAGATTCTCACCACGGCCGACGAACGTCACCGAACGGAAACGTCGCCGCTCGCCGCTCCGTTCGCCGAGTTGGTGCTGGTGGCGCAGGCCGAGCCGCTACTCCGTCAGCTCTACCCCTGGACCGGTATGTGGGAGCTGCACTTCAGCAGGTGCACGGAGGTCCGCCACACCTGGGACATCCCCTACATCGGCACTCTGGACGGCCGGTACTACGTCGAGGGGCCGAGCCGAACCAGCCCGCGGATCGCCGAGACGGACAGCGCGCGAGCCGCAGTGGCGATGGTCGTCGACCGCCTGCCTCCCGGCTGCGGGCCCGCTTTCATCGGCAGTGCGGAGGAACTGGCCGCCTACGAGAGGGAACGGGACGGCAGGTAGAAGGGGCCGCCGGTCGGATACGTCGTCCAGGACTCCTTGCTCATGGCGGTGGAGGTCGTCTCACCTCTTCTTGACGCCCTCGTTCCAGATCAGCTTGGCGATGTTCGGTTTCACGGCCGTGGTGATGACGCCCATGGCCGTGCGGACGTACCGCCGCTCGTCGAGTTCGCGCAGCATGCTCGCGGCGAGGTCGGCGCGGGCGGTGAAGACGCCGTCGGCGCTGGTCTCGGCGGTGTGGAAGGCCGTGACGACGGGGTGTTCGAAGAGGCCCGAGGGTCGCACGAGGGTCCAGTCGAGGTCCGTCCGGCGGATCGTCGCCTCCATGCGGCGCATGTCCTCGTGGAGGGTGCGGCCGAGGCGTCGGTTCACCAGCGGGTCGAGGACGTGGTTGAAGAAGTGCGCGCCGGTGGGCCGCCATCCGGGGTCGGCGATGCTGGAGCTGACGGCGAGCAGGCGCTTGACGCCGTGGCGGGCCATGGCCCCGGTGATGGCCGTGGCGCTCGCCGAGTAGGTGGTGATGGTCTCCTTGCTGAAGCGGGCGCCCAGCGCGGACAGGACGGCGTCCGTCCCGCCGATCGCGGCGGCGACGGCCTCCGGGTCGGTGGCGTCGGCGACGGCCACGTCGAGGCCGGGCCGCTCGGCGAGGGAGCCGGCGCGGCGGGTCACGGCGACGACCTCGTGGCCGGCCGCGAGAGCCTGGTCGGTGAGGTGGCGTCCGGTCGGTCCGTTGGCGCCGAAGACTGCGATACGCATGGCGTCGGGTCATCCCTTCGTGCGGTTCCTGGAACGCCCTTGACTGTGCCGATCATGAAAGGCGAGGCTCAAGGCCGATGAATAACGCCGCCCGTACGCCCGCCCGCCCCCGGGGCCGCCCCCGCGGCAAGCCGCCGACCCGTGAGTCGATCGTCTCGGCGGCCCGCGCGCTGTTCCTGGAACGCGGCTACCGGCGTACCACGGTGCGCGCGGTGGCCGAGGCCGCCGGGGTCGACCCGGCGCTGATCGCGTACCACTTCGGCTCGAAGAAGGGCCTGTTCGCGGACGTCATGCAGGTCCAGTGCGCCAACGCGCTGGCCGTGGAGGAGGTCCTCGGCGGCGATCCGGCCACTCTCCCCGACCGGCTGATCGACGCGGTGACAAACCTGTGGGAGGACGCCGACTTCCGTCAGCTCACCGGCCGGGGTGACGAAGCCTCCGCAGTACTCCGCGAGTACCTGGAGCACGAGTTGCTGGTCCGGCTTGTTGAATTTCTCGGCGGTCGGGACGCGACCGCCCGCGCCACGGCCGTGGTGACGATCCTCGGCGGCCTCATCTACACCCGCTACCTCAACCCCCTGCCCACGCCCGCCGCTCTCACCGTGTCCGAGACCCGCCACGTCCTCACCCCGGCGCTGCGCGCGGCACTGGCCCCGAGGCCGCGCAGGGCGGCACCCGGCAGAGCGGGCAGTCGGGGCTGACCGGACCGCCGGTCACCCATCGGTACGGGGTGTCGGACAGAACAGCGTGAGGGAACTCAGCGGCCGGGCAGGCGGAAGCCGGTGAAGAGGTCGTCCAAGCCGCGTCGGGCCAGGCGGTCGGGGACGGCGCGGACCGCGAGATCCCGGGCGGCCGCCGCCAGCGGGTTGCGTACGGCGCCCAGGCGCCCGACCCGGCGGGCCCGCAGGCGCACGGCGTCGGTACGGGCCCGGCGGGCGGCCGTGTACGCGGCGAGGGCGGACGGGACTCGGTCCGCGGCGGCGCCGGGGGAATCCGCCGCGGGCAGCAGGTGGGCCAGGACCACCGCGTCCTCGATGGCCTGGCAGCCGCC
Organism: Streptomyces sp. NPDC000983; assembly: GCF_040299205.1. NCBI lineage: Bacteria > Bacillati > Actinomycetota > Actinomycetes > Kitasatosporales > Streptomycetaceae > Streptomyces > Streptomyces sp. NPDC000983. Next base: position 22,011 of record NZ_JBEPBM010000054.1, on the reverse strand, counting down.
CTGGCCGAGGTTGGGGGCCATGGCGTGAGCAGCGTCGCCGAGCCAGGCGATCCGGCCGTGGTGCAGGGCGGGCAGGGGCGCTGCCAGATCGTGGAGGTCGTTGTGCAGGACGTCGGCCGCGTCCAGGCGGCCCACGCGTTCGAGCAGGGCGGGGATCGGGTCGTGCCAGGAGCCGAACCGGCGGCGCAGTTCGGCGCGCGGGTCGGCCCAGCGGGTGCCGGCCGGGACGACCGCGGTGGCGTAGAGGTAGAGCCGGCCGTCGGACAGCGGGGTGATGCCGAACCGCTCTCCCCGGCCCCAGGTCTCGCTCATGGCCGCCACTCCCGGCTCGGGGGCGTCCACCATGCACCGCCAGGCGGTCTCGCCGATGTAGTGCAGGCCGGGGTGGGTGGGGAAGTACGCACGGCGCAGCGGGCTGTGGATGCCGTCGGCGGCGACCACCAGATCGGCGGGCAGGTCGGGGCCGCCAGCCGTACGGACCACCGGGCGGTCCCCGGCGTCGTCCACTCCGGTCACTTCCGTGCCGTGGCGCAGGGCGCCCGGCGGCAGGGCGGCGGCGATGGCGGCGGTGAAGGCCGGGCGGGCAACGGCGATCGGGGGTATGCCGTACCGCTCCGCCATACCCGCGGTGGTCTCCCGCACCAGCCAGGTACCGTCACTGCGGCGCAACCCCATCGTGGCGGGCACGGCCTTGCCGGCGGCGTAGGCGGCGTCCAGACCGATGGCGTCGAGGGCGCGCAGGGCGTTCGGGGCGAGACCGATGCCGGCGCCGGTGGCGGGAGGTTGCGGGGCACGCTCGCAGACGGTGACACGCCAGCCTCGGCGGTGCAGGGCAACTGCCGCGGTCAGTCCGCCGATTCCGGCCCCGACCACCACCGCATGACATTGACGCACGGCACACCTTCCGGTCGTGGTGGGCGCCGGGCAGCTGCGGCACCGCCCCCACACGCTACACAGCCCGGCGGCGGGCGGCCCACGGCGATCCAACATCGTGGCCGCACCCGGGTCCGGCACCGCCCGCGACCGCATCATCCGCACCGGCCACCACCGCAGCCTCGGCTTCCCTCTCGTGGTCCGTGCACGATGCGGGGCCCGGCGAACTCCGGTCGCCCGCGCGGTATCCGGCGGTGCCGGGGTAGCGTTCCTGGTATGGATCTTCACACCGTCGTTGAGCGCGCTCAACGCCTCAAGCAGCTGCACGCCCAGTACCAGCCGCTCGTACTGCCGACCGTCTGGGACGTGTGGTCCGCCCGCACCGCAGCGGCCGCCGGGTTCCCCGCGCTGACGATCGGCAGCCATCCCCTGGCGGACTCCCGCGGGGCCGACGACCACGAGGGGCAGACCTTCGAGGAGGTCATCGCCGCCGTCAAGCCGATCGTCGCGGCGGTCGACGTGCCCGTGTCCGTGGACCTGGAGGCCGGGTACGGACAGGAGCCCGCCGACATCGTCGCCGGGCTCGTCGAAGCCGGCGCCGCCGGCCTCAACATCGAGGACACCGTCCACTCCGAGGGCGGCCGCGTGCGCAGCACCCGGGAGCACGCCGCCTTCGTGGGCGGCCTGCGCACGGCGGCCGACGACGCGGGGGTCCCGCTCTGGGTGAACGGGCGCACCGATCTCTTCCTGCACGCGAAGGACGCCGCCGGTGTCCTCAACGAGGCGATCGAGCGGCTGCGGGCCCTGGAACAGGCCGGTGCCGACAGCGTTTACCCGGTGGGCATCCAGGACGACGACGAGCTGCTCGCTGCCGTGATCGGCGCCGTCGGTGTTCCCGTGAACTCCACCGCGCATCCCGTCAAGCACGACCTCGAGCGGTTCCGCCGTCTTGGCGTCGGCCGGGTCACCTACGGCCCGCTGCTGCAGTTCGCCCTGGCGGACGCGATGACGGACATGCTCAAGCCCTGGGCGCCCTGAGCAGTCGGCCGGTGTCCGTGATCCCGGCCGGGACCTTTCCCGTGTCGGGACGCGGAGGGCGAGGGCCTGCCCGGTCGTAGCCGGTGGATGTCCGGCCGGTTCACCTTCGCAGGACGACCGACGCGTTGATCCCGCTGAAGGCGACGCTGTGGCACAGCGCGACGCGTACCGGGCCCGGGGCGGCGGACCGTCCCACGAGAGGGAGTTCCTGCGCCAAGGGCTGTTCGGTGTGGGGGTTGCCGTGGCGGAAGCCCTCCCGCATCTGGATCAGCGTCGCCACCAGTTCCAGCAGGCCGGCCGAGGTCAGGCAGTGTCCCAGCAGCGGCTTGGTGGAGTTGACCAGCTCGCGCCGGCCGGGGCCGAAGACGTCCAGCAGGGCGCGCGCCTCGGCCTCGTCCCCGGCGACGGAACCGGTGCCGTGGGCGTTGACGTAGTCGACCTCCTCGGGGCCGACTCCCGCGTGCGCGAGCGCCGCCCGGAGGGCGGCCGCCTGGCCCAGCGCGTCGGGGGCGGTGCCGCGGCGGCCGTCGAGGCGCTGGCCGTGCCCGGCGACCCGGGCCAGTGCCCGGGCGCCGCGCCGACCGGCGTGGTGGGCGCTCTCCAGGACGACCGCCGCGGCGCCCTGCCCGTAGACGAAGCCCTTGCGCCGGCGGTCGAAGGGGCGACACAGCCGCCACGGCTCCGCGGCCCCGTCGGTGTCGGCCATGGCTCCGCTGTCGCGGAAGGCGCGCAGCTCCGCCGCCGACAGATCGCAGGCGGGGGCCACCACCAGACAGACGGAGGCGTCCCCCGAGCGCACCAGTCGGCTGCCGAGGATGAGGGCGACGGTGCCGCTCGCGGAGGCCGCGCCGGTCGTCCAGCCCTCGCCGCGGACGCCGGTGACCTCGCTGACCACGCCGACCACGTCGGTGTCCATGTGGGTCAGCGCGTACGAGGGGCGCAGCCGTCCCGGCCGGGTGGTGAACGTCCGTGCCATCTGGGCCTGGTGGTCCAGCGCCAGGTTGTTGCCCGCCACGATCAGCGCGGCACCGTCGAGGTCGGACGCCCTCAGTCCGGCGTCGCGGACGGCCGCGAGCGCGGCGCACGCAGCCGTGCGCGCGGGGAGGGCCGCCCGGCCCGCGACGGCCCGCAGCCGTGCGGCGGTTCCCGGATCGTCCGGCAGTCGGCGGGCGGCCCAGTCCGGGAGCGAGAACCCGTCCAGGCGGGCACCGGCCGGTGGCGGGCCGTCCGGTCCCCCCGGCTCTGCCGGTTCGCTTGAGGGTCGAACGGCGCTGCGTCCGGCTCGCAGCGCGGCGGCGAAACCCGCCAGGTCGTCGGCGAGGGCGTGCAGCACGCCCGCACCGGTGACCACGGCCTCCGTCGGGCCGCCGTCGCTCATCCCGCCCTCCGGTGCGCGGGGCGCGGGCGCGGTACGGGGGCGAAGCCCAGCGGTACGCGGCGGAAGGCGTACCCGGGCAGCCGGACCCGTTGGGAGGGTGGCCGTTCCCACAGGTCCGCCCAGGTCACGGGGGCGCCCTCCAGCCAGGCGCGGCCTGCCTGCACGGTCTGTCGCGCCGGGTCGGCCGGGTCCGCCGGTGCGTCCGGTTGCGGGGGCTCGCCGCCGTGGGCCAGGTCGTCGAGGGCCGAGCGCAGCTCGGTCAGGTCGTGGGCGTGTATCAGGGCGCGGCACGCCAGGTGGTCGCGCCCCGTCTGCAAGGTCCAGGCGATCGGGGCCAGTTCGGTGGCGGCGGCCGGGGCGGCCAGGTGCTCGGCGAGCCGGGCGGCCTGTCGGCGCAGCGACTGCGTGTCGGTGGCGCTGAGCGGTACGGCGACCGGGCCCCGTGTCCAGCGGCCGCCGCCGGGCTCCCGCGCGGGCGGTTCCTCCAGTACCAGGTGGGCGTTGGAGCCGCCGATGCCGAAGGAGCTGACCGCCGCGCGCCGGGGCCGGGCGGCGTCGCCTGGCCACGGCACGGGCTCCGGACTCGGCGGGAGGTGTTCCGTTTCAAGGCCGGGGCCCAGGCCCAGCAGGCCCCGTGCGCCGGGGATCGCGCCGTTGAGCAGGACCAGTACGGCCTCGGCCAGGCCCACCGCGCCCGCCGCGCCCTCCAGGTGGCCGACGGCGGCCTTGACCGAGCCGATCCACAGTCGGCCGTCCGGTCCGCCCAGCGGTTGGGGACGGTCGCCGGGTGCGGGGCGCAGCAGATCGCGCAGCGCGTCGATCTCCAGGCCGTCGGCGCTGGTGCCGGGGGCGTGCGCCTCCAGGTAGCCCATGGTGCGGGGGGACAGACCGGCCTGGGTCAGGGCCCGCCGCAGCAGCCGGGTCTGGGAGCCGGCGTCGGTCCGGGTGAGGCCGCCGGAGCGTCCGTCGTGGTTGGTGGCCGAGCCGACGATCACCGCCATGACCGGGTCGCCGTCGCGCAGGGCGTCGTCCAGGCGTCGCAGGACGAAGCAGAGGGCGCCTTCGCCGCGTACGTAACCGTCGGCCCGCGGTGAGAACGGGCTGCACGAACCCGAGGGCGACAGCGCCCCCATGTAGGCCATGGCGGCGGGCATCCAGCCTGCGACGCAGACGTTGGACGCGCCGACCAGCGCGGTGTCGAAGTCGCCCGCGCGCAGTCCGGAGACGGCTGCGGCCACCGCGCTGAGTCCGCTGGAGCAGGCGGTGTCGACGGTGATGCTGGGGCCGCGCAGGTCGTAGTGGTGGGAGAGCCGGTTGGCGAGGTAGGAGTGGATGGTGCCGACGGCCGAGTACCGGTCCAGCGTTCCGGTGATCAGCATGCGGTCGCGGAAGTCGCTGGTGGCGGAGCCGACGAAGACCCCGACCTCCTCGCCGCGCAGCGAGCCGGGCGCGATGCCGGCGCTCTCCAGCGCCTGCCAGCTCGTCTCCAGCAGCAGGCGCTGCTGGGGGTCCATCCACACCGCCATGCGGCGTCCGATGCCGAAGAAGTCCGCGTCGAACGCGTCGACGTCCTCGAGTACGGCGGCGCGCAGGCCGGCCGGGCCGGCGACCTCGCGGTCGTATCCGGTGAGGCGGTCGGCCGGGACCTCGGTGATCATGTCGTGTCCGGCGCAGAGCGTCCGCCACAGGTCGTCGGGTCCGTCGCCGCCGGGCACGCGGCAGGCCATGCCGATGACGGCCACGGGTGGGCGTGGTGCCGTCTGCGGGGTGTCCGGGGTTGTGGTGTCGGTCACGGCCATTCCTCCTCGGGGCGCCCGTAGCGGTCGGCGACCAGGCGGCGCAGGGCGGGCGAGTTCCATGCCTCCAGGTGGGGGCCGAGCTCCGCCTCGACCGCCGCGTCCCCGGCGGCGAGGAGCTGGGTGGCGAGCTGGTGCTTGAGCAGTTCCAGGGAGCGTCGTGGTGCGCGGGCGATGCGTTCGGCGATCTCCAGGGACCGTGGCAGGACCTGTTCGTGCGGGACGACCTGGACGGGCGCGGAGCGCCGGCGCAGTTCGGCTCCCCGGTAGCCGCGGGCGGTCCAGAGCATCTCGGTGCCCAGCGTCTGGCCGAGCCGGGCCGGCAGCAGCCAGGTGGTCCCGTACTCGGGGACCAGGCCGTAGTTGAGGAAGTTCGCGGCGTAGACGGACCGCTCGCTCAGCACCGGTACGTCCGCGTACAGGCCCTGGGTCAGGCCGCCGCCCAGGGCGTGGCCGCGCATGGCCGCCACCACGGGCAGCGGGCACCGGGCGAAGGCGCGCACGAAGGGCTCCAGTTCGCCGCGGTCCTGGTCCATGAGGTACTCCCGGGCGGCGCCCGACGAGAAGACGTCGGGCAGGCCGGTGGCCACCACGACGCGGACGGCGGGGTCGGCCGTGACGCGCTCCAGGATCTCGCTGAGCCCGGCGACGAGGGCCGGGGTCATGGCGTTGCGCCGTTCGGGGTCGCACATGGTGACCATGGCGACCGGTCCGTTCCGCTCGGCGGTCACCGGAGCGGCGGACCGGGCGGACGGAGCGGGGCGGGTGGGCCGGGTGTCGCTCATGGCAGCAGTCCTTCCTCGCGCAGTGCCGCCACCCGGGCGTGCACGGCGGGGTCGGCGAGCGAGTCGGTGAGCAGCCGGCGGGCGTGGCCGGGGTAGTCCTCGGGGGTGGCGCGCAGCAGGTTCCTGCACCGTTTCAGCTCGGCGGCGGCATCGGGGCGCGCAGTCCTGCGCAGGGCGAGGAGGAGATGCCGTACGTGCTGTTCGGGCCGGTCCGTGACGGTGTCCGCGAGTCCCAGCGCACCGGCGGTGGCGGAGTCGATGTCCTCGGCGAGCAGGGCGGCGCGGAAGGCGGCGCGTTCTCCGATGCGGGCGGTGAGGAAGGGCAGGACGGTGGCGGGGACGAGGCCCAGGAGCGCCTCGGTGAGCCGGAACGACGCGTCGGGGCCCGCGAAGACGAGGTCGCAGGCGCTGACCAGGCCCACGCCGCCGCCGGTGACCCGGCCCGTCACGACGGCGGCGGTCACCAGCGGCCCGGTGGCCAGGGCGGTCAGCACCTCCCACATCCGGTCGGCGATGTCGGCGGGCTGCCCGGCGTCCGCGGTCGCGGCGGCCAGGTCCAGGCCCGAGCAGAACACCGGTCCGGACGCGGAGAGCACCGCGGCGCGGCAGCCGGGTGTCCGTTCGGCGGTGCGCACCGCGGTGAGCAGGGCCTGGACCGTGGCGGCGTCCAGGGCGTTGCGCCGCTCGGGCGCGGTCAGCCGCAGCCGTGCGCAGGCCCCCTCGATGCGCAGTTCCACCGGGCCGGGAAGCGGGTGCGGGACCGTGGGGATCACGGCTGCGGGAACCATGCGTACTCCCGGCGGTAGCCCTCGGCCCGGACGAGGACGGCGCGCGGCCGGCCGGGCGGACCGTGGACGAAGCGGCGGTCGGGGTCCACGACGGCGTCGGGGACGGCGAACATGGTGGTGGCGGCTTCCGCGGTCAGCGCGTCGTACTCCTCGACCGTCAGCAGGTGGCGCCCCGTGAGGTGTTCCTCCAGTCCGGCGGCGGCGACCCGCGCTCGGGCTCCGGCGGGCATCCGGCAGGCGAAGAACTCCGAGGAGCAGCCCGAGCCGTAGCTGAACACGCCCAGTTCGGCGCCCTCGTCGTGGGGGGCGTGGGCGACGGCGCTCAGCATCGCCAGCAGGGTGGTGGCGGAGTAGATGTTGCCCACCTGCTCGGGCAGGCGCAGTGAGGGGGCGACCCGGCGTGCGAAGTCCTCCTGCACCGCGGGCCCGGTGCGGGGGCCCAGCTTGCGCAGGGCGGTGCGGTGGGCGCCGCGCACCATGCCGGGGAAGGGGGTGTGCATGGCCAGCAGGTCGTAGGAGGCGGCGAAGTCCGCTCCCTCGCGGCGGGCCGCGTGGTCGGTGAACGAGCCCAGGAGGCAGTCCAGGTAGGACATCAGGGACAGGTCCGTGTCCACCACGTCGACATCGTGGCGCGGGCGGGCGAAGTCGGCGATCTCGTAGCTGTAGGCGCCGGCGGTGACGTGGTCGACCTCCAGGATCGCGGGCCGGGCGGCCACCAGCACGGCCACCGCGCCCAGGCCCTGGCTCGGTTCGAGGTAGGTGCCGCGTTCGGGCAGCGAGAGGTCCGAGGCCACGACGAGGACCCGGCTCGCGGGGTCGGCGCGGACCAGCGCCACGGCGGTCTGGAGTGCGGCCACCCCGCCATAGCAGGCCTGTTTGACCTCGAAGACACGGCAGGTTCGGGGCAGGTCGAGCAGGCGGTGGAGGTAGGTGCTGATCGCCTTGGACATGTCGAAGGACGACTCGGTGGCCACCACGACGGCCCGCAGGCCGGCGCGTTCGGTCGCGGTCATGGCGTCCACCAGCGGCCGTGCGGCCGTCGCGGCGAGGGTGACCACGTCCTCGCCCGGGAGGGGGGCCGCCCGGCGGACCATGCCCAGGTTGGCCAGCCGGGAGCGGTCCAGGCCGCGGGCGTCGAACAGGTCGCCGGTGTCGACGAAGGCGTCACCGAAGTAGCCGCCCACTGCATCGACGCCCACGGCCGGCCCGGTGGCGTCGGGTGGGGTCATGTGGTGCTCACCGCACCGGCCAGCAGGGCGTCCACGAGCCCGCCGATGTCGGTGACGCCCTCGAACCGTTCGGCCCGCAGGTCCAGGTCGCAGGCGTCCAGGCAGCCGACGACCACGTCCAGGCGGTCGAGCGAGTTGCAGCCCAGCTCCTGCATGCTGCGGTCCTCACGGATCTCGGCGGGGTCCAGGTCCGGCCGCACGGCCAGGATGTTCTCCCGCACGACGGCGGACACCTGATCCCGGGTCATACGGCGTCTTCCCGGCGTTCCGTGTGCGGTGCGCGGCCCGCGCCGGTGCCGGTCGGTGCCTGGTGCACGGCCTCCGCCAGGGCTCGGGGGGTGCCGAGGTCGTGCAGTTCGGCGAGGGTGACCTTCACGCCGAGCGCGTCGTGGACCTGGGCGAGGTACTCGACGGCGAGGATCGAGTCCAGTCCCTGTGCGGTGAAGTCGGTGTCGGAGCGCACGTCGTCACGCTCCACGTAGAGGATCTCGGCCAGCAGGTCCAGGACGGTGTCCTCGACCTGCTGGTGGTCCGGCTCCGGGCGGCTGTCGGGGTGTGGCATCGCTGCCCTCCTGTGGCAGAGGCGGTGGGTTCGGTGGTGTCGGGGGCGGGGTTACGGTTCGCCGCCCCAGCGGATCGCCGCCGCGGAGGCCATCTCCCCGGCGCCGGCGAAGCCCGCCAGCACCACCAGGGAGCCGTCCTTCACGGCGCCGTCGCGCAGGGCGTGGTCGAGGCTGACCGGTATGCCGGCGCCGAAGAGGTTGCCGTAGGAGTCGAACGTGTCGTAGTGGCGGGCGGGGTCGAGGCCCAGGTCCCGCGACCAGTTCCGCAGCAGCAGCCGGTTCGGCTGGTTGGTGACCAGCAGGCCGATGTCTCCGGGGGACGAGCCGACCTCGCGGCACAGGTCGGCCACCACCTCCGGGACGATCTTGCTGCCGCGTTCGATGATGTTCTGGGCCTTGAGGTTGTCGAAGGCCACGTCCATCTCGGAGGTGCCCGGCTCCCAGTAGAGCCGCCCGTCGTCGAGCCTGAGAGCGACGTCGGGCGCGTACTCGGGATAGTGGTGCACCCGTGTGGCCAGGATCGGGCGCTCCCGCGTGGTGGTCAGCAGGGCCGCCGCGGCGCCGTCACCGGGGACCGAGGCGTGCGCGGACTGCCGCACCCCGGGCTGTGTGAAGATCTTCCCCGCGGTCTGCGCCGTGCACAGCAGCGCGGTGCGGCCCTGACCGGACGCCAGCAGGGAGCGGGCGAGACCGAGCATGTAGGGGAAGACAGCGCAGTGGCCGTTGTGCAGGTCGATGATGTGATCGGGGCGGGCGCCCAGGCGGCGGGCCAGTTCGGCGCCCGAGCCCAGGAAGGGCACGTCGGGCAGGGCGTTGTGGGTCACCAGGACGTCGACGCCGGCCAGCAGGTCGGCGCCGTGCCGGTCCCGCAGCGCCGTGGCGGCCCGTTCCATGAGGTCCGCGCCGCTCTCCTCCCGCGAGGCGTAGCGGCGGTACTCGGGTGCGCGGAACATGGGATTGCGCAGCAGGGGGTCGTCCGGCCGGGAGTACTGCTCGAAGTACTCCCGGCCGACCTTCTGTTCCGGCAGGGCGCTGGCGACGTCCAGCAGGCTCACCGGCGTCATGTCAGGCTCCCGGGGTGTCGGCGGGGGTGATGGGGATGCCCTGGTGGTGCCGGTGCTCCATGATCGCCTTGATGTTCTCGAGTTCGACCTTGTGGCCGGCGTAGAACGCGCGCCAGAAGTCGCCGACCCAGCGACGGTCCGGCCCCGGCGACAGCTCGGGGTAGGGGTTCTTCTCGTAGTAGGGGTGGTGGCAGTTCGTCCACAGGATCACCGAGCCGGGGCGCTTGAAGACGGTCTGGGCGTCCACGACCCGGAAAAGGTAGATCATCCACAGGTCGTCGCCCTGGTCCCAGGCCGCGTGGTAGTCGACGGTGAGGGCCTGCGGATTGGCCTCGATGCGGACGTAGATGCGGGTGCTGCCGGACAGGCGGTCCCAGCCGACGTACAGGCCGGTGTCGTCGACGGGTTCCAGGTCCCGGACGCTGTAGGTGTACTCCTCCTGGCTCTTCATGTCGGCCAGGTACTCGTACACGTCGCGCGGCGGTGCGTCGACGTATCCCTGCAGGGTGCAGTAGTCACCGTAGATCTCGTCGTGGGAGTAGGAGTCCTTGGTGTTCTCCTGGACCGAGCGGAGCACCTCGCCGATCGGTGCGTTCTCGACCCTGACCAGGCCGGCAATGGTGGACAGTTCGGTTTCTGACGCCCTCATCGCGGTGTGACTCCTTCGGTGGGTTCTTCGGATCGGGTCGTGAAGGGGACGAACGGCAGGTACGGCGGCATCTCGTCGGTGCGCACCTCGACCGAGACCACCGCGGGCCCGGCCGAGCCGGCGGTGGCGGCCAGGAAGTCGCGCAGTTCGTCCAGGCGCCGCACGGTCGCGGCCCGCAGGCCGGGGAACATCGCGGCGACCCCCTGCCCCAGATCGCTGGGGCGGAAGACGTTGTAGGGGCGCCCGCCGCCGTAGAGGAACTCCTCGCGGGACAGACAGGCGGCGTGCGCGTTGTTGTTGAACAGCACGAAGGTGATGGGCAGTTGATGTTCCACGGCGGTGTGCACCTCCATGCCGTGCATGAAGAAGGAGCCGTCGCCGGCGAGCACGACGGTGCGCCGCCCGTTGGCCAGAGCGGCCCCGATGCCCGCGCCGAAGCTGAACCCCATGCCGCCCATCCCCAGGGCCAGCAGGTAGCGGCCGCGGCGGGGCGCGGGCAGGAAGTGCAGCACGCCGCACCCGGTGTTGCCGGCGTCGGAGACGACGTTGGCGTCCTCGGGCAGTGCGCGGGCGACGGTCTGCACGATCTCGCGCAGCGCGATCCGCTCACCGTCGCTGCGCTCGTGCGGCAGGTACCGCAGACCCGGGTGCGGCGGGAAGGGCGGCCCCGGGCGGGGCGGCGACGCCTCCAGCCGTGCGGTGACCGCGCGCAGTCCCTGCCGCAGTCCGCCGCCCAGCGGCAGCTGAAGCGCCGACGGCGGGTACGCGGGCTCCCGGTTCAGGCAGACCAGCGTGCGCCCGGGCAGGGCGTCCTCCAGCCCGGCGGCGGACGTCTGCGGGAACCGGGTGCCGACCAGGACGCACACCGCCGCCCGCTCCAGACAGTGCCGCACGCTGGGGTGTCCGATGACCCCGGCCACACCGACGAACCGGGGGTCGTGGTTGTCGAAGGCGTCCTTGGCGTCCGGCTCGACGGTCACCCACGCGCCGAGGGCGGTCACGAACCGGGCCAGTTCCTGCCGGGCGTCCGACCGTACGACCTCGGTGCCCGCGACGACGAGGACCGGGGCGCCGTCGCGGCGGGCCTGCTCCAGGGCGTCGGCGGCCGGGCCGGCGCAGTCGGCCGGCTCGGGGCCGCGGGCCGTTTCCCCGGCGGCCTTCGTCGGGGAGCCGGCCGGTCGCGGCGCCATGACGGCCTGCTGCACGTCCTTCGGCAGCAGCAGGACCGCGGGGCCGCGGGGCTCGCTCAGGGCGGCCTGCACCGCCAGCGGCAGCAGCTTCTCCGCGGCCTCGGCGCTCTCCACGCGCGCGCAGAACCTGGAGACGCCGGAGAACACGGCCGTGGCGTCCACCGTGCCGCCCAGCCCGCTCTGGTCCTGGAAGGCGCCGCGTCCCTCGGCCGCCGTGGACGGCTGCCCGACGAGGGCGAGCACCGGGACCCGGGAGGCGTACGCCTCGCCGAGGGCCGGCACCAGGTTCAGGGCGCCGCCGCCGGACGTGGCCGCGACCACGGCCAGCCGGTTGCCCGCCCGGTGGTAGCCGTCGGCCATCGCGGCGGCGGAGAACTCGTGCTTGGCCAGCACCGCCTCGATGCGCCCGGCGCGGAAGACCGCGTCGAAGACGTCCTCGATGTTGGCGCCGTGCACGCCGAACAGATGCCGCACGCCGGCCGCGTCGGCCAGGTGCTCGACGATGTGGTCCACCACCCGGTACGGCGGCACCGTGGGGGCGTCGCCCCCGTGGGCGTTCGGGTCAGCCGTGGGCATTGGCCACCTCCGCGAAGATCGCGACACCCTGTTCCAGGGCGGGAACGGGTGCGGTCACCCCGATCCGCAGGCAGCGCCGCGCGTGCGGGTCCTCGCGCAGGTGCGGCAGGTAGAAGGGGGCCGAGGGGGCCACCAGCACGCCCGCGTCGGCGAGGACGGGGAACAGTTCGGCGGTGGAGCCGGGCAGCCCCGGCAGGCACACCCACTGGAACTGGCCGCCGTCCACGCGGTGCACGGCGAACTCCACGGTGAGCAGGTCCTCCAGCAGGGTCCGCACCACGCGGTGACGCTCGCGTACGGAGGCGCGCAGCGGGCCCGCGCACAGCGCGGTGTAGCGGTCGTCGGCAAGGAGTTCGGCGGCCACCAGCTGGATCAGCTGGGGCGGGAAGACCACCGCCCGGGCCTGGTACTCGGCCAGGGCGCGCAGTACGGAATCCGCGGCGAGCACGAACCCGAGGCGTTCGCCGGCCAGCGACCCCTTGGAGAAGCTCTGCACGAGGACGACGTTGTCTCCCCACGGCAGGCCGGGCTCACCGAACGCGAGGGCGGGCACGATCGGGCCGTAGGCGTTGTCGACGACCAGCAGGGCCCCCACGGCGGCGCACTCGCGGGCGAGTTCCTCCAGGTGCTCGTCGGGAACCACGCTGCCGGTGGGGTTGCCGGGCCGGGAGAGCACGACGGCGCCGACATCGGGGCCGAGGGCGCCGCGCGGCGGCAGATAGCGGAACTCGTGGGGTCCCACCTCACGGATGTCGGGCAGCAGCATGTCGTAGCGGGCCGCGGGGTGGGTGCGGTGACCGGGATACTCCGGCCCGGCGAAGACGATGCGGCGCCCCTGCCCGTGGACGTGCGCCGACAGGTGGTGGAAGGCGGCCTGGGCGCCCGGCGTGATCAGTACGTTGCGCCGCGAGAGGGGAAGGCCGAAGTGCTCCGCGTAGAGCGCCGCGAGCCGCTCCCGCAGCGCGGGGTCGCCCATGACGTCGTGGTACCTGCCGACGCGGTCGGGAAAGTCCGGGCGCTCCACGACGGTGCGGTAGGCCTGGCGCGCCAGTTCGGCCAAGGCCGCGTTCTGCATCGGCATCCCGGCGGCGAGGTTGTGCCACCTGCCGTCGTCGGCACGCAGGTAGGGCACGAGGTCGTGCCACTCGGTGACGGTGGCCGTCGGGGGCGCGGTCATGGCGTGGCCCCGTCATGGGGCTGGTCGTCGCGGTTGCGGTCGGCGATCCCGCCCGGCAGGTCCAGACGGCCGATCGGGGAGTAGTCGTAGCGGTCGACCGGGTCCAGGGAGGGCGAGGCGATGCGTTCGTTCGCCGCCAGCACACCGGCGACGACCTCGTCGCTGGCGAAGGTGTGGCCGATGCCGTCGACGAAGGCGCAGCCCAGGTCGGTGAGGTTCACGGTGGTGCCGTCGGTGTCGACCAGGCCCAGCTTCTGGAGGTTCTCCAGGTGCCCGGAGAACAGTTCCACGGCGTCGATCCCGTACTGCCGGCCGCGGGCCTCGAGGTCGGCGCCGCCGCTGCGGATGCCGAACATCAGTGAGCGTCGCAGCCGCTCGGCGGGCGGGAGGGAGTGCCCGCGCCACACGGGGGACTGGCCCTTCGCAGTCCGGGCGACGTACTCGCGGTTGTCGCAGACGTTGTAGTACTGGGTGCCGCCGATGTAGCCGAAGCTGCTGACTCCCAGACCGACGAGGTTGTCGTCCTCGATGGCGTCGAACTTGTTCTGCTGCTGCTGGGAGTGGACCGTGTCCTTGGCGTAGTAGAACACCGGGCCGCGGCGGAACCCCATGGAGAAGAGCACGAACTCGGCCATGAAGTGCATCCGCAGGCGGTCCCGCTCGTCGGGGAAGTCCTGGGGCCGGTTGATGTACTGCCGGGTGATCGGGTCGGAGCGCTTGAACATCAGCGGGAAGATGTTGAACTTCTCCAGCCCGGCGTCGATGAGTTCGGTGAGTGTGTCGTACCAGTTGCGCAGGGTCTGCAGGGGCAGGCCGAAGATCAGGTCGACGTTGAGGTTGTCGACGTTGCGGTCGTCCAACAGGCCGATGAGCCGGTGGACTTCGGCCCGCCCGTGGCCGCGGTTGAGCCGGGCGAGGACTTCCTCGTCCATGGACTGGATGCCGAACACCCAGCGGTTGACCCGGTGTTCGCGGATCGCGTCGAGTCGGTCCTCGTAGTCCGGCTGCCGTACCACGCCCGGGTGCAGTTCGAAGGTGATCTCCGTGTCGGGTGTGGTGCGCACGGTGCGCCACAGATGGTCCATCAGCGACTCGATCTGGGGCGCCTTGAGGTAGGAGGGTGTGCCGCCGCCGAAGTAGACGGACGAGGCGGTCAGCCCTCCGGGGGTCTGGGCGCGGACCCGTTGGGCGGTGTCACTGATGTCGTCGCGCAGTGCCGAGACGTAGCGCTCCACCACCTGGTCGGGAGAGTTGATCTCCTTGTAGAAGTGGCAGAACGTGCAGTACTGCTCGCAGAACGGGATGTGCAGGTAGAGGTTCTGCGACGGGGTGATCCCCGTGAAGACCTCCTCGGCCGGTATGTCGTGCAGGAACTTCAGCGGCGGGTAGGTGCCGACGAGGTAGTACTCCAGCGGGGTCCGGTACACGCCGGCGGCGCGCAGGCCGGGCAGGTCGAGTTCCGCGACCCTTGCCTCGGCGTAGTCGAGGGCGTCGTCGTAGGACGGCGGCCGGGGCCCGCCGTCGGGGCGGAGGCCGTTCGAGGCTGGCGTTGTCTCCATGGGTTTTCTCCTGGGTGGCCGTCGACGGTCCCGGGCTGTGGGCACGGCGGAGGGTCACCCTGATGCCGGCATGGGGCCGTGAGAATTCGCAGGACAGGCGCAAGGTGCGGGATGTCCCGGAGGTGTCGTGGAGGGGCCTGCGTCATACGGCGGGCGGACAGATCGGGCCCGGAAGGGAAAACGCATGAGGTGGCAGGACGCGACTGGACCGGGAAGACGGAGCATTCCTAAGAGGTCGCCGATCGGCGGTCCGGCGGGAAAATCAGGCCGGAGTCGGCAACAGCCGTTCTGATCCTTTTCGTGGACGGGTGCGGCGCAGCCTTCGGCCTATCTGGCCATAACGGCAGGTCACCAGCGTATTTCGTCATATCGCATCCCCCGTGAATGGCTGGCGAAATGTGGTTTCGGCGAAGCTATGCCAGCCGAACCGGCAGCGTCAAGAGTGTGTTGAATTCTTCCCGTCGCCCGGGTCTCCCCTCCGGGCCGGCACAGCTGAACCCCTACTGAACTGCACCGATGATGCCGAGATGCCACCGAAGGGCCCCCGCGGAGGGCGATATAACAGCAGGTGACCCGACGAAGGCAAGGGAAAGCGGGACATGACCGCGAATGAGTGGTGAAGTTACCTATGGCATGTGACCTGCATCACAATTCGCCGCACAGGGCAACCAAAGTGAAAGCTTGACATGCGGCGAGCGTGGCCCAAAAAATGCATTGTCCGAGCGCGTGGTAATGCCCGGTCCGCCTTTTCGTCCGCGGATCTCCGGACTCCGTCCGGAGTCGGCCGCCCACTTTTCCGGAATAGTTGATTCTTGCACTTCGGCTGTACCGGCCGATCCGGGTGTTCCATGAATTCTCGAGCCGCTCTCGACCTCGATCCGAGCCCTGCCGATGCATTCGTACCGAACGGGGGAACGTCCAGGTGGATCAGAGCTCCGCCCGCATTGCCCAGTCCGCCGAGGGCTGTCCGGTGGCGCACGCCGCCGACGGGTTCGACCCGTTCGGCGACGACTACCAGCAGAACCCGGCCGCCGCGCTGGCCGCGGCCCGCACCCACGAACCCGTCTTCCACAGCCCGGAGTTGGACTACTGGGTCGTCACCCGCCACGCCGACATCAGGGAGGCGTTCCGCAACACCCGGGACTACTCCGCCGCGCTGGCCCTGGACCCCATCACGCCCCTGGCGCCACAGGCCCGAGAACGCCTGGACAGCTACGGTTTCGCCCCCGGGCCCGTCCTGGTCAACGAGGACGAGCCGCTGCACATGCGACGCCGCAGACAACTCGCGCCACCGCTGGCCGCGGCCGAGGTCGCCGTCCTGGAGGACCGGATCCGCGCCCTGGTCACCCGGTACATCGACACCTTCGCCGACCGCGGCCGCGCCGACCTCGTGGACGACCTGCTGTGGGAGGTGCCGGCGATCGTGGGACTCCTCGTCATGGGCGTCCCCGACGAGGACATCGAAACGGCGCGCCACTACACCATCAAGATGGGCCTGTTCACCTGGGGCCGCCCCTCCGTGGAGCACCAGGTCGACATAGCCGACCAGGTCGGACGCTGGTGGCGGCTCTCCGGCGAGCTCGTCGACCGGCTCAAGCGCGAGCCGGGCCGCGGATGGGTGCCCCACGCGATCGAGGTGCACCGCCGGGACCCGGAACTGGTCGACGACAACCACCTGCAGAACATGATGATGAGCGGGCTGGTCGCCGCCCACGAGACCACCACCAACGCCACCGCCAACGCCCTGCGGTACCTGCTGGACGACCGCGAGTCCTGGCAGGCGCTGTGCGAGGATCCCGCGCTGATCCCGAACGCGGTCGAGGAGTGCCTGCGTTTCGCGCCCTCGGTGCTGTGCTGGCGCCGCCAGGCCCTCAAGGATGTCGTCCTGGGCGGCACGACCGTCCCCGCGGGCGGCAGGCTGCTGCTGGTGATCGCCTCGGGCAACCACGACGAGCGCGTCTTCCCCGACCCCGACCGGCTCGACATCCGCCGAGCCAACGCCAAGCGCCACCTCACCTTCGGCCTGGGGGCGCACAGTTGCATCGGCGCGCCCCTGGCCCGGCTGGAGATGCGGATCATCCTCGAGGAGCTCACCCGGCGCCTGCCGGGCCTGCGGCTGCTGCCCGGTCAGACGTTCTCCTACCTGCCCAACGCGTCCTTCCACGGGCCCCGGCACATCCTGGCCGAATGGCCGGTGCCCGCGAACTCCGGTCCCGCTGCGGCCTCCGCCCCGGCACCCGGCACACCGTCCCGGTGACGGCGGTCCGCCACCACCCTTCCCTCCTCCGGCCCGTCCGCCCTCACGTCCTCCCTCACGTCCGCCCGCCCGTCCTCACCGAGGAGTCCTCTTGAGCGACCGCACCACCGTCGTAGGCGCCGGCATCGCCGGACTGAGCGCCGCCCTCCTCCTGTCCCGCGCCGGCCTGCCGACGGAGGTGTACGAGCGCGATCCCGCCGCACCGGACGACCCGGCGCCGGCCGCGGCGCACACCCGGCCGGGCACCCCGCAGTCCCGCCATCCGCACATCTTCCTCGGCCTGTTCCGCAGGCAGCTGCGCGAGCACCTCCCCGACGTCCACGACGAGCTGTTACGGCACGGGGCCGAGGAGGTCGCGCTCGAGTCGCCGGGCGCCGGCCCCGACCAGGTGATGATCGCCGCCCGCCGCGGCCTCGTGGAGTGGGCGCTGTCCCGGGCGCTCGACCGGGACGGCGTCCCGCGTCGGCACGGGGTGACGGTGCGGGCCCTGGAAGTGGCCGACGGCACGGTGTGCGGCCTGCGCACCGACGACGCCGTCCACCCCGCCGACCTGGTCGTCGACGCCTGCGGAAGCCGCTCGCAACTGGCCCGGCGGTACACCGCCACGGTCGCCGACGTCGAGTGCGGGAAGGTGTACAACAGCCGCTTCTACCAGCTGGCCGAAGGCGTCCCCAGACCCCCCACCCGGTACGGGTCGGTCAGCATCGTCGACGGCCTGGGCTTCGGGGCCGCCCTGTTCAGCCACGACAACGGGGCGTTCTCCGTCGACATCGGCCGACTGCCCGAGGACGAGGAACTCAAGGACCTGCGCGACACCGCGTCGTTCGAACGCGTCCTGGCCCTCTTCCCGGACTTCGAGCCCTGGCTGCGTCCCGGTGCCGCCACGCCGGTGAGCGAGGTGGTGCCGATGGCGGGGCTGCGCAACGTACTACGTACCCTCTCCCCCGACGCGCCCCGGGGATACGTGCCGCTCGGCGACGCGCTGTGCGTCACCGACCCCACCTTCGGCCGGGGCGCCTCGCTCGCCCTCGCCCAGGCGGTCATCCTGGCCAGGGCACTCACGGGGACCGGCGACCTGCCCGGGGCGGCCGTCCGCGCCACGCGCGAGACCGAGGCGTGGCTGCGCCCGTGGTTCGAGGACGTGGTGGCCCAGGACACCGCCCGCACCACCCTGTGGCGGGCGGCGGTCGCGCACCAGCCCCTCGAGGGCATCCTCGCCCAACTGCCGCCCAACCCCTTCATGTTGCTGGACGCCGCGCAGCACGATCCCGAACTCGCCGACGCCGCCGGACGGTACGTCAGCATGCTGGACACCACCCTCGACACCCCCGATCTACGGCAGCGGGTCGGCCGCCTCGTCCCGGTGCTGATGGCCGCGCAGGCCGCCGCGCCGCCGCCGTCGCGCGCGCAGGTCCTCAAGGCACTCGCCGGCGACTGAACACCGCCCGGACGCACCTGTCTTCAGGGCGAGGGAGTGTCCGGGCTCGCCCTGCGGACAGGGCGCGGAACGTAGAATCGCCCCGCGCTCCCCCGTCCGGCGCGCCCCCGTCCGCACCCTCCCACCGCAGCGAGGTCAGGTGTCCACGTCCTCCCCCTCCACCCCGGCCGCTCCCGACGACGTCCTGCGAGCGGCCGGCGTGACCTTCCGCGTCCATACCCATCCGCCCGTACGGACCGCCGAGGACGTACGGCGCGAGACCGGCCTGTCCGTGGCGGACTCGGTCAAGACACTGGTGTTCACCGCCGACGACCAGGTCTTCCTGGTGGCCTTCCCCGGCCTCGCCCGACTCGGCTACGGGCGCCTGGCCCGGGCCGTCGGCGTGCCGCGCTCGCGGCTGCGGCCCGCGGGCGAGGAGGTGCTGCGCGGCCTGGGCATGGAACCGGGCGGGGTGAGCCCGGTGTGCAGCGCCCCCGGTGTCACGGTGGTGTTCGACACGGCGGTCACCCGTATGGGCACCGTCTACTGCGGCAGCGGGCGGGCCGACCGGAGCGTGGAGGTCGGAGCCGCGGACCTGCTGCGACTGGCGGGCACCCCGCTCGTGGCGGACGTGGCGGACGCGGCGGACGCGACCGTCTCGGTAGCGGGTGCGGGTGATGCTGGTTAGAAGAGCGGATGTGGAGTCGACACGTCGCATCACCTGGAAGCGAAGCCCCTCTGACCTGTGTCGTCTCACCGCGCGCCCACTGCTGCGTGGGGGTGGCGGAATACCGAGCGCAAATCCGCGCCCCCGACCGCCTGCGCCGGATCGAGGGCGTCGACTGCGAGCAGGTCCACATAGTGCGGTCGGAAGCGTCTCCTCAGTCCATGGTCCGCAATGTGCCCTGGGAGCGCCGGCCTTCGAGGTGGGTACCGGCGAAGACACGAACCGACCGCTGCGCCCCGCCTCGAGGCGCAGCGCGGCGCCCGACGATGCGTTCCTGCACGCCCTGCCAGCCCGCTCGGGGACTCCCTGGGCTTCTGCCCGCAGGCTCCGCTGCCCCGGCGACGCCTCAGCCGATCGACCATACGAGGGCTGTATTCGGCGTGCGTGAATACCTGTGTTCGCGGACTGAGGTTTTAACAGTCATCGCAGACAGGATTTTTACCGGCGACACACAGGGAGAAATATTCCCGGTCCACCGGACGCGGCGACGTGCTACTGTCGAATCTCGTTGCAGTTTTGGTACCCAAAGAATTTCAAGCGCTTCCCGTCGGCCGCATGCCGCGTGGAATCTCTTTATATTTCCCGGTCATTTTCCGGACAGGGCATCATGGCGGCGACACGGCATCCGTAGGGTACGGATGCCGTCGTATTGCCCAGAGGAGAAATGACATGGCGACCGGTACCGTGAAGTGGTTCAACGCGGAAAAGGGCTTCGGCTTCATCGAGCAGGACGGTGGCGGCCCTGACGTGTTCGCCCACTTCTCGAACATCGCCGCGCAGGGCTTCCGCGAGCTCCAGGAGGGCCAGAAGGTCTCCTTCGACATCGCGCAGGGCCAGAAGGGTCCGACGGCCGAGAACATCGTTTCCGCCTGACACTGACGCGTCATACGTAGCTGGGGCCCGCATCCCTCGGGGTGCGGGCCCCAGCTGCTTGCGTTTCGCAGGGTTTTCCACATGCGCCCCGCCTCTCGCATTCCCTGCGCCCGTCCGCTCGCGCCGACAGTTCTTGTGCCTGAGCGAAACTGGTTTGTATTCTCATTTTCATTCGGCCCGTGCCTGTGATTCCCGACGCTGTTCATGCGCTGCCGGAATTCCTCGATACGCGCCGTATCCAGGAAGGTTCTCCATGAACCCCACACGCACGAACGGCCGTTCCTCCCGCACCCGCCGCAAAGGCGACCGTACGTACGACTCCTCCGTCGGCACGGGCTGGGGTGATCGCTCCGGTGCGTCCGTCGCGCGCCGATCCGGAGGTCCGAGCCGGTCCGGCGGATACGGCAGGCGTCCCGCCGCCGTGCAGGGGGAGTTCGCCCCGCCGAAGACGATCACTCCGGCGCTGACCGCCGTCGAGAACTTCGCCGACCTCACTCTGGACCAGCGCCTCCTGGACGCGCTCACAGCGCAGGGCGTGGCCGTCCCGTTCCCCATCCAGGGCGCGACGCTGCCGAACTCCCTGGCCGGTCGTGACGTCCTGGGCCGCGGCCGGACCGGCTCGGGCAAGACCCTCGCCTTCGGCCTGGCCCTGCTGGCCCGCACGGCCGGACAGCACGCCGCTCCCCGTCAGCCGCTGGGGCTGGTGCTGGTCCCCACTCGGGAGCTCGCCCAACAGGTCACCGACGCCCTCACCCCCTACGCCCGCGCCGTGAGACTGCGCCTGGCCACCGTCGTCGGCGGAATGCCGATCGGCAGGCAGGCGAAAGCTCTGCAAAGCGGCGCCGAAATCGTCGTGGCCACCCCCGGCCGCCTCAAGGACCTCATCGACCGCGGCGACTGCCGGCTGGACCGGGTCGCAATCACCGTCCTCGACGAGGCCGACCAGATGGCCGACATGGGCTTCATGCCCCAGGTCACGGCGCTACTTGACCAGGTCCGCCCCGAGGGCCAGCGGATGCTGTTCTCCGCGACGCTGGACCGCAACGTCGACCTCTTGGTCCGTCGCTACCTCACCGATCCCGTCGTCCATTCGGTGGACCCCTCCCAGGGCGCGGTCACCACGATGGAGCACCACGTCCTGCACGTACACGGCGCCGACAAGCAGCGGCTGACGACCGAGATCGCGGCGCGCGACGGCCGCGTGATCATGTTCCTGGACACCAAGCACGCCGTGGACCGCCTCACCGACGACCTCCTCAACTCCGGTGTCCGGGCCGCCGCCCTGCACGGCGGGAAGACCCAGCCGCAGCGCACCCGTACCCTCGCCCGGTTCAAATCGGGGCACGTCAACGTCCTGGTGGCGACGAACGTCGCCGCTCGCGGCATCCACGTCGACAACCTGGACCTCGTCGTCAACGTGGACCCGCCGACGGACCACAAGGACTACCTCCACCGCGGCGGCCGTACCGCCCGGGCCGGCGAGTCCGGCAGTGTCGTGACCCTGGTCACCGCCGGCCAGCGCCGCGGCATGACCCGTCTCATGGCCACGGCCGGCATCGTGCCCCAGACCACTCAGGTCCGCTCCGGCGAGGAGGCGCTGCGCCGGATCACGGGCGCCCAGACCCCGTCCGGCATCCCCGTGACGATCACCGCGCCGCCGGCCGAACAGCGCACACGCAACTCGGCCTCCCGCGGTCGGCGCGGGCCCGCCCCGGCGGCGAGGCGCGCCCGGGGACGGCGTTCCGCCGCCGACGCGGCGGCCTGAGCCGTACGTGACCCGGAAGCCGACCCGGTCTGTGCGGGAGGGGCGTTGTGACGCTGGTCCCGATGCCGCCCCGTCCGACGCGCCCCGCCCCCGATCCGTTCCAGCACGCCTCCGCGCTGCTCTGCACGCCGGCGGCGGCCTGACCGTGATCCCCGGGCGAACGTGAGCTGACACCCGGGCAGCCGAGAGGGGGGGGGGGGGGCCACCCCCCCCGGGCCCCGCCCCGGGCCCGCGGGCGGGGGGGGCGACACTAGCCGCGACCCGGACAAGGAGTAGGGGGGAGGCCCCAAGCGGACGGGCCGCAGGG
>NZ_JBEPBM010000053.1:0-36405 GCF_040299205.1 Streptomyces sp. NPDC000983 | reverse complement strand
TACCCGCTCCCCCTGTGGGCCGGGCGGGCCGCGCCCCCCCCCCCGGGGTTGGGGGGGGGGGGGGGCCGGGCCGTTCGGCGTCCGCTCAGGCCGGACGCCGAGCCGCTGGGGCCCGTGGATCAGGCGCTGCAGGAGGTGGTGCTGGTGGTGGAGGAGCAGGTCGAGGTGGAGGAGCAGCTCGTGGAGCCGGCGAGCACCACTTCGCTGGCGTCCGAGTAGTCCGAGATCTCGAAGGTCTCCGACTCCAGCTCCAGGATCTCGTCGGCGAGGGCGGCGAGGGAGGACTTGTCAGCCATGGGGAACTCCTGACGTATGTACACCTCCGGGCGGATCCCGGGGTGTTGACCTCTTCATTGGACCGGGCGCCACTGACGCATCGCGTGCCGCGCGCTGGCACCGGACGAAGGGGGAATGACAGCGGAACGCACGCACGGCGCGCATGCGTTCGCGGCGGCGCCATCGACATGACAGTGAGGTGCGGGCGATGTGCCAGCGACCTGACGGCCCGCGTCCGCCGGACCGGCGGACCATGGGACGATGACTTCCGCGGTGCACCTCCCCTCCGGCGGGCACGCCCCCGTGCTGTCGCGCCTCGACGCGCTGCTGCGCCCGCTCACCGTCTTCGCCATGGACCTGCACCGGCACCCCGAGCCGTCCGGCGAGGAGGCCCGCACGGCGGCGTGCCTCGCCGACGCGCTGGAGGCGGAGGGCTACGACACCACGCGCGGCGTCGGAGGGCACGGAGTGGTCGGCGTCCTCGCCAACGGCCCCGGCCCGCGCGTCTGGCTGCGCACCGAACTCGACGCGCTGCCCCTGCGTGAACGCACCGGCCTGCCGTACGCCGCGCAGGGGCCCCACATGCACGCGTGCGGCCACGACCTGCACACGGCCGCGCTCCTGGGCGCCGCCACCCTGCTCGCGCGCTCCCGACAGGAGTGGCGCGGCACCGTGGTCGTGGTCGGCCAGCCCGCCGAGGAGACCCTGACCGGTGCGCGCGCCATGCTCGCCGACGGCCTGTACTCCCGCTTCGGGCGCCCCGACACCGTCCTCGCGCAGCACACCGCGCCCCTGCTCGGCGGCATGGTGGCGCACGGCTACGGCCAGCCGGTCCTGGCGGGCAGCGCGAGCCTCGACGTCACCCTGCACGGCAGGGGCGGGCATGCCGGGGCGCCGCATCTGAGCGTGGATCCCGTGGTCGCCGCCGCCGCGGTCGTCCTGCGCCTCCAGCAGATCGTGGCCCGGGAGTGCGCGCCCGCGGAACAGGCCACCGTCACCGTGGGCAAGCTCCACGCGGGCACCCGGAGCAACGTCGTGCCCGACAGCGCGACGCTGGGCGTCACCGTGCGGGCGCTGACTCCGACCTCGCTGGACCGGCTGGTGGCCGCCGTGGAGCGGATCGTACGGGCCGAGTCGGCCGCCTCCGGCTGCCCCGCGGACCCCGACCTCGCCGTCGTCTCGCGCTCACCGGTCACCCTGCCGGACCCCGCCCTGACCGGCGCGGTCCGTGAGGCGCACCGGGAGGCGCTGGGCGACGAGCGGCTCATGCCGTGGGCGCCGTCGATGGCGACGGAGGACTTCGCCCTGTACGGGGACGCAGGGCGGGAGATCCACGGCTGCGAGGGCATCGCGCTCGGCTACTGGATGGTCGGTGTCGTCGGACCGCGCCAATGGGCGGCGACGGACGGGGCGACCGTGGCCGAACGCCTGGCGGCCCTGCCGCCCAACCACTCACCGGAGTTCGCCCCGCACCTGCCCCTCGCCCTGCCCACGGCGACCACCGCGATGACGACGGCGGCGCTGACGGCACTGGCCCTGAAGCCTCGGCCCGGCTCCGTCGGCTAGTCCACGGCCCCGGACCTGGCCGGAAGGGCCGGCGCGGGGCGACGTAGCATCACTCGGGTCCTCGCCCGGCCAACCGCAGGAGTCAGTCCGGTGACCGCCCTCGATCCGTCGATCCACCAGCCCACGGACCCGCCTCCCCTCGAATACCACGGCCGCATCGAGGACGGCGAGCGCCTGAGCAGCCTGCTCTGGCGGCTGGGCGACGGCTGGCGGACGATCAGCAACGCCGTCCTGGGCGGCGGCATCGGGGAACGCGCCTGGATCCTCAACGCCCAGGTGTCCCACGGCTACCTCCGCACGGACCCCGACCGTCACCTGGCGGACCTGGCGCGCGCCGCCGGCGCCCACGCCCCGGGGGTGGGGCTGATGACCGCGGCCGACGTGTGCCGCCATGGCAACGCCGTCGACGGCGGCGTGAGCGTCGTGGCCACCGCCGGGCTCGGGGTGCGCGGCTGGGCCGCTTCCCCGGCCGAGGGAACGGCCACGGCCCTCAAGGCGGGCACCATCAACATCGTGGCGGTACTCCCGGTGGCCCTGACCGACGCCGCCCTGGTCAACGCCGTGGCCACCGCGACGGAGGCGAAGGTGCAGGCGCTGCTGGAGACGGGGTACGACTGCTCCGGCACCCCCACGGACGCCGTCTGCATCGCCACCCGTGCCCCCGGCGCCGGGGATGAGGTGCACGCCTTCGCCGGACCCCGCTCCGTGTGGGGCGCCCGCCTCGCCCGCGCCGTCCACGTCGCCGTGGCCGCCTCCACACGGCAACGGGGCTGATCCGCGGGCGAGTTCACACGGGCGGCAGCAGATCGCTCTCGCTGACCGTGTAGGCGAGCAGGGGGTAGACGAAGTCCGTCTCCCGGTTCTCCCGGCGCCGCAGTCCGTAGAACTCACGCCGTTGATCCTCGTCGGCGGACACGAGACGCTCCCCTTGCGGGAGTTGGGCGACTCCGTCGTGATACCGGACGAGGGTCTTCGAGGTGCGGAAGGTCAGCCCCAGCCATTCGTTGTCCGGCGTACGGGCAGGCGCGTCGAGGACGATCCGGTGCCTGAGTCGTCGGTTCGTGTCGACCGAGAACGCGACAACGCCGTTGTGGGCCAACGGAATCTCGAACCCCTCGCCACCGGAACCCTTCTCCTCGAAGACCAGCTTTCTGGGCGGGCCGACCTCGGGATGCCGGTAGCAGGAGAACACGGCGATGAACGAATCGTCCGCCAGGTCGAGGGCCTGGTCGGAATGGCCACCCATGGTCGTGTAGGCGTTGGTGTAGCTCTCGAAGAGCGCGTTGTTGAAGTCGACGGGCAACTCCGCACAGTCACGGATCTGTTGGGCCAGCCGTTCGTGCACCGCCCTGAAACGCTGCGCCGGGCCGGCGTATTGAGTCGTGGTCCGCACGAGAGGCACCCCGCCGGCCTCGTCGATCCTGGCGAGTACGGCGCCTCGCCGTCCCTTGCCCACGTTCTCCAGATGGGCCGACGCCTCCAACTCGGCGAAGATGTCCTCCTCGACCGGCAACGCGCAGGAGATGATCTCGTCCGGGACCCTAGATGCGCGGTGCAAGGTAGTCCCCCGAGTTCATGCTGAAGCGGAACCTGCCGGCGTAGTCGACGAAGGCCGACGTCCTGTTCTCCTCGGCGTACAGCCCGCGCAGTTCGTCCATACCCTCGGGCGTGGGTTGCCCCAGCTCCACCAGGTCTCCGCCCGCATCCAGGTAGGTGTGGCCGTTCTTGTGCACCGCCTCGGTGTCGGAGCAGCGGACCACGTATCCCAGGCGGGTGGGCAGCAGTTCGGCGTCCAGCCCCGAGGGCCGGATCTCATGCGTGTACAGGCGGTTGGTGGACAGGGGCACGAAGAACACCGAGCCGGGGTGCAGGGTCAGCGTGAACTGGGCGGGCACTCCGTCCCGTACCTGCGTCGGGTCCTTGAGGCGGAAGCGGAGTCGGGTCAGCCCGCTGACACCCTTCACACCGTGGTCGAAGGGGTCCTCCGCCAGGGGCCGGAGTGTGTCGAGGCCGTCGTAGAACGTGCAGAAGGCCATGATGCCGTTGACCGGCATGTCCTTGGTCTTGTCGGCGTGGGCCGAGATCCTGGCCTTGGACTGCTTGCGCCCGGTCGTGGCGGCGGTGTTGTGGTAGATCTGCGCCAGGACGTGGTTCAGGGGTGCGTGGTCGGCGAAGACCGAGGCCGCCTCGCGGTTCAGGTCGTCGACGATTTCGGTGTCGGTCGGCCGGAAGTTCTCGGTCGGTCCCGAGAGGTTCGTGGAGCACCTGAGCAGGCGGAAACGCAGTTCGTCGCCGCTCCGGGTGACGGGGGTCAGATAGATTCCGCTGCGGTGGGCCGTTCCGGGTTTGGTCGACTCCGTCAGGGACTGGAACGCGTGCTCCGCGCCGATGCGGCGGAAATGATCGGCGTCCGGTGCGAAGAAGCGGGGGTAGTACACGCCGACACCGTGGACACGTACGGGAACCCGGCCGAGGTCGACCAAGGGCCAGGAGTCGGCGTCCTCACCGTACCCGCGCGACAACTCCCGTACGACGTAGACCCGTTCAGCCGCCCGCAGTCGGCCGGGATCCGTCCCGGAGACGTCCCCGCACAGGTACACGGTCTTCCTGGCCAGATCGGGCCGCCCGGAGGCGAGGTCGTCCGGCGTGATCGTGACTCCGAAGAAGTCCCTGACCAAGTCGGTGTCCCGCAACGCCGAAGGTACGACCAGGACGTTGCTCTCATCGTCGATACGGGCTTCTGCCGACTCCGTCGTGCGCATCGACCGGATCATCTCATCGGGGCGCGACGGCGGGCAACGGGGTTCCACGGCTGGGGTATCGAGGCTCTACGGCCGATGCGTTGGAGTTCTAAGGCCAGGTGTCGGCGCTCTACGCCCGGGGCAGCGCGCGCAGGACGTCCTGATCCGCCACCGCCCGCAGGGCACGCCACGCCATGGGCGAGTGACCGTGCAGGGCGCGGAACGTACGGCTGAAGTGGGCCGCGCTGGCGAACCCCCACCGATGCGCGATGGACGACACCGTCGGGGGTGAATCGCTCCGGCGGGCCAGTTCCCGGGCGCACTGGTCCAGGCGGCGCCGCTGGATGAACCGCGTCACCGTGATGCCCTCGCCCTCGAAGAGGCGGTGCAGATAGCGCACCGAGATGTGGTGCGCCTTCGCCACGGTGCCGGGTCCCAGGCCGGGGTCGGCGAGGTGCTCGTCGATGTGGGTGCGGATCCGTCCGAGGAGGTCGTGCCGTTCCGAACCGGCCCCCGTACGGCCGGCCTCGACCGGCTGCCCGGCCTCGGAGAGGACCACGCAGAGCAGGTTCATCAGGCTCTCGGCGGACAGGTCCGCGACCGCCGTGGAGCGTGGTTCGCCGGCCGCGACCAGCGCGGCGAGCAGGCTCCGCAGGGCGGACGCGAGCGCCTGCGACGTGGTGACGACGGTGCCCGTCGAGGCCCGCAGCACGGCGTCGGGAACCAGCAGGGCGGGGCGCGGCAGGCGGACGACACGCAGGGAGAACGGCTCGTCGAAGGAGAGGGTGTACGGCACGTTGGTGTCCCACGCGAGGAGGTCTTCCGCTCCGGCGGAGACCTTCCGGCCGTTCTGGGCGAGGGTCGCGGTGCCGCGCTCCACCAGGGCGAAGGCGACGAAGGACACAGGGGATTCGGCGCGGTGGGTCGCAGTGCCTCGGACGCGCTGGGCGTCCGCCTCGACGTCGAGGATGCGCACGTACCCCACCTGGGTGGTGCGCGTCCGCCCGTGGAACGAGATCGTTCCGGTCGGCGAGGCCTGGCCCATGCGCGTTGTCCTCTCCCCCTGCTGTACGTGGCGGAGAGGCACGGCCCGGGGCGCACTCGGATCGGGCCGTCCCTCCCCGCTGTGACCAGCAAATCAGCAGGTCACAGGCATCTCCAGGCAGAAAGGAGGCAGAAAGTCGCACTGCCTGCGCGGACTTCCGGACGACGACTCCGGACGAGGACGGCTCCGGACGACGGCGACTCCGGACGACGGCGTCAGCGTTCGGGGCCGTCGTCGACGGCGTTCAGCCGCGCCAGCCGCTCCCGCGCCAGGGTCACCCGCTGCGGGTCGGCGTCCGGCCCCAGGCGCACGCAGGCCACAAGGTGGTCGCGTGCTTCGTCGGGCCGGCCCGCGGCCAGCAGCGCGTCGGCGAGGAGGGTCAGCTGCCTGCTCTCCACGGCGATGTTGCCCATCGCCCGGCTGAGGTCCAGCGCTCTTCGGCGGTGGGTCACCGACTCGTCCCAGCGCTCCAGGCGGCCCAGCGCGCCACCGATGCCGCCGTGCGCTCCGAGCCGGGTCGTCTCCGCGACGTACCGCTCGACACGGTCCGCGTTGTCGTCGAGGGCGGACAGGGTCGACCGGTACGCGTCGAGCGCCTCCTCGGCGCGCCCCGCCGACTCGAGCATCAGCGCACGGTTGAACCTGGACTGGAGCAGGCCGTGGATGTCGTCGGCACGTACGAACAGGTCCGTCGCCTCGTCGACGTGGGCGAACGCCTCGTCCAGTTCGTCCAGCAGCCGGTACGCCCAGCTGCGGTACTGGTGGGACCACGCCTGCTGGGTCAGGTCGCCCGCCCGTTCGGCCGCGGCGAGGGCACGGGCGGAGACGGCCAGGCTGTCCCGGGGCCGCGCCTCGCACAACAGGGTCGCCCAGGCGAGGTAGTTCAGCTGGGTCGCCTCCAGCAGCGGGTCGCCGAGGGCCTCCGCGGCCCGTACGGCCAGGCCGAACACCTCGGCCCAGTGGCCCCAGAAGATCCACTGGTCGGAGAACCAGTGGAGGGCTTCGGCGACCTCCACGACCGTGGTGTGGTCGCCGTCGGCCGAGGCGGCGCGCAGCGCGGTGAGCCAGTTGACCCCTTCGGCCTGAAGCCATTCGCGGGCCCGTTCCGCGCTGGACATGTCCACGGTGCCCTGCCAGGAGGCCGGCGGGGCGCCGTGGTCGGGTTCGTACCAGCGGCCGGCCACCACCGTGGTCTCCAGCAGCCACCGGTACAGCTCCCGGCGTGCACGCTCCGTGTCGGCCGGCGGCTCGTGCGCGCCCAGCCGGGCGCGGGCGTAGAGGTGCAGCAGATCGTGCAGCCGGTAGCGGCTGCCGTCCGCGCCGAGCAGCCCCGCCTCGACGAGTTCCTCCAGGGTGTCCTCGGCGTCGAACAGGTCCTGTCCGGTGAGCCTGGCCGCGCACGCGGCGCTGGTGTCCGGTCCGGGTATGAGGGTGAGCAGCCGGAACATGCGCGCCGCCCCCGGGGTGAGCTGCCGGTACGACAGGTCGAAGGCGGCGGCGACCCGTACGTCGCCCGCGGACAGCGCGTCCAGGCGCCGGTCCTCCAGCGCGAGCCGCTCCGCGAGTCTCCGCACGGTCCAACCGGTGCGGGTGGCAAGCCAGTTCCCGGCGACGCGCAGGGCGAGCGGCAGGTAGCCGCACCGTTCGGCGACGTCCGCCAGTGCGGCCGGTTCCGCCGCGGCGCGCTCGGGTCCGACGATGGAGGCCAGCATCGCGCCGGCGTCCTTCGGGCCGAGCTGTCCCACCCACAGCCGGTGCACGCCGTCCAGTCCGGTCAGCATGCGCCGGCTGGTCACCACGGTCAGGACCGCGCCGGCGCCGGGCAGCAGGGGGCGTACCTGTGCCTCGTCGCGGACGTTGTCGAGGACGAGCAGGAGCCGCCGGTCGGCCAGCACCTGCCGGTAGAGGGCCGCGTGTCCCCGCGGTCCGGCCTTGGACAGTTCACGGTCCGGCGTGCCCAGTGCCTTGAGGACGGTGACGAGCAGTTCGGCGGGGTCGGGCGGGGAGTCGTGCGTGCCCTGGAGGTCGATCATCAGCTGTCCGTCGGGGAAGCCGTCGGCCACCTGCCGTGCGGAGTGCAGGGCGAGGGTCGTCTTGCCCGCGCCGGGTGTCCCGGACACGGCCACCACGACCGGCCCGGTGCGCGCCTGCCGCGCCCATTCGCCGAGCACGGCCAGTTCCCCGTCCCGGCCCGTGAAGTCGTCGACGCCCCGCGGGAAGGCACGCACGCCCACCGGCCGGTACGCCGAGTCGCGGCCCGAGCGTGCCGCGGCCAGCAGCCGCCCGCGTTCCGGTTCCTCCAGGGCCAGCCCGTCCGCGAGGGCGGCGACCGTGCGTCGCTGCGGCGCGGCCCTGCGGTCGCGTTCCAGGTCGCCGATGCCCCGCACGCTGATGCCCGAGGACTCCGACAGCCCTTCGATCGTCAGTGACCTGGCCAGCCGCAGCTCCCGCAGCAGCGCACCGAATGCCGCGTGCGTCACCGTGCCCCACACATCCTCGATCTCGGTCCCCGCGGGAACTCCGTACAACACAGAACAAAGATCATAAAAGATGCGGATGGTGTGCGAACCGGCGGCCCGTGCCACCGTCGCCCGGTGCGTCCTGCCCGGCGTACGGGCCGGGCGGGAGTCCCGCCCGGCCCGGGCCGGTTCAGCTCTCGCGGGTCGTCGTGGGGTGCAGGCCCGCCTTGTCGACGACCGCGTGCGCCAGGATCGCGGTGCCCGACATCAGGGTGCCCTTCCTCCCGTACGAGGTGTCCTGGGTGAGGTAGCTGCGCGCGCCCAGGAACGTCAGGTCGTCGCGGTCGAAGACCCACTCGGTGCGGGTGTGGAAGGTGGTGTCGTCGCGGGCGATGCCGACGCCGTGGCGGCCGACGGCGTCCCGGGCCGCGGGCGCCTCGGTGACGCCGGGGATGCGCGCGGCGGCCCGGTAGAGCGCGGCGGCCGTCCTCGGCGGCATCAGCTCGCCCAGCAGGCCGCCGATCCGGTCGAAGACCGCCTGGTCGCGTTCCTGTCCGTCGACGGCGGGGGTCTCGGCGTAGAGGTAGGTGAGCAGGTCGTCGGGGTCGCTGGGCAGGGAGGAAAGCCACTGGTAGGTGGGGCGGCCGAAGCCGGCGGGCGTGCCGTCGGTGTCCCCGAGTTCGGCGTTGAGGGCGAACGTCTCGCCGTTCTCCGCGCGGAGCCCGAGCTTGCGGAGCGGCCCGGGCTCCTGTGCGAGCCACGTCTCGGACTCCACCAGCGGACCGACGACGGCCTTGCCGCTCGTCAGGTCCGCGCCCCGGACCTTGGCCCGGGTGTAGGCGAACTGGTCGGCACGGACCGTGAGGGTGTCTCCCTTGCCGGCGGCGACGGAGATCTGGTCGAGGAGTGCCGCGGCCGGCTGGGCGGTCCAGGGCGAGGTGGCGGTGGGCGGGGTGTGGTCGTCGGGCGTGAGCGTGACGCCCGCGGTGATCAGTCCGGCGAGCGCGAGGGCGGTCACCGGCAGGAGCAGGGCGGGGCGGGGCAGCCGCCGGGCGGGGCGGGGGCGGGTGACGGCGGCCTGGTCACGGTCCGCGAGGCGGGCCGTCTGCCGAGCTGCCTGTCGGTCCGTGTCCCGGTCTATTTGTCGCATGAGCTTTTCCTTGTGGAGAAGGTGCTGCTCGTGCGGGAGTGCCTGGCGGGCCGGGGGCGGCAGCAGCCGGGCGAGTTCGGCGATGTCGGCCCGGGTGCGCGCGTCGGCGGAGGCGTCCGTTCGACGGTCGTGGTCGGTCATGCCGTTTCCTCCCGCAGGGGCAGGGCCGCGATGGCGGCCTCACCGTTCATCTCTCCGCGAGGGGTGCGCGGTTCCGGATTCTCCTGTGCCCGGTCCGCCAGCCGGGCGAGCTTGGTGCGGGCCCGCGACAGCCGCGACCGTACGGTGCCCACGGGCACGTCGAGCGCCTGGGCGGCCTGGCGGTAGTCGAGGCCGGACCACACGCACAGGGCCAGCACTTCGCGCTCGGGCCGACGCAGTCGGTCCAGGGCGTCCTGGACCGCCTCCAGCCGGCGTGCGTCGTCGATGCGCCCGGCGACCTGGCCGGCGAAGTCCTCCACCACGGGAGGCCGGTGCGGACGGGCCAGGAACGCCAGGCGGCGGCGCCGGCTCCGCCGGGCGTTCTCCGCCCGGTGCGTGGCGATGCCCAGGAGCCACGGGCGCAGGGAGCCGCCGTCGGCGTGCAGCCGTTCCCGCGCCTGCCAGGCGATGAGGAACGTCTCCGACATGACGTCCTCGGCGCTCGCCCGGTCGCCGGTGAGCCACAGGGCGTGCTGATGGACGGCCGGGGCGCACTGCTCGTACAGCTCGGCGAACGCGTCGCGCTCACCGGCGCGTACGCGTCTGCGCAGATCGTCTTCTGACTGGTTCACGGTGATTACCTCTCCGCCGCCGCGACGGAGTTCCTGTGAACTGCTTCACACCACCCGGCGATCCACTCGCGGGACGGACGCCGTGCTCAGCCGCCGCGTCGTACCCGGGCCGCCTTGCGGGCCTCGGCGAGCTTGCGGGCCTCGCTGCTCTTGCGGGACGGCCTGCCGCCGGAGCCGCCCTGGGTGTCCTTGGTGGTGCCCATGCCTCGGAAGGGGGCGTTGTGGTTCTTGGGGCGCGCGGCGGCCGCCTCCGCGTCGAGGGGGCGGCCGGTGGGGGTCCGGGCGCCGGTGATCCGGCTCAGCTCGGCCTCTCCGGAGCGCACCTTGCTGACCTTCGGGGTGACGTCCGCGTCCGCCATGACCTGGCTCGCCTCTCGGCGCTGCCCGGACAGGACGAGGGTGACCACGGTTCCGGTGCCGCCGGCGCGGGCGGTGCGGCCCGCCCGGTGGAGGTAGTCCTTGGGGTCGGTGGCGGGGTCGACGTTCACGACGAGGTCGAGGTCGTCGACGTGCAGCCCGCGGGCGGCGACGTTCGTCGCGACCAGTGCGCTGACCTGGCCGTTCTTGAACTGGGCCAGGGTCTTGGTGCGCTGCGGCTGGGCCTTGCCGCTGTGCAGGGCGGCGGCGGGCACCCCGTTGGCGCGCAGATGCCGGGTGAGCTGGTCGACGCCGTGCTTGGTGTCGAGGAAGAACAGGACGCGGCCGTCCCGGGCGGCGATCTCCGTGGTCACCGCGTACCGGTCGGGGCCGTGCACGACGAGGATGTGGTGCGCGATCCCGGAGACCGCGTTGGAGGAGGGGTCGACGGAATGGACGGCGGGCTCGCGCAGATAGCGCTGCACGAGCTGGTCGACGTCGCGGTCGAGGGTGGCGGAGAACAGCATCCGCTGGCCGTCGGGGCGCACCTGGTCCAGGATCTCGGTGACCTGCGGCAGGAACCCCATGTCGCACATCTGGTCGGCCTCGTCCAGCACCACGATGCGCACCTTGCCGAGTCGGCAGCCCTTGCGCTCGATGAGGTCGTGCAGCCGGCCGGGCGTGGCGACGACGATCTCGGCGCCCTCACGCAGCTCGGCCGCCTGCCGGGCGATGGACACGCCGCCCACGACGGTCGTGAGCCGCAACCGCAGCGCCTGCGCGTACGGGGTGAGCACCTCGGCGACCTGCTGGGCCAGCTCCCGGGTGGGCACCAGGACGAGTGCGAGGGGCTCCCTGGAGGGGGCGCGCCGTCCCGCGGTCCGCGTGAGCATGCCCAGTCCGAAGGCGAGGGTCTTGCCGGATCCCGTGCGGCCCCGGCCCAGGACGTCCCGTCCGGCCAGCGCGTTCGGCAGCGCGGCGGCCTGGATGGGGAAGGGGACGGTGACGGCGTGCTCGTCGAGCACCCGCAGGATCGCGGCGGGCAGACCCAGCTCGGCGAAGGTGGCCGCCGTCGGGTGGGCCGGGCTTGTGTCCGGCCGGGCGTCGGCCGGGACGGATTCACTCACGTCTTCCGGCTGGGTGTCGGCCGGGACGGATTCACTCACGGAATCCGGCTGGGCGCCGAGCGGGACGGATTCGCTCACGGCGTCGGGCTGCTGGGCGCCGGCAGGGGCAGATTCGCTCACTGAGGACCTTCCTCCGAAGGGACCGTACCGAGGAAGGCGCGGCGGGTGCGCGGCTACCGGCCGGACACACCGAACGGGCACCGACACGGCGACGCCGCAAACCGCTGACACTAGCACGCGGCACATCGGCGGGCGTGTCCCCGCCGGTCAGGCGGGTACCGGCCATGATCCCCCGGGACGGCCGGTGCGAGGATGTGCGGATGCGAGCGCTTGAAGAGCTGGTCGAGGTGGACGTGCCGGCATGGCCGATGCTGCGGGAGGCGTTCAGCGGCGCCGCGGGCGAGGTGGAGGTGCGCCCGGGGATCGCGGGCGGCGACGGCGAGTCCCTGCTCCAGTTGCAGGTCAGTGCCGGATCGGCGCTCGGGGCCATGGTCTTCCGCAGTGGCGGTCTCGTCCTGGACCGGGGCTGGCTCCAGGTCTTCGGAGGACGGTCCCCCGGCGCGCAGGGCGATCCGCCGAGTCTCGCGTACGTGAACCGGTTCCCGGAGACCGTCGACCTCGACTGGCGGCCGACGGACGCGCTGGTGGTCGCGCGGGACGTCCTCGGCGGTGTCTTCGCGCTGAACGGCCACGATCCGGCGTCCGCCGGGCGGCCCGGCGCGCCCGGCCGGATGACGTACTTCGCCCCGGACTCCCTGGAGTGGGAGGCCATGGACATGGGGTACGGGACCTGGCTGACCTGGATCGTCTCGGAACGGCGGGCCCAGTTCTACGAGGGGCTGCGCTGGCCCGGCTGGCAGGAGGAGACGGCTGCCCTCCAGGACGGCCGGGGCATCACCGTCTACCCCTACCTCTGGTCCCGGGAGGCCCAGGAGGACCTGGCGGCGACGACCCGGGCACCGGCCGCGATGGCGGAGATCCTCGGCTTCGGCGTGGACTGCTGCCGTCAACTGGGCCTGCCGTCACCGGGGTTCCTGGGAGCCGCTTGACGGACGGCCGACGCCTGCGACCTGCCGCATCGACCGCAAAAATCGCTGAGCCACGACCGAGGCACGCTGATAGACACCCGGCGTGGAAAAGACACTGGACTTCCCCGATCTGCTGCGCCTCATCGACGAGCGGTCGACCGCCTTCCGTGAAGCGGTCGCCGCCGCTCCCGGTCTCGACGTACAGGTGCCGACCTGCCCCGGCTGGACCCTGTTCGATCTGGTGCGGCATCTGGGCGAGGGGCGCCGCAAGTGGGCCGGCATCGTGACCGCGGGGCCCGCCGACGCTCCCCCGGCCCCCGCCGCCGTACAGGACGCCGATGCCGTCCCTCGGGAACTCGGGGCCCTGCTGGACTGGTGGGAGGCGTCGGCTCGGCAACTGCTGGACGCGCTGCGGGAGTCCGGCCCGGACCGCGACTGCTGGGCCTGGTGGGAGGGGTCGCAGTCACCGCGGAACGCCGGTGCCGTCGCCCGGCACCAGCTCCAGGAGATCGCGGTGCACACCTACGACGCCCAGATCGCCTCGGGCGCCCCTCAACCACTGCCGGAGGAGGTGGCGTTGGACGGTGTCGACGAGTTCCTGTCCACCTGCTGCGCCACGCCGAGCGCCTGGCCGCACCGGCCCGCCTCCGTCGACTACCTGGCCACCGAGGGCCGTTCCTGGCGCCTGACGCTCTCCGCCGACGGCGCCCGCGCCGACCGGCTTCCCGATCACGACGCGGCCCCGGCCCCCGCCGACGCCTCGCTGCGGGGCACCGCCGGGGAACTGGTCCTGGCTCTCTACGGCCGTGTCCCGGTGGACTCCCTCAAGGCCGAGGGCGACCGGCACCTCTTCGACCAACTCCTGGCCTGGGACCCCGACCAGTGGGCCTACTTGAGCAGCCGGAAGGACGGGTGCGCGGCCCACGCCCGCAGGAAGCCGGCCGATCCGAGCACCGCCCAGTCGTCGTCCCCGGCCCCCAGCACCCCGGGGAGACCGGAGACGACCGGCACCTGGGCGTCCGGCAACTCGGCTTTGGCCACGCCCCCGATGACGTCCATGACGGTCGCCGTCAGCAGGGCGGTGGCCAGATGGTCGATCTCCCGGTTGCAGCAGGCGCTGACGTTGACGGCATGGGTCGGCTTGAACCCGAGTACGGCCTCGATGTCGGTCTCCTCCGCGTGCTCGGCCTCGAAGAGGCTCTCGTCCTCGCCGCCCACGCCCATGAGGTAGACCAGGAAGGGCCGGTGCCCGTCCACACGCCGCGGATCGAAACCCACCAGGCCCGCGAGCCCCTCGTCGCCGGGGGCGTCGCCGAGGAGGGGCAGCGGGTAGGGCTTGGGCCGGTCCTCCTCACGCCCGTCCACGGCGACGCCCAACCGTTCCGCGTCCACGTTGACGTCGTAGAACCCGGGCCGCTTCTCCTCGAAGCGGGAGGAGAGCCCCACCATCAGCGCGCGGAAGTCCCGCAGCACGGTCGGGGAGGGCTGCCGCTCCAGCTCGATCACCAGCGTCGGTCCGGACATGCGGTGATCCTACGTTCGCCCCGGAGGGCGGGCCCAGGCCTCCGCACCCTTGCGGCTCAGGCCTCCGCGCCCTTGCCGGCTCAGACGTCCGCACTCTTGCGGCTGCGGAACCACCACCAGCCGCCGGCCAGCGCGACGAGCACCGCCGCACCGATGCCGATCGGCACGGCCACCGACATACCGTCGTCGTCCTGACCGGCGTCGGCCGCGGGTGTCGCCGACTCCTGGTCCGGGGTGCCGCCCGCGGCGGGGCCGACGGAGGGGGCGGCACTGGTCGGCTCCTCGGTGGGGGTGGGGCTCACGGACTCCGCGCCGGGCGCGGCGGCCTTCAACTCCAGCCGGGGAGCGGGGTGACCGTGCCCGTGGCCGTCGCCGCCGCTCTCTTCCTCCTCCTCGATCCACCGGTCGACCTGGCCGTCGCTGTAGGTCTGGAGGGTCTTGAAGATCAGCGTCTTCGTGTCGGGCAACTGCCGTACGGTCACGACGTATTCGACGTCCGTGCCGACCGCCAGCTTCGGTCCTGAGACGGTGTAGCCGCGGCTCGTGGCGGCCAGTTCCCATCCGTCCGGGCCGCTCTCGTAGGTGATGTCCTCGGGGTTGATGCCCTCGGGCAGGACCACCTCCAGCTTGCTGATCCCCGCGGAGGCCGACTCCGACGCCGCGGTGAAGACCAGTTCGGCGTTCTGGTCGAGCGCTCGGGCGCCCTTCGCCTCGACGTCCGCGTGAGCCGCCGCCGACCCCGCGGTGGCGACGACGGCGGTGAGCGCGACCGCGCCGAGAACGCCGGTACGGCGCAGCTGGTGGGCCCAGGTGGATCGGGGCATCGGTGACTCTCCTGAGGGTGGGCGACGCGGTTGCGGTGGTGCGGTCACGGCCGCACAGCACCCGTGCGTGATCCTGGTCGACCGTGTGCGGGAATATAGCCGCGTTCGGGTGGCCGGACGGAACCTCGGCCGGAATCCGTTCCCCCGCAACGGCACCTCGGAACGGGAGTGTCACCGGCATCTCGTAGGCTCCAGCCCATGAGCGACGGGGAATCCGGCAGACGGGTCATCGACGGGCGCTTCGAGCTGGAGGCCCGGCTCGGCGGCGGCGGTATGGGCATGGTGTGGCGGGCGCGCGATCTGGTCCTGGACCGGGCCGTGGCGCTGAAGGAGGTCCGGCCCTCCGATCCGGGTCTGGCCGAATACGATCCGCAGGCCGCGGCCCTGCTCCGCGCCCGCGTGCTGCGCGAGGCGAGGGCCCTCGCCCGGGTCGACCACCCCAATGTGGTGACCATCCACCATGTCGTCGACGGCGGCGAATACGCCTACCCGTGGATCGTCATGGAGCTGGTCACCGGCGGCTCCCTCCAGGACCGGCTCGAACAGGGCCCGTTGACGCCCGTCGCCGCCGCCCGGATCGGCCGCGAGGTGCTGGCCGCGCTCAACGCCGCGCACGACGTCGGCATCCAGCACCGGGACGTCAAGCCCGCCAACGTGCTGCTGCGGCCCGACGGCCGTCCGGTCCTCACCGACTTCGGCATCGCGGCGATCAGGGAGTCGACGGTCCTGACCGCAACCGGCTCCCTCATCGGCACGCCCGACTTCATGGCGCCCGAGCGCATCTCCGGCGGCGAGGGCGGCCCCGGTTCCGACCTGTGGTCGCTGGCGATGATGCTGTACGTCGCCGTCGAGGGGCATCACCCGCTGCGCCGGGGGACCACCCTCGCGACGCTGGCGGCGCTCCTGAGCGAGGAGCTTCCGCCGCCGCAGCGGTCCGGCCCGCTGACCGCCTTCCTCGACGCCATGCTCGTCAAGGATCCCGCCCGGCGCCCGGACACCGCGGCGGCCGACCGCATGCTCGCGACGGCCGAGAGCGCCGGCGACGGGGCCAACGGCCCTGCGAGCGCCACGACGTCGTATCCGCTGGCGCCCCCGCCGGGCCCGGCGCCCGCGACGACCTCACCCGTCTCACCGGCAGGTTTCGGGCCGCCGCCGGCCGGCTTCGGACCGCCCGGACCGTTCGGCACGCCCGCCGGTTCCCCGTACCAGGCGCCACCGGTCGACCTCACCCGGCCGACGCCGCTGCGGCCGGAGGGCCGTTCGAAGCGCGGCCTGGCCGTCGCCTCGTCGGTGGTGGGAACCGTGCTGGTCGGGGTGCTGGTGTGGAACCTGCTGCCGGACGGCGACGCGAAGGAACGCGACTCGGCTTCCGGTTCTTCCGGTTCATCGTCGTCCGCCCCGAAGGATCCGACGTCCAAGGCGTCCAGCACACCCAAGACGCCCGACACGTCCCGTTCCGCTTCGCCGGTCGCGAGCGATGCGGAGAACGGACTGCTCACCCCGGACGGTATCCGTGGTGCGCTCGCGGAGATCGAGGCGACGACCGGCACGAACCGTGCGGGCAGCCTCACCATCTACCCGGAGTACGTGTCCGTGGAGATCATGGTCAAGGACAGCGAAACCAAGATGGACAGCTACACCTATTTCCCCGGGCGCGGCGTCGAGAAGGGCATCATCAGCCGCAAGATAGGCAGCGGCAGACACCCGTTCACCTTCGACGATCTCGACTGGGACGTCATCCCCGCGCTGCTGAAGCGGGCCGAGAAGGACCTCAACGTGCCGAAGCCGACCAACCGCTACGTCGTGGTCAATCCCGCCTGGGACCTCCTCGACGACCCACTGGAACTGGCCGTCTACCTCACCGACGACTACGGTTCGGGATATCTCACAGCCGACCCCAAGGGCAAGGTCACCGATGTCCTGCCCGCCGAGGACTGACGGCCTGGCGAGGAGCGACGACTACGCCAGGACCAGTGCGCGCCTGACCACCTGTGGCTGTCTGGCCGGGCTGGTAGTGGCCCTGTCCATGCCCCTGTACATGCTGGTCGCCCTGCTCTTCGAAATGACACGCTGACGGCGGCCGGTCTCCGCGTCCCCGCCCGTTCAGCCCGTCTCGGCTCGGCTCGACCGGAGTTCGCGGGCGGCGGGGATTCCGGCCAGGGTGAGCTGGAAGGCGTAGCGATGGGGCTGCGGCGGGTACAGGGGCCGGGGCGGCACGGGGTAGTCGTCGCGCAGGACGCCCTCGGGGAGCACTCCGGTGGCGGGCATGGGTGAGATGTCGTGCGGGTCGGCGAGGTACGCCCAGACGCCGCTGTCCAGCGGCACGACGGCGCCCTCGTCGCCCGGCGGACGCCAGGGATCGCCCGTGAGGGGGTGGCGGGGGACGAGAAGGACGTCGGGGCGTGGGCCGGTCACGGCGACGCCCGGGCCGGCGAGCGCCAGCGAGCGTGGTTCGGGCCCGGCGGGGAGGTACCGGCCGACGGCGTGGGACAGCAGTTCGGTGACCGGGCCCGGCGGAAGGGTCACCGGGCGGCCCATCGTCGCCACGACGAGGTGGGCCAGCGCGACCCCGAGGGCCGCCTCCCAGCGGCGGCTGCACGAACCGTCGGCCTCCAGGGGCGGGACCCGGTGCTCGGGCCGCTCCACGTCCTCCCAGCAGGGGGCCGGAACGGTCGGGAGGCCCGAGGGGCGGCGTTCGACGGCGTCGGGCTCCAGCCAGACCGCCTGCCACAGCCCGCAGTCGTCCATGCGCGTCGCCACGGCCAGCCCGCACGTCCCGCACGCCAGGTTCGGGCCGTCCCTGCCGTCCACACCCCGGCAGTACCCCTCGCACCGCTCGGGGATCCACGTCATGGACCGGGAGTCGCCGGGTGCGACGACGATCCGGTCGCGCGCGCCGAAGGAGACCCGGTACACGGGTGTGTACACGCCCTGCCTGGCGGCCGTCTCCTCGTCGACGTCCTCCCACAGCCGCCAGGGCGGACCGGTCGGCCGGGCC
The DNA here is from genome assembly GCF_040299205.1 of Streptomyces sp. NPDC000983. NCBI lineage: Bacteria > Bacillati > Actinomycetota > Actinomycetes > Kitasatosporales > Streptomycetaceae > Streptomyces > Streptomyces sp. NPDC000983. The sequence goes on along the minus strand of NZ_JBEPBM010000053.1, from coordinate 18,537 downwards.
TCGACGGCGTACGTCCCCGGCTCCATCAGCGGGGGATGGAGCTCCTCCCAGGCGCCGTAGTGGGTGTGGACGGGGAGCGCGACCCGGGACAGCGGTGCCGTCAGCTCCGTACCGCACCCGGCACACACGAACACGTCCAAGCGAGCAGCCCTTCTCCGGGTCGGTTCCCCGGGGATTGTGCGTGTGCCGCGAGGCGGAATCCACCGAGTTTCGCGGCAGGCGCTACCGCTGTCTCCTCGGCGGGGTGAAGGCGTACAGGTCGAGGATGTCGGGGCAGGGAGCGACGCCGGGGCCGCCGTCCCTGACCCAGGTGACGATGTCCTCGGTGGCGTCGGCGTCGTTGACGAGTCCGAGCCAGACCGGGCGGGCGCCGGCGGCCCGGGCGGCCGCGGAGGGCTGGACGACGATCACGTTGGCGTGCTCGCACACGTCGAGGCAGTCCGCGACACGTACCGGCACCTCCTGCGCCAGGCGGGCCAGTTGCCCCTCGTGGTCCACGCCGGGCACTTTCCGGGTGCCGCAGCAGCAGTCCCGGCAGACGACGACCCGGCACGGTGCCGACCCGGTGGACGGGCGTGGGATGCCGGTCCCCTCAACTCGCTTTCGGGACATCGCTCTTCCCTTCTTCCGTCGCCGGTGACGCGTTCCGGGCGGCGGGGCGCAGGAAGCGGATCACGGGGTGGCCGGGCTCGTGGCTGACCTCGGCGCGGACGCCGTAGACCTGTTCGATGAGGGTGGGGGTGAGGACCTCGGTGGGGGTGCCCTCGGCGACGGTTCGGCCGTCGCCGAGGACGAGGAGGCGGTCGCAGTACGTCGCGGCGAGGTTGAGGTCGTGCAGCGCGACGACGCAGGTGACCGGCAGGCCGACGATCAGCTCCATCAGGTCCAGCTGGTGCTGGATGTCGAGGTGGTTGGTCGGTTCGTCGAGGAGCAGCTCGCGGGGTGCCTGGGCGAGTGCGCGGGCGATCTGGGCGCGCTGGCGCTCTCCGCCGGAGAGGGTGTGCCAGGACTGTCCGGCGCGGCCGGTCAGACCGGTGCGCGCGAGCGCCTCGGTGACGGCGTCGGTGTCCGTGGCGGTCGGCGTCGTCCATGCGCGCCGGTGCGGGATGCGGCCGAGGGCGACGACCTCGCGGACGGTGAGCTCGGTGAGGGTGTGGGAGTGCTGTTCGACGGTCGCGATCCGGCGGGCCGTGGCCCGGCGGCCGACCTCGGGCAGCGGGCGCCCGTCGAGGGTGACGACGCCCGAGGTGGGCGCGAGGACCCCGGCCAGGAGTCTGAGCAGCGTCGACTTTCCCGACCCGTTGGGGCCGAGCAGGCCGACCGTCTCGCCGGGGCACGGGGCGAGGGTGACGCCGTCCACAACGGTCGTTCCGTCGATACGGCGCCGGACGCGGTCCGCGTGCAGGCCGGTCATGCGCGCCTCCCTCCCCGGTAGAGGACCGCGACGAACGCGGGCACGCCGATGAGGGACGTCACCACGCCCACGGGGACCTCCTGGGGTTCGAGGACGGTACGGGCGAGGGTGTCCACCCACACCAGGAACACGGCCCCGGTGAGGGCCGTGACCGGCAGCAGGCGGGCGTGGCCGGCGCCGGTGAGGGCGCGGGTGGCGTGCGGGAGGACCAGGCCGACGAAGCCGATCGCGCCGACGCAGCTGACCAGGGCCGCGGTGAGCAGCGCGGTGGCGCAGAGGAGGACCAGCCGGGCCCGGGCGACGCCGACCCCGAGTCCGGCGGCGGCCTCGTCGCCGAAGGCGAAGGCGTCCAGGGTGCGGGCGTGTCCCAGGCAGACGGCCAGGACGACGGCGAGTACGGCCGTGCACAGCAGCACCTGCCCCCAGTCGGCGCCGGTGAGCGAGCCGAGCAGCCAGAACAGCACGCCCCGGGTGGTCTCGGCGTCCGCCGAGGTCATCACGGTGAACGAGGTCAGTGCCGAGAACAGCTGCATGGCCGCCACGCCCGACAGTACGACCCGGTCGGTGCTGCCGCCCAGGGTGTGGCTGAGGAACAGCACCAGCGCGAAGGAGAGCAGCGCGCCCAGGAAGGCGCCCGCCGACAGCGACACCGCTCCCCCGCCCACGCCCAGCACGACCACGGCGACCGCTCCCGTGGACGCGCCGGAGGAGACGCCGAGGACGAAGGGGTCGGCCAGCGGGTTGCGCAGCAGCGACTGCATCACCGCCCCGCACACCGCGAGCCCCGCCCCGCAGACGGCGGCGAGCAGGGTCCGCGGCATCCGCAGGTTCCACACGATGCCGTCCCTCAGCGGCGCCAACGTGCTCTCCCCCAGGCCGAGATGGGCCGCGACGGCGGCCCACACATCGCCGGTGGAGATGTCGGCGGGGCCGATGGTCACGGCCACGGCGACCGAGGCGAGCAGGGCGGCCAGACCGCCGCCGGTCAACAGCAGGGTACGGGAACTCACTTGACGAGCCCGAAGTCCCGCAGACCGGCCGCCACCTGCTCGATGCCCTCGATCGTGCGGATGGAGGGGTTCATCGACTGCCCGCTCAGCAGCACGTACCGCTGCTCCTTCACGGCGGTGAGGTTGCGGGTGGCGGGGTTGGTCTCCAGGAAGCGGATCTTGGCCTCGGCGGTCTCGGCGGTCTGCTGCCTGCGGGTCAGGTCGCCGATGACGATGACGTCGGGGTCGCGGTCGGCGACGGTCTCCCAGCCGATCTGGGGCCACTCCTCGTGCGTGTCGTCGAAGGCGTTGCGCGCGCCGACGGCTCGGGTGATGGCGCCGGGGGCGCCGCAGCAGCCGGCGAGGTAGGGCGACTGGGAGTTGGCGAACCAGTACATGAGGGTGACGTCCGAGGCGTCCAGTCCGGCGGTGGCCGTGCGCACCCGCTTCTCCAGCGAGGCGACCAGCTTCTCGCCGCGTTCGTCGACGCCGAACACGCGCGCGAGGTCACGGATCTCGCCGTACACGGTGTCCAGGGTGAGGGGTTCGCTGCGCGAGCCGTCGCCGCCGCTGTCGTTGTCCTTGCCGGCCGCGCAGTCGGAGGGCGAGACGTAGGTGGGCACGCCCAGTTCCTCGAACTGCTCGCGGGAGGCGACGCCGCCCTTGCCGAGGGTGGAGACGAACGAGGCGGTGACGAGGTCGGGTTCGGCGTCCAGGACCTTCTCGAAGGAGGGGTTGTTGTCGGCGAGGCGCGGTACGGAGGCGTTGGCCGGGCCCAGGCCCTTCATGACCGGGTCGGTCCAGGTGGCCGTGCCGGCCATGCGGTCGGCGAGGCCGAGGGAGAGCAGGATCTCGGTGGTGCCCTGGTTGAGGGAGACGGCCCGCTTGGGCGCGGACTTCAGGGTGGCCTCGTGACCGCAGTTGTCGAGGGTGACCGGGTAACCGGCGGCGGTCTCCTGGGCCTTGGTGTCGTCCCCGGTCGAGGATCCGCAACCGGTGAACAGCAGGGCGGACGCGAGGAGAAGGACGGGGGTGGTGCGGTGCATGGGCATGCCTCGGGGGTCGGGGCTCGTACGCGGAGCCTGGCCTACGGAGTCCCTCCGCGCCGGGGCGCGAAGGTGCCAGCAGGTCTTCGGACTCGGGTTCGTCCGGTCGGGGCGCCTTCCCGGTCTCCCAGTGGCGTCGTGCCCCGCCCGTCCCCCTCACCGCTGCGCGTCAGTTCCGGATTCGCACCGGATTCCCTGGCCTCAAGGTGTGGCTCGACTGGCTCCAGGAGGCTATCAAGCCCGCCGTACGGTCAGGGCGTGCGGTCGGTCACTCAGGCTCCCTCGGTCCGTGCCGTGCCCCGAGTGGCGTGCCCTGCACGGAAGTAGCAGCCTGGAGAGAGGGGTGTTCTCCGACACTGCCACTCAAGGAGATGGCCGTGACTGCCACCGAGTACGACACCAAGACGGACACCGCGTTCTTCCGCGAGATCACGCAGGTGTTCAGGAACCACCCTGAAGCCGCGAAGAAGTACGCCCTGGCGAGCCTGGCACTGGAGAAGATGCTGGGCATCGACACCAGCCGGAAGATCGCGGTCTCCACCCGTGAGGGCGACCGGGTCATCACGGAGTTCCACGACCGGGACAAGCAGCCCCCCGTGATCCGGGCCCAGATCTGCCTCAAGTACGAGCTGCGCGGGCAGGAGCTGAAGTGCGTGCACTGGATGGAGGCCCCGGAGTGACCACTGCGGCACCGGGCCATGGCATTTGATGGCATTCCCGCTCGTTCCCTTCATTCCGCGTGTTTCCCTCCGCTGATCGTCCCTAGGCTTTGGCGGCATTCCGGCGTCGTCCGGAGGGGGAGGGAAACACATGCGCATCACCATCGCCGTGGGCGACGAACACGCCCTTGACCAGGCGCAGTTGCGTTCGCTGTACGACTGGCTCAGGGCGGACCGCTCGGTGCGGCGCACGGCGACCGTGACGATGACGTCGACGGCGCCGCCCGTGCCGGGGAGCCAGGGCCCGGGGTTCGACGCGCTGGCCCTGACGCTGGGCGCCGGGTTGAGCGCGGCCCAGCTCGCCGTGGCCGTCGTCCAGTGGCGGGCCACCCGGCCGAACGGACCGACCGTGACGGTGAGCCGCCCGGACGGCAGCTCGGTGAGCGTGACCGGGGCCTCCGCGGACCAGGCCCGCGAGCTCCTGGAGGGACTGCTGGACGGCGAGGGATGCCGGTGAGGCCCTCCGCCGACGGCAGGCAGGGCCTGCCCGACCCGCAGGGGTCACGCGTGGTGCTCATCGGCGCGAGCAGGTTCGGAAGCGGTCTCGGCGACCTGCCCGCCGTCCGCAACGGTGTCACCACCCTCGAAGAGATGCTCACGGGATCGCTGTGGGGGCTGCCGCGGGAACACTGCGTCACGATGGTCGACAGCGCGGACATGTCCGCGGTCGGACGAGCGATCCAGATGGCGGCGGAGGCGGCGACTGACACCCTGGTCGTGTACTACTCGGGCCACGGCATCCTGGACGACGAACTCCGGCTCCACCTGGCCGTCTCGACCACCACGGGCAGCCCCATGCGGGCCCACATCGACGCCGTGCCCTACGCATGGGTGCGCAAGGCCGTGGACAACTGTCGCGCCCCGCGCCGGATCGTCATCCTGGACTGCTGCTACAGCGGCGCCGCGATGGGCACCCAGAGCGCGGATCTGATGGGCATCGCGGGGATCGACGGCACGTTCATCCTGGCCGCGGCGGGCCCCACCGACGTGGCGGTCTCACCCCCGGGCGAGGACTACACGGCGTTCACCGGCGCCCTGGTGGAGCTGCTCGGGGCGGGCGTGGAGCACGGGCCCGAGATTCTCGACCTGTCGACCGTCGCCCTCCACCTGCGTACACGTCTGCTGAAGGCGAGGCGGCCCGAGTCCCGCTCCCTCGACCGCGACAGCGTCGGCCGGCTGCCGTTCGCCGTGAACGCGGCCCACACTCCGTATCCGGCGGTGCGCGTGGACGAGCTGATCGAGGCGCTGCACCGGTCCGCGCAGGCCGGCGGGGACGAGAAGGAGATCTGCCGGACCGCTCTCGACGGGGTGGTGACCGGGCTCGGGTACGGCTACGCCCGCATCCACCTCGCCGACCAGGACGGCCGGCTCGTACCGCACAGCGATCACGGCGCGCCACTGGACGACGCGCCCGCCGATCTCATGGTGGGACTCGCCTCGGAATTGAGCGGTCTGCGTCAGGAGGGGCGCCGTGTGCTGGCCGACCTCCCAGGTCGCGACAAGGGGCCGCTCGGTGCGCTCGAGGTCCATGTGCCGCCCCATCGCGCCCTGCCCGGCGCCGATCGCCTCGCCGACCTGGCGAGGTACGCGTTCCAGGTGTCGGTCGCCCTGACGCACGTACGCGTCCTGGCCGAGATCCAGGACGCCCTGGAGCAGTCCCGGGCGGAGGTCGCCACCTTGAAGGCGCTGGACGACGAGAAGGTGGAGGACCGCGGCGGGAGCGTCCGGGACGCGGACGCCATGCGTCTCAGGATCGGCCAACTGCGCGACAGCGTGCGGGAGACCGAGCAGCTGTGGGAGGAGAGCGAGACAGCGGCGCCCGACCGGCTGGTGGCCGCGCAGGACGAACTCGCCGCGCGTGACGACGAGTTGAGCCGTTTGATCGAAGGGTTCGGGCAGTCGTACGAACCGGCCGAACGGCCGACGGACACAGACGAGGCCGCCGACACGGACAGGGTGCCGTCACCACCCGATGTTCCGCTCCCGGCGCCGCCTCCGGTCCGGGCGACACCGGAGAAGGCGCCCGACCCCGCCGCGCGGCGGCCGGCCTCCGTCCAAGCCGCCAGGACGAGTCCACGTCGGGCGGGCTCGGGCCGCCTGCGCAATGTCCTCTTCGGCACGGGCATCCTGGCAACCGCCGCCCTGATGGTGGGCGCGGTCGTGGCGTTCCTCCCCCTGTCCCTCACCTACGTGTCGGGGGACAAGCCGAAGGAGGTCATCGCATGCGGGTCGTCCGGCGGCGAAGCCGTGTGCGAGACCACGGAGCACCAATGGCGCGTGCCCGCGGGCGGGAAGGTGCGGACGGTGTTCGTTTTCGGGGCCGGGAAGTTCACGCGGGAGCTGCGCGGGACGATGGTCCTCCGCGGCGACTGCGTGGCGCGGGTCCGCTGGTCCGTCTCCGTCGACGGGCGCACCGTGGACGCGGGAACGCTGTCCGAACCCGGCCAAGGGCAGGCGCCGAGCGGGGACCTGCCCTCCGACGCCTCACGCCTCACCGTGACGGCCGAGCGTACGGACAAGGCGTCCTGCACGGCCGACCTCGGCTGGGGCGGCTTCTGAGGGCCCGTCTCAGGTCTCCCTCAGCGGCGCGTACGCCTCCGCCCCGATCCCGAAGGTCCAGGCGACACCCTCCTTCGCGGTCCGGGTAGACGGGGGCACCCTGAGCCAGTAGGTGCGCCGGGTCCCGTCGGGCTCCGGTGTCGAGTTGAGCACCTCGACCATGACGACCGGCTCGTCCGCGGGCAGGTCGATCCGCCACAGGGTGCCCGTCTCGTCCTGGTGCAGGTGACGGGCGCCGGAGTCGCCGAGGTAGCGGTCGTAGCCGTAGTACTCCAGCATCACGCGCCGCAGTTCGGCGTTCTCCTCCTCGCGGATGCGGCTCGGGGTCAGCGAGCGCAGTTCGGCGAGGAAGCCGGCCGGCACCGGCATGCCGCGCCAGGCGTGCAGGGCGAAGCCGTCGGGGTAGGCGAGGGCGGGGCCGTCGCCGTTGTCGAGGCGGCCGGCCTCGTCGCGGTGGAGTTCCACGGGGCGTTCCGACACCACAGCCACGCGGGCGAACGGCCACCACCAGCCCGCGCCCGCGCACACCTCGGTCAGTGCGCCGAGCGGGCCGTCGTCGGCGGGGAACGCGGCCAGCCAGGGTGCGTCGTGCTGGCCGAGCACCGCGTCCAGGAGCAGCACCCGCACCTCGGCGGCCTCCTTGCCGGTGTCCCGTCCGACGAGGTCCTGGAGCACTCCGGCTCTGATCCGGTCCACCAGGGCCCGGGTGGACTCCCACAGCCGTCCGCCGGTCGCCGCCCAGTGCGCGGACCAGCCCTCGGCGCCCAACTCGTCGTGCAGGCGGCGGCGTTCCCGGGCCCAGGGGGCGCTGCGGACCTCCTCGCGGACGCTGGGGCCGCGGTCGGTGAGCTGCCGGATCAGGGTGACGGCCGCGCGCGGGGAGTCCGCCCACAGCACGGTCTCCGGCTCGGCCAGTCCGGCCTGCCGGTAGGCGCGCCGTACGCCCTGTTCGGCGCGGGCCCGGTCGGCGGGGACGGTGGCCGTGGCGCGGGCGCGCCAGGCGCCCAGCCCGTCGGTGCCGCCGTCGGTCTCGATGGTCGTCATCTGCCCCTCCATGAGGTTGCGCTGTTCCACGTTCAGTCGGCGACGATGCGGACCGAGCCCGGCACGTACTCCCGCTGTCTGATCACCCGGTACCAGCCGACGGGCAGCGCGATCGCCGCGTGCTCCTCGTGCACCACCCGGCCGCCCTGCGGAAGGTGCAGCAGCAGCGGACCGAACGGTCCGGGCTCGCGCACCAACTCGCCCGGTCCCACGACCGCGTGGGCGTGCCCGGTCACCTCGCCGAGCGCCAGTACCAGCCGGCCGCGTGCGTCGCGCCGCTCCCTGGGCGCGTGCGCCACATGGTCCGGTACCGCGCTCTCCTCCACGGACACGATCAGCACGTCTCCCTGCCGGTACATGGCTGTCCCCTCACCGCCGGGTGCACCGCGCACCGGCCTCATGACCACGACCGTAGAGGCGGCCACTGACAACGCCCCCGCCGTCGGCCCCCGAAGCGGCCCCTCCCTGTGACGCTGTCAGTGGCGGTTGGTAGAACTGCGGCATCACGGACCGCACGCCTCTTTCGCCTCAGGAGCAGCCGCATGACCATCGGTGACCACCTGCAAGAGCTGTACCGGCTGCCCGCGTACGCCTTCCCCGGCCCCGGCGACCCGACGGACAAGCTGCCCGAGCCGGAGTCCGTCGCCTGGCGGATCGGCGCCGACGTGTACGACGCCGCCGAGGACTGGCCGGCGGCGTTCGCCCGGTTCTGCGAGGCCGTCGACACCACCCGGGTGCGGGCGCTGATCGTGGGTGCCTGGGAGGAGGCCTACGACAGTGACCCCTCCGAGGTCATCAGGGTGCTGCTCGCCGCCCGGGACCGGTTGCCCGCGCTGCGCGCGCTGTTCCTGGGCGACCTGGTGATGGAGGAGTGCGAGATCTCCTGGATCCACCAGACCGATGTCACCCCGCTGCTGGCCGGCTTCCCCGGGCTGGAGGAGTTCGGTGTGCGCGGCGGTTCGGGCCTGGGGTTCGAGGCGCTGCGCCACGAGGGGCTGCGCCGGCTGGTGGTGGAGAGCGGCGGTCTGCCCGCCGCGGTGGTGCGGGGCATCGGTGCGAGCGACCTGCCCGCCCTGGTCCACCTCGACCTGTGGCTGGGCACCCCCGACTACGGCGGCGACAGCGAGGCCGCCGACCTGGAGCCGCTGCTGTCCGGCGCCCGGCTGCCGAACCTGCGTCACCTGGCCCTGCGCAACAGCGAGATGCAGGACGCGGTGGCCGCGGCCGTCGCCGCCGCGCCCGTCGTGGCCCGCCTGGAGGTGCTGGACCTGTCCATGGGCGTGCTGACCGACGAGGGCGCCGTGGCGCTGCTGAGCGGGCAGCCGCTGTCCCACCTGAAGAAGCTGGACCTGCACCACCACTACCTCAGCCAGGCGGTCGAGGAGCGGGTGCGCCGGACGCTGGAGACGGCCGGTGTGGAGGTGGACCTCGACCGGGACGACGCGGAGGAGGAGACCGAGGACGACGGCACGGTCTGGCGCTACGTCGCCGTGGGCGAGTGAGCGCGGGCGGCGTGGACCCCGCGGACGGCGTGCGCTTCGCGGTGGTCGGGAACCCCGGCAACCGGCGGGTGTCGCTGTTCGCCGACGCGGTGCGCGCCGCCGGACTGCCGGGCCCGCGCGTGGTGCCGTGGGCGGACGTCCTCGGCGCGGGCGGAGCGGACTTCGCGCCCGAGGAGTACGTGCGGGTCGACTCCCCCGGTGAGGAGCCCGAGGTGGACCGCATGCTGCGGGGCGCCTTCGAGCCCACCCGGGTGGAGGGCTCGGCGCGCTGGTACGCCGGGTTCACGGCCGCCTCGCGCACCCTGCGCGGCGGGGTCGGGCTGGACGATCCGGGCGAGCTGGCCGTGCTCTTCGACAAGCGCCGCTGCCACGCCGTACTGGACGCTGCGGGCGTTCCGGTGCCCTCCTCCCCCACCTCGGGGCCAAAGGGGGCGCCGGTGCGCGGCTGGGACGACGTACGGGCGCTGATGCGCGAGCACCGGATGTCGCGGCTGTTCGTCAAGCCCGCCCACGGTTCGTCGGCGTCCGGGGTGCTCGCCGTCGAGGCGGGCGGCGGGCGGATCAGGGCGACGACCTCCGTCGAGCTGACCGCGGACGGCCGGCTGCACAACTCCCTGAAGGTGCGACGTTACGAGCGGGAGCGGGAGATCGCGGCGGTCGTGGACGCCCTGGCGCCCGACGGGCTGCATCTCGAACGGTGGGTACCCAAGGCGTCCCAGGAGGGCCGGGCCGCGGATCTCCGGGTGGTCGTGGTGGGCGGGCGGGCCACCCACGCCGTCGTGCGCACCAGCCGTACGCCGTTGACCAACCTGCATCTGGGCGGCCGCCGCGGTGATCTCGACGCGGCCCGTGACGCCGTCACGGCGGCGGGCGGGAGCTGGTCCGAGGTGCTGGCCGTGTGCGAGCGGGCGGCCGCGTGTTTCCCGCGCACCTTGTGTGTCGGCGTGGACCTGCTGCCGGCCGTCGGCTGGCGCCGGTCGTTCGTCGGCGAGGTCAACGCCTTCGGCGATCTGCTGCCGGGTCTGACCGGCCTGCCGGGCAGTGGCGCGGAAGGGCTGGACACCTACGGCGCGCAGGTGGCGGCGGTCCTGCGCGCCCGGGCCCGGCCCGAGGACACCTGGCTGGGTGCCCCGCGCTCCCCCGCCCGGCCCCAGGACACCCCGCCGGGCGCTCCGCGCACGCCGGGCCCGCCGTCGCGCGGCGCCCAGGCCGCACCCGTACTCGTAGCGAACAGGAACACGGCATGACCGAGCCCGACATGAACGACGTCGTCGGCGATCACGACATCCTCCTCGTCACCCTGGACACCCTGCGCCACGACGTGGCCGAGGAGTTGGCGGCCGCGGGGCGCATCCCCCATCTGGCGAGCCGGCTGCCCGGCGGGCGCTGGGAGAAGCGGCACGCGCCGGGCAGTTTCACCTACGCCTCCCACCAGGCGATCTTCGCCGGTTTCCTGCCCACTCCGGCCGCCCCGGGTCCGCACCCCCGGTTGTTCGCGGCGACGTTCGCGGGCAGTGAGACCACCGCGGACGGCACGTTCGTCTACGACACGCCCGACCTCGTCAGCGGGCTGGCGAAGGCCGGCTACCGCACGGCGTGCGTCGGCGGCGTGGGCTTCTTCAACAAGCAGGGCCCGCTCGGCTCGGTGCTGCCGGGACTGTTCCAGGAGTCGTACTGGGAGCCGGAGTTCGGCGTCACCTCGCCCCGGTCCTTCGAGAACCAGATCGACCGCGCCGAGCGGATCGTCGCCGGACTCCCCGCCGAGCAGCGGCTGTTCCTCTTCGTGAACGTCTCGGCGCTGCACCAGCCGAACTGGTTCCATCTGCCCGGCGCCACCCGCGAGGCGGGCGACACGCGTGCCACCCACGCAGCGGCCCTGGAGTACGTCGACCGGCACATCGGCCGCCTCTTCGACGCGATGAGCTCGCGGCGCCGCTGCTTCGCGATCGTCTGCTCCGACCACGGCACCGCCTACGGCGACGACGGCTACACCGGCCACCGCCTGGGCCACGAGTCCGTGTGGACCGTGCCCTACGCCCACTTCTTCCTCGACCCCGCCGAGGCCACGCGATGAGCACCAGCCCGACGACCACCGCCGCGACGACCACCGGGCAGAGCACCGGTACGGCCGTCGCGGGCCCGTCGACGAGTCCGTACCAGCACTACGTGTACGCCTACCCGCACAAGACCGCCTACCGTCCGCTGGACGACCGGCCCGCGCTGAGCGGCCTGTGGGCGGCGGAGGACAAGAGCGCGCTCTCCCTCTACCTGCACATCCCGTTCTGCGAGGTGCGCTGCGGCTTCTGCAACCTCTTCACCCGCATCGGCGCCCCCGACGGCCTGACCGGCGCCTACCTGGACGCGCTGGAGCGGCAGGCCGGGGCGGTTCGCGAGGCCCTCGGCGACGGCGTCCGGTTCGCCACGGCGGCGTTCGGCGGCGGCACCCCCACCTTTCTCACCGCGCGCGAGCTGGAGCGGCTGTGCGACATCGCGGAGCACGGGACGGGCGCCGATCTGCGCGCGGTTCCCCTGTCGGTGGAGACCTCGCCCGCCACGGCCACCGCCGACCGGCTCGCCGTCCTGGCGGAGCGCGGCACGACGCGGCTGAGCCTGGGCGTGCAGAGCTTCGTCGACTCCGAGGCGCGGGCCGCCGTACGCCCGCAGCGGCGCGCGGACGTCGAGGCAGCCCTCGGCCGTATCCGCGACACGTCCGTCCCGGTGCTGAACATCGACCTCATCTACGGCATCGACGGCCAGACCGAGCGGACCTGGCTGCGCTCGCTGGACGCGGCGCTCGCCTGGCGGCCCGAGGAGCTGTACCTCTACCCGCTCTACATCCGCCCCCTGACCGGCCTGAACCGCCACCGCCCCGACGCGGGCGGCCCCGACCCCGCCTGGGACGAGCAGCGGCTGCGCCTGTACCGCGCGGGCCGCGACCATCTGCTGGCCCGGGGCTACGTCCAGCAGTCGATGCGGATGTTCCGCCGGGCCGACGCCCCACCGCAGGGCGCGGACGACTACGCCTGCCAGACGGACGGCATGATCGGCCTCGGCTGCGGGGCCCGCTCGTACACCTCCGCGCTGCACTACTCGTTCGACTACGCCGTGGGCATGCACGAGATCCGCGGGATCATCGACGACTACGTCGCCACCACCGACTTCGGCCACGCGGCGGTGGGCTACCGCGTCGACGGCCACGAGGCACGCCGCCGGCACCTGCTGCAGTCCCTCCTCCAGGCCGACGGCCTGGACACCGGCGACTACCGGGCCCGGTTCGGCGCCGAGCCCGGCGACGACTTCGGCGGCGAACTCGACGGCCTCGCAGCACGGGGCTGGCTGGCGGACCCCACCGACAGCCGCCTGCGGCTGACTCCCGAGGGACTCGCGCACTCCGACGCCATCGGCCCCCTGCTGTTCTCCCCCGCCGTGCGCGCCGCCATGGCCGCCTACGAGCGCAAGTGAGCGGCCCGTCATGGATCTGACCGTCCTGTACCGGGGCCCGCTCGCCTCCTGCGACTACGACTGCCCCTACTGCCCGTTCGCCAAGCGGCGCGACTCCACCACCCAGCTCCGCGCCGACCGGGCCGCCCTGCACCGCTTCGCCGACTGGGCCGCCCGGCAGACCGAGGACCGCCTCTCCCTGCTGTTCACCCCGTGGGGGGAGGGGCTGGTCCGCTCCTGGTACCGCGACACCCTCGCCGAGCTGTCCCACCTGCCGCACATCCGGCGCGTCGCGATCCAGACCAACCTGAGCTGCCGCACCGACTGGCTCGACTCGGCGGACCGCGACACGCTCGCCCTGTGGTGCACCTACCACCCGGGCCAGACGCCCTACGACCGGTTCCTCGCCAAGTGCCGCGACCTCGCCGAACGCGGCGTCCGCTACAGCGTCGGCGTGGTCGGCCTGCCCGACCATCTCCCGGCCGCCCGCCGTCTGCGCGACGGCCTCCCCGACCACGTCTACCTGTGGATCAACGCGGCGGAAGGGCACAGCTACGAGGACGCCGAGGCCGAGCAGTGGACCGCGCTGGACCCGCTGTTCCCCTACAGCCGCACCCCGCACACCAGCGCCGGACTGCCCTGCCGCACCGGCGAGTCCGTGATCTCCGTCGACGGCGAAGGCACCGTGCGCCGCTGCCACTTCGTCCGCGCCGAACTCGGCAACCTGTACGACGGCACCTACCGCGCAGCACTGCGCCCGCGCCCGTGTCCGCTGGCCGTGTGCGACTGCCACATCGGCTACGTACACCTGGAGACCCTGCCGCTGTACGACGTGTTCGCAGGTGGCGTGCTGGAACGAATCCCGGCGGCCGTACCGCGGAAGGGCAGGTAGGGCCCCTCCCGCCACCAGGGTCGCCACCCGCGACACCCTCGCCCCGAGGCGGAACATATGTGCCCTCGGTAACCCGGGCGAACAATCCTGGCCATGCGGCACAGACACGCACAGGTAACCTTCGTACCATCACTGCGAGATGCTGTGCGCCAGTAACCGCTTCTCCTCATAACGCACCTGGCAGAAGCGCACACTCGTTAGTGTTCGCACACGCCGCAGGTTCGACCCATCGTTCGCGGCGCCGAGGAAGGATGTGAGCTCCATGGCCGAAATCACGGCCGCAGCCTCCGAGTTGACCTCGCAATACAGTGCCCAGGTCATCGGTGACCTTGAGCGCAACCTCAAGGAGCAGGAACGCGTCAGCGGTGAAATCGCCGCCCTTCAGGAACAGTTGGCCGCGCTGAAGCAGGACCACGAGGTGCTGACGAAGGTCCAGCAGGCCCTCGGCATCACCGCCGTGACCGAGCCGGCGGCGGCCGCCGTGGTGCCGGCCGCCCGCAAGAGCACCTCCAAGCCGAGCAAGCCGGCGAAGGCCGCCAAGAGCGGCCCCGCGAGCCGCAAGCAGGCCACCCGCAAGTCCCCGGCCAAGGCCTCCACGCCCGCGCCCACGCTGGTGGACCTGGTGCGCGCCCACCTGGCGGGCCAGCAGGAACCCCGCTCCGCCGCGGAGATCGCCACCGCGCTGGGACAGGAGCACCCCGAGCGCACCATGAAGGCGACCGTCGTACGCACCGCGCTCGAAGGGCTGGTCGCCAAGGACGGCGCCCGGCGCCACAAGCAGGGCAAGTCCGTGTTCTACACCGCCTCCGACGCCGAAGCACCGGCAGCCGTGACCGACGAGGGCCCCGAGAAGTCCGACTGAGAGCGGCGGGCGCACAGTGGCTCATGACCGCGAGGCCGTCGTCATGGGCCGCCGCCGTGCCCCCGCCCGCGGGACCGATGGACGACAGTAGGGTCCCAGGGCGAGTGGCGCGCCCTTCGCGCCTACGGCATCACCACCCTGGGCGGAGTCCTCTTCCACGCGTGGAACCGACGTCCGGGCCGGCAGTGTGTCCGTCGGCTTCGGCTTGCGTCTGACGTGCACGTCAGGGGTTAGCGTCGGCGCGCCGTCGACCGCGGCGTCCGGTCGAGTCCTCGCCGAAGGAGCCCCGCATGCCCGCCGACCTGCCCGCTGACACCCGCACAATCCGGCTCGCCACCGCTCCGAAGGGGCTGCCGGAGCCGGAGAACTTCGCCCTCGTCACGCAACCACTGACCGCGCCCGGCCCCGGACAGGTCCTCGTGCGCAACCAGTACTTCCTCGTCTTCCCCGGGCTGCGCACCCTGATCGGCGGGGAGGTCGAGGGCGTACCGCTGCCCGCGGTCCACGCCGGTGACGACCTGTTCGGGCCCGCCGTGGGAGTGGTGGTCGCCGTCGGCGCGGGCACGCCCTTCCGCCCGGGGGACTCCGTCACCCACCTGCTCGGCTGGCGCGAGCACGCGCTCCTCGACGCGGAGCGGTGCAGCCCGACCGGCGAGGTGCTGCCCGACCCGGTGGCGCACCTGTCGTCGGGGTCGGCCGCCTACGGGGCGCTCACCCGGATCGCCGAAGTCCGCCCCGGGGACACGGTGTTCGTGACCGGCGCGGCCGGGGCGGTGGGAAGCCTGGCGGGTCCGGTCGCCGCACTCCTGGGTGCCGGACGCGTCATCGGCGGCACGCGATCCACGGCCAAGGCCGAGCGACTGCTGAAAGAGGTCGGCTATGACGCGGTCGTGGTGCCCGGCGCCGGGCCCGGCACGCTCACCGAGCAACTGCGCGAAGCGGCCCCGGAGGGCATCGACGTCGTGGTCGACAACGTGGGCGGTGAACAGCTGACCGCGGCGGTCATGGCGGCACGCCGCGGCGCACGGTTCGCGCTGGTCGGCGCGGTCGCCGGACAGCTGTCGCCGGACCGGGGCGGCGGCAGCGCGCCGGCCCTCGTCGACTCCTACCGGGTGGTCACGCACGGCATGACCCTGCGCGGCTACAGCGGCACCGACCACCCCGAGGTACCGGAGGAATGGGCCGAGCGGTTCGGCGCCTGGCTGCGCTCCGGCGAGATCTCGTTTCCGCACGTCCGCGTTCCGGGCATCGAACGCGCCCCTGAGGCGTTGCAGGAACTGTTCGAGGGGCGGCACTTCGGCACGGTCGTGGTGGAGTTGCCGGCCCACTGACGCACCGTACGGCGGGCGGGACTCGGAGCGAGACGGAGGCGGACATGCGGATCTCGGACGCGGCGGCGGCAACCGGGACGACACCGCGGGCCCTGCGGTTCTACGAGGAGCGCGGCCTGCTGCCTCCGCCGGCACGCACAGCCGCAGGCCAACGGAGCTACGGGGCCGCTGAGATCACCCGCATCCGCGTCATCAGGGAGTTGCTGGGCCTCGGCCTCACCGTCGAGGACCTGCGCCGTATCGCGGACCGCATCCATCTGCTGGCCGATGAACCGGACCGGTCCTGCGCGCAGAGCGGTCACTCCTCTCCCGCCTCCGCCGTAGTCCAGTTGCGGCTGGCGGCCATCGACGCCGAGATCGACCGGCTGAGCCGGCTCCGGGACCGTCTCGCGCGGCGTACGGGGCAGGGGCAGGGGTAGGCCGCGCGGTGGCTCGCGCCTCCCCCGAGCAGCACGGACACGGGCTGGGGCACCGGCTCAGGCAACAGCTCTGACCAGGCAGAACCCGAACCGGTCCACTGTCGCAGACCCCCGTCCGAGGCGTGCCATGATGGGCGCATGGGACGCCCGAGGACCAAATCCGCCCCGAAGATGCCGACCACGACACGCGGTCGGCGCACTCGCGACGGGCTGATCCTCGCCGGCCGGGAGGTCCTGGAGCGCGACGGCTGGTCGGGCTTCAGCCCCGAGGCCGTGGTGCAGGTCGCGGGCGTCTCGTACGGGACGTTCTACACGTACTTCGAGTCCAAGGAAGACCTGCTGCACAACGTCCTGCGGTCCGTCGCGGGCGAGATGTTCACCTCCAGCCTGGTCACCCCGGACACCACAGACGACCCGTACACCCGGCTCGTGGAATCGAACCGCCGCTTCCTGCGCGCCTGGGACCAGGCGTCCAAGGTGGTGCGGATCGTGGAGCAGGGCGCGGCCACCGACAAGGAGTTGCGGCAGATGGTCCTGGAGATCCGGGAGCTCTACGTGGGCCGCAGCACGGAGGGCATCAAGCGGCTCCAGGACGCCGGGCTGGCCAACCCGCGGCTGGATGCCCGGCTCACGGCCATCGCGCTGGGCTCCATGGTCGAACAGGTCGGCCATGTGCTCGACACCCTCGCCGAGGCGTACGACGAGGACGCGGTCGTCGATCACCTGTCCCGGCTGTGGGCCTCCGCCATCGGCCTGCGCGGCGCCCCCGACGAGAACTGGGCCGACTCCGCCACCGGCGGCCCGGCCGCGGGCTGAGCCGAGCCGAACCGAGCCGAGCCGAGCCGCAGCGAGGAAGCACGCCCAGTCATCGCATCCCGGCATTCGACAATTCTGTCAGGTGAGTCGCATCACAGCGCGCTGTTCCTGACCATTTGACTTACCGGACTGCCGCAAGCCCGGCCTGACAACGGGCCAGCACGTCATCGCAGATGAATGAACATACACACCCGCGCACACCTGGCTGCCGCATCACCCACTCCAGACAAGCGCATTTCGCCCACTGAGCGGCAAAGCTTCGACGCACTCCCCTCTCTCAATACTTGACTATTTTGTCAGGTTGACTGACTCTTCCGTCACCGCGGCGCGCCTTCTCAGCGGCGGTCGTGGGTCTCGTCGAAGCCCTCTAGGGAGACATGCGCATGGACATCCAGTTCGACTTCACCGGCAGGACGGCCGTCTTTTTCGGAGGTACCTCCGGCATCAACCTCGGCATCGCCGAGGCCTTCGCCGCGCGAGGCGCCTCCGTGGCGGTGGCCGGCCGCAAGCAGGACAACGTCGACGCGGCGGTCAAGCGGCTCGGCACGCACGGGGGCCCGGTCCGCGGCTTCGTGGCCGACGTGCGCGACATGGAGTCGGTCGCGGCGGTGTTCGACGCCGTGGCCTCGGAGTGGGGGCCGGTGGACATCCTGGTCTCCGGTGCGGCCGGCAACTTCCTGGCCGAGGTCAACGACCTCTCCTCGAACGGGTTCAAGGTGGTCGTGGACATCGACCTGAACGGCACCTTCCATGTGATGCGGTCCGGGTTCGAGCACCTGGCGCCCGGCGCCTCGGTCATCAACATCACCGCGCCCCAGGCGTCGATCCCCGTGCGCTACCAGGCCCATGTGTGCGCGGCGAAGGCGGGCGTCGACCAGCTGACCCGCGTGCTCGCCCTCGAATGGGGCGGCAGGGGCATCCGCGTCAACGCCATCGCACCCGGACCGATCGCCGGTACGGAGGGCCTCGCGCGGCTCTCGCCCGGCGACGACCCCACCGGGGACCGGTCGGTCAGGAGTGTGCCGCTGGGCCGCTTCGGGACCCGCGAGGAGATCGCCGACCTGGCGATGTTCCTGTCGTCGTCCGCCGCGTCCTACATCTCCGGCGCCGTCATCCCCTGCGACGGCGGCGGCTCCTTCGAGAGCGTCCGCGCTATCGAGGACGCCGGCCGCTTCCTCGCGTCGAGCGGACGGTGAGCGAGGTGAGGCCGGCCGCGACCGGAACGGCGCCGGACGCGGCGGCCACCTCCCCGCCTTCCCCGCCAACCTCAAGAAGCAACTGAACGGCGCGCCCTATCCGGCGCCGCGCAACATCCTGGCCGCCGCTGTCGAAGGCGCGCAGGTCGACTTCGAGACCGCGCAGGTCATCGAATCCCGCTACTTCGTCGAACTGGCCGCGGGACAGACGGCGAAGAACATGATCCAGGCGTTCTTCTTCGACCTCCAGGCCGTGAACTCCGGCGCCAACCGGCCCAAGGGGATCGAGCCGCGTCCGGTCCGCAAG